>JBLFZA010000138.1:0-11733 GCA_047610025.1 Bradymonadia bacterium | reverse complement strand
TGCACCAAGTGCATCGCCTTACGCTTCGCGGCGGCGTGCAGTCGGAGTCCTCGAATGAGACGTACCTTGGCCTGAGCACGGCTGATTTGCGCGACACTCCGGATCGTCGATACGCGGCGTCGGGCAGAGATCGCATGGACTGGCTGCGTTGGGAGGGGCGCGCGGACTACCGTTTCCAGTTAGGCTCCTCGTTGCGGTGGACAACCTCGCTGTACCGACACCAGCTCGATCGCGAGTGGGGCCGAGTAGATGGCTTTCTCGATGGGGGCGCGCCGAGCTTCTTGGACGTGCTGGCTGACCCGACGACTCCGCTTAATCGCGGATACTATGAGGTGCTGACAGGCGTCGCGGACGCCACCGCCGCGGAGGCGATCGACCTCCGAAGGAACGGTCGGCAATACGTGTCGCAGGGCGCGCAATCGGCGTTGCGCTTTCGACGGGCATCGGGCGACGCGGTGCACGACCTCGAAGCGGGGCTGCGCGTTCATGGGGATCGTGTAGAGCGCGACCACCGCAGCGCCGAGCTGCTGATGCTCGATGGGCGCGCTGAGTTCAGCGAGCGGTCGGACGTGACGGTGACAGACAACACGGGCAGCGCAACGGCCCTCGCGATCTGGGGGCTTTACGTTCTGCAGTACAAAGACTGGCGCTTGCTTCCCGGGGTCCGTGCGGAGACGATTCGCACTCGTTTCGAAGACCGCTTAGCAGATGAGACGACGTCGGATACGCAGGCCGTCGTGCTGCCTGCGTTGGGTCTCGAGCATCAACTCGCGGAGCGTTGGCGACTCTCTCTCGCCGGCCGCCGGGGGTTCAGCCCGGCTACCCCGTCAGCGTCGCCGAGCGAATCGGAGACGAGCTGGAACGGCGAGTTTGGCCTGACTTACGAGGATGACGATCGGGCGACGTTTGTGAGCGCTCGCGCGTTCGTGACGCGATACATGAACCTCATTGGCACGTGCTCGGGTTCAACCGGGTGCGACTCTGCCCAGCTCGATCAGGAGTTCGCGGGTGGCGCGGTGCGCATTGCGGGTCTCGAAGGCCTGGCGACGGCGGAGGTTACGCTGTCGTCGCGGTACAGCGTACCGATTCGCGGGACGTACACGCTGACGAGTTCCAGCTTCTTGAGCGACTTCGAGAGCGCGTTTCCTTTGTATGGCGATGTAGAGCAAGGCGACGAGCTCCCGCAGCTCCCTCGTCATCAGCTGTCGGGCAGCATTGGGATTTCACATTGGCGATGGCAGGCCGCGGTGTCCGCTAGTGGACATACACGCACGCGCGATGTCGCGGGGTCTGGTGATGGCGCCGACACGCTGTTCGCCGATCCGCAGTTCCACCTCGATGTCGCGGCGTCTAGCATGCTGACATATATTGGTGCGGGCCAGCTCGAGCTCTACGGGCGCCTCGATAATGTGACGAACAGCCGCGGTGTGGCGTCATATCGGCCGTTTGGCGCGCGGCCCGGCAAGCCGTTTGGCGCGGTGCTGGGGTTGAGGTGGCAGCAGGGGGAGTAGGCGACGACGAGCGGAGCAACCCACTCTCTCAGCCACCGGCCGCCCGACCGAGGGCACATAGGTTCTCTCAAGGGAGGGCGCCCGGACGAGCTTCGCCGCCCAGAGAAGTACGAGCAGCGACGAGAACCTGATCGCGGCGACCGTTGCCCGCCCTCGCGCAGAATTGACGGGGAGCGCCTGCGTGAAGAAGCCGTGAGGCAGGCCTTGCGACACCTACAGGGCGATTAACAATACCCAACAAGCGATTGTCGGTAGCTGTTCGGCGCCCTGTTCGGCGCCCATCTGGCGCTCGACCTTACGCAATGACTTGGTTACGCTCACGCGACCGTTGCCCGCCCTCTGCCGAGAATAGAAAGATGTCGATGATCTATCGTCCGATCCCCCTTGTCGCGCTCGCTGGCCTCGCGCTCGCCGGCTGCAACGATGATGTTCCGTTCTTTCCCCCTGCTGACGCGACGCCGTTAGACGCCGCGGGCAGCGATACGGGCACGACACACGATGGCGGCGTCACCGCGGACACCGGGGCCCAAGACGCCGGTGGCGACGGCGGCCCGATCGTGGACGTTGGACTAGACGCGGGCCCGACTCCAGACGGTAGTCTCGACGTGGGACCGAACAGCACCCTTCGTGCTGCGATCGTCGCCTATTGCGAGGCCGGGTCGTTGTGCGTGGACCGCATGTCGCTCGTAAATCGCTGTATCGGGTACTACTCGGATCTCGAAGCCACATTCGACTCGCTGGATCAGACCTGCCAGGACGCCGTGCTGAGCTACTTTGGGTGCGCCGCCGCAAGCGACGAAGCCTGCCACGGCGACGACGGAGAGCTCTCGTTCGATGGTGAGCTCGGCTGCGAAGCGGAGTACGCGCTCCAACAGGAATCCTGCCCTCCTGCCGACTAGGCGGCGGGCGGCGTGATGCCGCTCGGCTCAGTCGCGCGTGAGCTGTCGCAGGCGCTCCAACATCGACACGTCTCCTTTGAAAGACTGAGAGCGGCCTGCGATGACCGCTGCGTCTTCGGACGAGAACAAGAGCGCCCGGAGACCCTCGAAGTCCGTGCTCCAGCTCGCATCCGCACTGCCGCCCGGCGGGCCTTGGCTGATGGTCGACCCCGCCCCCCACTGCACGACGTAGTGTTCATCATCCACCGCGATCTGTAGCACCGCGTCCGCCTCGGGCGCTGCCGCCTTCAGCTTTCGTCGTACCGAGGTGAAGAGGTAGCGCAGACGCATCACCTCCCCCTCCTTCGGCGGGCCAAACGCGTGCGCCTCGCCCCACTCGGCGATCGCAAACAACGGTGTCTCGAGCGTCTCTCCCATCTCTGTAAGCGAGTAGCCAGTGTCGCTCTTGTCGATCAAGTCGTCGCGCTGCAGCTGCTCCAGCCGCGTACTCAGGAGATTGGTCGCCAACCCCGGCAGATGTGTCTTCAGCTGAGACCAGGTCTGGGGCCCGAGCAGGAGATTCCGCACGATGAGTAGCGTCCATCGATCACCGATCACATCGAGTGCCCGCGCGAGCGCACAGAATTGTTTGTAGCTACGCGGCGACACGGGAGGCTCGGTAGGCGCGGAAGAAGAGAAGATGGTAGACCATCGCGGAGAACACGTGAACGCCCACGATCCAGTTGTAGGGCACATGGAAGAGGAGCAGCACCGGTGGGTCGTTCATGTATGTGCGGATTGGCAGAGGCGCGCTGAGTAGCGCGATGTGCACGACGTTCAATAGCAGAACGAACCCAACAACATTGAACAGCAGGAGCAGCCGCCTTGGAACAGGTTCCGCCATTCGACGTCGCGCGAGCGCCACGAGCAAAACAGTGAGACCGAAAAACCCGGAGAGCACGTCGATGTTTCGGCCCTCCCATGTCATTTGTATGGGGAGCTGGCCGGCTGTGTAGAGCGCATGCAGAATGAGCTCGACCGGTACCCGGAAGCCTTGGCAGGCGACGAGCACCCAGAGTGGCAAGGCGATCATGCTCTTGCCCACCGCGCCAAACGCCAGGAAGAGCGCGGCGCCGATGGTCAGCGCCAAGTACGGGACAATCGCGGGGATCGGAGAGACGATCTCCAGCACGCCACTTGTCGCCACCATTGCGTGAAGCGTGAGCCACGTGGCGATGATGGCCGCGGCCCGCCCGACGTGAGCTTTGCCACCGTCGCGCCGCACGCCGCGGCGATAGAGCAGGAGGCCCATTATCGCGACAGCGAGGCTGAGCAGGGTAAACGAGACGGTGATCCAGCTAGGCGGTGCGAACATGGTGGCTCCGAGTGGGTTTAATAACTAAACCATATGGGGATGCACGGTCAAGAGCGACGCGACGATCGTGCAGCCCGCATGTTCGGTTCTGGCGACGTGGACGAGCAGAGTGCCAGCTGGTTCACGCGCGGGACCCCTGCTTCTGGATTTTAAGCGGCCCGCCGGCCAGGGTCCGGAGCGGGCTGCATGCAGACATCGTCACTGACGCCGTCCGGTAGCCGTCGTGCGCACCGAACTCGTTGATCCTTCGGGCCGTCCCCCCTATGCTGCGGATTGTTCTTGGACCCGCAGAGACTACGCCTCGATGACGCAGCGTTCGCTTCCTTCTCGGCTTCGCCGTTTCGCTTACGCGCTCCCCCTAGCGCTGCTCGCTTGCCTCGCGGGATGCGGAGAGGACGCCGTGTCTGAGCCACCGCTTGAGACTACCTCCGGCTGGCCCGGTGATTTCTGCGCACCGCACGAGCGCTCCGCGCTCAGCGCCGATGGCGAAGAGGCCTTCTCACTTTGCACGGGGTGCCACTCGCCCGACGGTACCGGCACATCGCTCGGCCCGAACATCCAGCAGCCCATTGTGGATCTGGCGTCAACCACCGTTCGGCGTGGTCGGCAGGAGCAAGGCTACCCAGGTGGCATGCCTTCCTACAGCGAGGTTTTGCTATCCGATGTGGAGCTCTGCTCGATCATCGCGTTCCTGCGCGAGCCGCCCAAACCGACGTCTGGCGAGGGTCTCTATCTGACCTACTGCGGCAACTGTCACGGCGATGGAGAGCTCGGTGGCGTCGGCCAAGGCGGCCGAACGCGACAGAGCTTGCTGGACTTCGCAGTCGACGAGCCAGAGCGCTTTCTGGCGGCCGTGCGAAGCGGGTTCGGTGGTAGTGATGTGCGTGCCTCGCGGGACTATATGCCGAGCTGGCAGGCGGACGAGCTGAGCGACTCGGACGTACAGCTGATCGTCGACTATCTCGCCGGGCTCTAAGCGAGCTTCCGGAGCGTCTCGCCAGTCGGGTCGAACTCCCGAAGGGCCGAGGGTGTCGTGCAGTCCGTCCGAGACGTCCTGCGGCAGGTTACACCTCGATGTCCCGATTGGCCCCGGTACTTCGTTCTCCGTCCCCGAATCGCCTCGCCAGTCGCTCCAATTCCCCCGAAGCGCACCGCCCGCCGCAATGCGTCGCGCACAGCGCTGGACT
The DNA here is from genome assembly GCA_047610025.1 of Bradymonadia bacterium. Classification (GTDB taxonomy): domain Bacteria; phylum Myxococcota_A; class Bradymonadia; order REDH01; family REDH01; genus JBLFZA01. The sequence goes on along the minus strand of JBLFZA010000138.1, from coordinate 6,782 downwards.
TTCCGGCGCGCGGGGCTATCTAGAGCGCAACAAGACCCCAGACAGTAGGAATATCATGAGGCGTGACCGCAGTTTTCTAGAGAGCGTGCCATTCGCGAAGAATGACTACGCGAGCATTGTTCAGACCGCGTACCCCGGCGCCCACGACGCCGAGTACCGCGGACGAGTGACCGAACTCGTCGGCAACGGCGCCAAGTCGTGGCCGCAAATCCCGACCTTCGAGTACACCGAGAAGGAACACCAGACATGGAATCTGGTCTCCGACATCCTGGTGCGACTGCAGGACTCCTACGCCAGCGCTGCCTTCCTTGAGGGACGCGACGCGCTCAACCTGCGAACGGATCGCATCCCTCAGCTCGATGACGTCTCCGCGACGATGGAGGCCGCGACGGGCTTCATGCTCGCACCGGTCGGCGGCCTGCTCGACAAGGGTGAGTTCTTGCCGATGCTCGAGAACCGCGTGATGCGCTGCACGCCCTACGTGCGCCACTACAGCTACCCCTTCTTCACGCCTGAGCCGGACATCCTGCACGAGCTTCGGGGCCACGCGCCGATGTTTATGCACCAGCCCTTCGTCGACCTCTCGGTCGGCATTGGCGAAGCGGCTCGCGCTGCAGTCGCGGCGGGCAACGACGAGCTGCTCGACCTCATTGGCCTCTTCTACTGGTACACCGTCGAGTACGGCCTGATCCACGAAGACGGCGAGCTCAAGGTCTTCGGTGCCGGCTGTAACGGCGGCATCCAGGACCTGCTGCGCGCGATTGATCCCACCGTTGAGAAGCGTCCGTTCAAGCTCGACGACATCCGCAAGCTGTCGATCGACTACGATGCTCCCCAGGAGATCTTCTTCGTGGCCGAGTCGTACGAGCAGGTCACCGAGCTCGCGCAGCAGCTTCAGGCCATGGCCTAGGTTCTGGCCACGGGCGGTCGTTGGTCGACCGCCCGTCTAGTTCGCGAGGGACAGCCCCACCGCATCGGCGTGACGGGCAAGCGCGATCGGCACCGCTGTCGTCGCTCGTTTCTCGTGTCCTTCGACGTCGTGTCGCGAGAGCACCTCGAACGTGCCCACCTTTCGGTTGGCGCGCAGGTCCACGCGTGACACCAGATTGTCGCCCGCCAGCACGGGCAAACAGTAGTAGCCATAGCGCCGCTCGTGCGCAGGTTTGAAGAACTCCATGATGGCGTCGAAATCAAACAAGAGCGCCGCGCGTTTGCGATCCCAAACAAGAGGGTCGAATGGGGAGAGCAAGACCCCTCGCGGGCCTCTTGCGCCGTGTAGTGATGACACACACGCGAGGTCGACGGGTCGAATAACCCCGCGCGTAGTGCCGCCGCCTATCGAAACGACATCACAATCAACGAGCCGCCCAGTCTCCCGAAGCAGAGCAAACGCCTCAATCACGGAGGGACGTGTGCGCCGGAGCCGAAACGTCTCGGTGAGCGTCGTGTGGGCTGCCCAGCCATGAAGCGCCGCGGCGGTCTCTAGCAGCAGCGCGACGCCCTCGACCTCGTCGAGCGGCTTCGGAGCATGGGCCGGGATCACGCGCTCTGTCAGGTCAAACGAGCGCTCGAAGCCGATGCGGTTGTGCACCGCGAGCTCGCCTGATGACCAGAGCGCGGCTAGCACTCGGCGCGGAGGCCGCCCGTACCAGGAGCCGTCTGCGGCAGCGCTCGCGAAATCGCGACTGCCGAGCGGTCCCTCTTCGGTGATACGCTCGAGCACGGTGTCGACCCACTTCTGGTTGCCATCGACGATCGTTTTCCACCATGGTCGCTCGCGAAACTGCGCTCGCCGAAACGCCATCGCGCCATACAGAGAGATGGGCAGCCAAGAGACTTCGTGCCCCCAGTATTCAAACAGTGCGTCGCTCTCGCCGAGCAGGTCTTCGGCGTGTGCCGTGGCATAACCGGGTAGTCGGCTTGCGAGAACCAACCCGTGACTGCGTGCTCCGCTGATGGGGATCGTGTCGAGTTGCAGGTACCCGAGCTCCGTGACGGCTTGTATCGCGTGTGCCGTCGCAACGTGTCCAGACGTGCGGCGTGGCCACTCCGATCGGCCAAGCAAGCCGCTACGGTGCAGCGCGAGTCGCCGAGCCTCGCGCGCTGTGAGGGCGGCGTGTTGTGTGGAAGAACGGGCCGTCATGAGGGATCTTTGCGCCGAAGCTCGCGCCGGAGCGCGTCGAGTTTGTCCTGTTGGTCCTCAACGTGCGGCTCGAGGTCGGGGCGCTCGCGGTTTCGGCGCCGCGCATAGGCGAGACGCAACGCGTGCTTTCGCTTCCGGCGGCTGGTGCGGGAGAGCATCCAGCGGAACCGGTTGGCTCTCGGTTTGTTGGTGGCGCGCATGACCGATGTCGCGGTTAGATGCCCGCTCTCGACCTCGGCCTCGAGCTCCGCGAGGATGGCGCGATCCTCGGCGTCCGACGCGTAGACCAGCAAGACGACGCCGAAGAAGATCATCGCGAAGAGTAGGGCGACCGCTCCGATCGCTGCGGGGTCACTTCTCACGGCTTGGGTGATCAGGGTGTTCCACCCGCCGTGAATGAAGGTCGCCACGCTGAGCAGCGCAGGCAAAGCGAGCAGGACCGTCCACCGTCGCTGCTCCCAGCGAACTTCGGCCAGCCCGGCCCCGACCATGGCCGTCGTGCCGCCATGAATCACGAGGGACGCCGGGACACGACCGGCCATCGTCGCCCAGAACTCGGCCGCTCCGCCGTTTCCAAACGCGACCGCTCCGTAGCCGATGTTCTCGACAACGGCGAAGCCCGTGCCAGCCGCCAACCCGAAGAGGAGCCCATCAACAGGGGAGCGGTACTCTCGAGTGCGCAGCAGCACCAAGAGGATCAGCGCTTTGCCGAGCTCTTCGGCGAACGCTTGGCCGAAGATCTGGGCAGATCGCGAAGGGCCGAGCACCCACGCGCTCCATGTGTCGACCGTCTCCGCACCAAAGAGCGCGAAGAAAAGCCCGCCGAGTGCGCCGAGTAGCACGAGCCATACGAAGGTCCATCGCTTCAGCAGCTGGCCGCGACCGAGCGCAGCGCTGAGCACAAGACAGAGGCCTAGAGGGAGCGCCAACACAGCGAGGGATTGAAGCCAGAACATGCGGCGCGGGGTCGCGGAGTGGAGGGCAGAGCGTGCTCGATGCGGAGCAGAAATGTAGCGTGGTCGCGGGGAGGGCGCGTTTTCGCTATACGTGAACTCATACCCTTGGTGTTTCCGCTGTCGTGCGGTCAACCGCGGCGACCCCCTGCGAGCGACGGAGTCTGTTCATGACCTCATTTTTTGACGGTGTCGGTGGCGTTTTTCTGTTCTCCGAAGACCCCAAGGCGTTAGCCGAGTGGTACGCGAGCAACTTCGGGTTCACCTTCAGTGGGGCGGAGTCGGTGTACCAAATGATGGTGTACCTCGATCCGGAGGAGCCGACGCGCCAGTGCAACTTCCACTTCGCGATCATGAAGGCGAAGGTGCCCGTTCCTCGTCGGGCGGTCCCGAATCCGGAGCCCGCTGAGGCAGAAGAGATGTACGGTGACCAGCCGATGATGCTTAACCTCCGCGTCCGCAGCCTCGACGACGCGGCCGCGCACCTCGCGACCAACGGCGTGACCATCATCCGCCGCGACGACCTCGACTACGGGAAGTTCGCCTGGGCGCGGGACCTCGATGGCAACCGCGTCGAGCTCTACGAGTCGATTCCGGGGGCGTTCGGCTGAGGTCTTGTGAGTGTTGTGGAACGCAGAGGTGGCGTCGAATCGCGGAATAGTTAAGACAGGGGCTGCGCTTCCCCGCCTCCAGTAGTTTCGATGTCCCTTGGCTCCAGCCGAATCTCTCGTCGACCCGTTACCCACACGCGTCGGTTTCTCATGGCGTGCGCCGTGGTGCTGCTAGGCAGCGCGCTCAGCGTCGCGGATGGTTTCGCGCATGGCGTGACGATCGCCGCCTCGGACGACGGCGTGCGAGCGGAGGACGGTGTGCCGTGGCTCATCCGGCCGAGCCAGGGGGTGGTGCGCGCGACAGCAGCGGGCTGGGAGTACATCTGCGCGACGCAGTTCGGGAGCGAGGCGGGCGTCTTCGTGATGCCGCGCAGCTTCGTGTCGTCGGTGGTCATCGGACAGGGGGGCACGTTTCTGGTGCCGGTGACTGGTGATGTCACGGCGCTGCCAACGCTGCCTTTTGAGTCGAGCAGTATTCTCGCTGTGCACGGTGATGAAGCCACTGGAGCGTTCCTGCTCGCACGCGTGGAAGGCATCACCTCGCTATGGACTTTCGACCCCGAGCCGCGTCAGATTTTTGCGGGTGAAGAGGCCTGGGGATCGCTCTACGTCACGCCGGACGGTGTCGGCCTCGGCCGCGCGAGTGAAACGGGCTTCGTGCTCGGCTGGATGACCGCGGATGAGACACTCGAGACACTCGAACTGACAGTCGAGATGCCGCCGACCGGGGCGGTTTCGCTGCGTTACACCGATGGGCAGTGGGTGTTGGTCTCTCAGCACGACGACGTGACCCTGGTGAGCACACTGATGCCAGCGTCGGTGCCGCTGCTTGAGGTCGACGGGTGGTCGATTTTAGGGGAAGAGCTCCCGACGATCGGTGGCCCCATGATGCTCAACAGCGGGCTGACCTTCGTGTCGCAAGGGCAATGGGTCTACGCCGTTGAAGGTGCCCTGGAGACCGGCGAGCCTGTTTCGTGGATTCGCGTCGGCGGCTCCGGAGAGCAACGATGGGGCATCTCGACGAGGCGGCTCAGTCGACTCGGCGCAGACGGCACAGACGAAGAGATTCTCTTCGACGTGCTCGACGTCACGTCTTATGCTGAGGGCGTTGGGCTTGACGAGGAGACGCAGCAGCGCTGCTTGCTGAATGCCTATGACTTTGCGTTCGAGACGGGCCTGCCGCTCCCAGAGATTGGCGATCTTGGGTTCAACGCGGATGTCGGCAGCAATGGGCAGGGGGCTGAAGATGAGACGGGTGAGTCGTCCGGTTGCGCGACGGTGCCCGCTGGCGGTGCGGCTTGGTATGGCGCTCTCATGCTGCTCGCGTTGGTGCGGCGAAAGTCAGATTGTTAGACGTTCGCTGATTCAGGCTGCCGGCGTGGTGCATCGACACCCCCTTATTCATCTGGGATTGTTCGTGTAGGCTGTCGGATAGAATCCGGGTCCCATCGGCGCAACTCAGTGAATAACGAACTTGTCAGCTATGACGAACGCCTGCGAACGCTAGTGGTGCGTCCGCGTGGCGAGTTGACCACCGAGCGCGTCATGATCGTGCTGAGAACGATGGCCACCCACCCCAAAATGGGGCGAAGAGTGCCCTCGATTTGGGACCTACGCGAGGCGAGTGTTGGGGCGATCTCCACTGCGAGTTTGGCACCGATTCTCGCCTTCGTGAAGGAGAACTCGAGCTGGAGAGGGCGAGCGCGCATCGGCCTCGTGACGACTGATCCCGCGATGTACGGGATGATGCGAGTCTACGAGCAACTGGCCAGCGACTACTTGGAGTGCATTCAGTGTGACAGTATGGAGGATGCGGAGCGCTGGTTGGCAGAGGAGCGGGTAAGAGGAGCCTAGCGCGCCGACCCTCTCGCCTTCCGTCAGCTTCACTGTCCCTCTCGTGACCTCGCCTTGCACCTCGCCGAGACCTGCTGCCAGCAGGTCTCTCTCTCTCTCTCTTCGCTGCGTCAGGGGAAGAGATGCCGGTCTCTCTCCAGACCGCTAACGCGTTCGTCGCTCTCACTGCGCTTCTGCGATCTCGCTCTGTACCGGCCCGCCTGAGTAGGGTAGGCCTTCCCCCCTCCCGTTCGACCGCCAGCACCCAGCTCATGGCTCAAGCGAAACGCCCCAAAGGCTCGACACGACTCTCCGATACCGGTGAGTTTAAGCGCGGCCCCGGCCGTCCGGTTGGCAACACCGAGACCAAAGAACGCATCGTCGAAGTCGCGGTCGAGAACTTCGCGACGCACGGCTACGCTTCGGCAAGTGTTCGGAAGATCGCTGGTGCCGCGGATGTGACGCCGCCATCGGTCGTGCATCACTTCCGCTCGAAGCAGGGCTTGTACTTGCGCGTGCTCGAAGAGGTCGCGCTCAGCCTCGACCTGTGGCTCTTCGACATGGAGGACGACTCTTCCGGGGTCGATCGTGTGGTCGCGCTCTGTGACGCCTATCTGGGCTGGCTCGCAGCGCACCCGGAGTACGCGCGAATCATCTGCTTTGAACTGCTCGGCGAAGAAGGCGGGCCATCGGAGCATACGACGCCCTTCCTCGCGCCAATCACCGCACAGGCGGTCGCCGTGCTGGTGAAAACCGTCCCGGTCTCGGTGCGAGAGCAAATCGACATCGAAGTCTGGGTGCTGCAGCTGCTCGGCAACGCGTTGCACTTCCAACCGAGCGGCGCGACGGCTCAGCTGTTGACGGATGGAGAGACGCCTGACGAGGTCGCCGAGCGCGTGAAGACGGCCTTCATCAAGATGACCCGCCGCGTCTTCTCGTAACGAGTCCGGCGGAAACCGCGCTTCGACGGCTTCGAGACGCGACGCGACGCGCTCGTCCGCGCGACTCTCCAATCGCGTCTGACCGTCGCCAGAATTCGTCTCCGCGCCCCGCCAAATCGTCGCGGTGGCACCTGCGCCGAGCCTCAGGCACGGCGCCCGCCCGACGGGTGTCAGAGAAGCGCGCAACTGTCGTCCCACTTGGGCCGAAGTTGACCCTGCGCGGCACCTCGCCCATCCCCGCCAATATCGCGCAAACGTCGGTAACAGCCGCACTTGTGCGACATTGTAGGTGATCAAGATT
>JBLFZA010000137.1:0-11806 GCA_047610025.1 Bradymonadia bacterium | reverse complement strand
TAACGGCCTCCGTTCTGTTTGGTGAGCACTATGTGTCACCGATCCTGCTCGAGTATCTCAACGCGTACCCCGAGGTCACCGTCGAAGCCGTGTTTCTCGATCGCGTGGTCAACGTCGTGGAAGAGGGCTTTGATATTGCCGTCCGCATCGGATCGCTGCCTGACTCTAGCCTGATCGCATCGCGCGTCGGCGAAGTACGGAAGGTGGTTTGCGGCAGTCACTCCTATCTCGAAGAGCGAGGTTGTCCGCAGACACCCAGCGACCTGGCAGACCATGACGTGATTGCGATTCGACCGCTCGGGCCACCATCGAAGTGGCGCTTTGGTCAGCAAACGTCCGTCACCGTCAACCCACGCCTAACCTTCTCATCCGTGCCCCCGGCGATCGCGGCTGCGACCTCGGGGTGGGGGCTCACTCGGGTTCTCTCCTACCAAATCGGCCCGGAACTCGGAGCCAGCCGGCTCACCACCGTGCTGAACGAATTCGAACCTACCCCGCTGCCAATCCACCTCATGCACGCGGAGGGCCGTGGCGCCTCTGCGAAGGTACGCGCCTTCGTCGAGCTAGCGGCGAAGCGCCTGCGCAACCATACTCACTTGCAGTCATGATTGTCTCTTAGACCCGTCGGTTCTGCGCCGGCTACTTCCGCGACCCTGATGGCAACAAGTTGAATGTCTACATCCCGCCTTCGCAAACTCCGTTGGACGTGGAGCTGCGCTAGTATCGCGCTGGCGGAAGCACGAAGATGACGACGTGTCGAAGGGAGGCGACGGCGAGGCTGCAATTCAGAGCCGCTTCACATCGCCCGCTCACCGCCACGCCAGCAGCACCGACCGACCCCAGCACGACGCATCCTCAAACACCATCTCTACCTCCGACATCCCAAGGTTCTGAAGCGTGCGCTCATACTCCTCCGGCGCGAGACTTGAGTGGTACACAGCTTCGCCCTCAACGCGACCAAGCACTTCGCCCGCGCTCGGGCCGACAGTAAGAAGCAGAGAGCCCTGCGGAGAGAGCAGCCGACCAAAGAGCTCGAGTGTCTGGCGCTGCTCATCTGGACTTAGGTGAAAGAAGCTGTCCCACCCGATAATGCCATCAAACTGTGAATCGAATTCGAGCGCTCGCATGTCCGCGACTCGCCATGTATGGCTCGGAAATCGAGACTGACAGAGCGCAATCAGGGGCTCGGACGAGTCGATGCCTGTAACCGACAGCCCACACGCGATCAGATACTCCGCGATCGGCTCTCCAGCGCCACAGCCAACATCGAGCACCGACGCGCCGGGCGGCATCGACCCCATGAAACGGTCGAGCCATGGCCTCTCATAGAGCGCGCGGTTCCGCCGCTCGTCCCAGCCGACCGCGTTCCGCTGGTACACCGCGGGGGTGTCTCGATGGGTGTCTCGGTAGGCGGCGGAGAGTTCTGTCGGCGGCACGGGTGCAGTGGTCATATGGGGTGGCGCGATGGCTTGGCGATAAGGAGGAGCAGGAGGAAACCCGCAGACCTGAGATTCGAAGTCAAACATCGTGCGCCCGACCGTCTAAGGAGCCATGGACCTTAGCAGCCAACAACGAACCCATCTTGCCGGCCGATACGCGTTGCTTCGTGTGGTCATGGACCGGCTCGACAGCTGCGCGTACGACTTGGACGCCGCCGAGCCGTCTGGGCTGCAGCGGCGGAACCTCGGATGGCTGGGGGCTGAGGTGCACGACCTGTGCAGCATCATGAGCGGTGTTCGGCAGGCATTACACGAGTGGGGAAGAGTGCCAATGAGACATGTCTCTGCATCCATCACCGCCGAGCCACGACTCGAGCCACGACTCGACTCCCTGCACGACACATCCTCGAACACCATCCCTACGGCCGAAAGCCCAGCTTCCTCAGCGCGACATCATACTTCTCCGGCGCCAGGTTCGAGTGAAACACGGCCTCCCGTTCCACGCTTTCAAGCGCCTCGTTCACCCGCGGACAATCTTCGGATGCCCACAATCGATCGTAGTGCCGATCACGGTGATGCGACATCAGTCGGCGGTCTGCGACCCGGCGAATTGCGCTTGACGCAGCTGGAGAGGTATAGTGCAGACGAGTGATCCCCCAGCTCGCGAGTCCTCATGAAGCCTATCCTGCCACTCCTCTTTGGAGCCGCCTTTCTCATGGCCTCGTGCTCTGATGAAACAGAGTGCACGGTCAACGAAGATTGCCCCGCACACTCCGAATGTAGGGACGGGCAGTGTGGTTTTGACTCCTGCCCAACGGAGTTCGCTGATTGCGTCTGCGACGACGGTTCGCGAGGCGAACAGAGATGCAACCAGGGGAGTTGGACCGAGTGCTCCAACTGCGCCGGCGACGTGGACGACACAGACATCGAACCGAGTGATGTGGAGACGAACCCAACGGACGACGTGGAGGCCGATACCGACGACGTCAACGACGCTGAGACAGACGTAGGCCCCGACGCAGAGACAGACGCAGAGACAGACGTAGAACCCGACGTAGAGGCAGACGTCGAGGACGTAGAGGCAGACGTAGAGGACGTAGAGGCAGACGCCGAGGACGTAGAGGCAGACGTAGAAACAGACCCCGACGTCAACGACTCAGGCCTCGCCGCCGGCTGCACTGAGTCGGGCGGAACGGTGACCAGCACGTTGTGTTGCGACGCGGCGGGCCCCTTCCCAGACCTTTGCTCCGTTGGGGCTTGTGGTTGCGCTCCCGCCTCGTCGGCGGACACACAAACGTGTGATTGCGGCGCCGGTCGCTGTTTCGACGGTAACGCATGTGTCGCCGAGTAGAACCAGCACAGGGCGGGCCGCGGACGCCACGAATTCACACATATTCGATTGAGCGGGAGTGAACTGTCAACGTCCTCCCCGCTCCCGGCTTCGCCGATGAGGCTCCTTTGAGGGCCTCTGCTCCACTGCCGAACGACAGATGAAGGCGGCTATCTGATGCGGTTCGGAGATCTCCTCGTCGAGCACCGGGGCTCGAACGACGGCGATTCCGCCTAATGAGCAGGTCATCGCGCCCATAGAGGTCGCGGAGAATGACCTCGCAAGCGTCGCTCGCAGCATCGCGGAGACGACGACTTCGTGCCCGGCGCCAGAGGAACAAATTATTGAGACGGCCCGGGCCGCAGACCACGATGACGACGGCACTCTGAACGGTATGGGCCTACAGCTGTGCTGACACTCAGCGCACGCAGCGGCGACTTGTGCGTGCTGAAGCGGCCTCGTTCGCAGCCGATAGGGTGATGAGAGTCCGCGCGTGCCCGCTGAGAGCCTTGAGCACTTCTGCGTCTTTGCGGGGGTAGCGATCACGTGTTGGACGCGCATCGAACGAGTGCGAGGCGGCGATGAGCAGCCGCAATCGCCGAAGGTGCGCTCAGCCAGCGCGCATGAACGCGCCACGCAAAGACGACCGCTACCGCGATCACCTACGCGGCATTAGGATAGACGGGCTTCATCCCTGCGCACCCAATTGACTCGTGAATCGTCCCATCGTCGAACACGCTGACCCCGGTCGTCAGCTCATCGCGTTCGCCAGCGCGTCAGCCGTCTTCTTGATCGTGGTCACATGCGCGATGAGCGCGTTCGTCGTAGCGCGTGCGTCGTCACCCTTCGCCAAGGCCTGCCGAGCCGTCGCGCCGGGAATGCCTGTTGCGTACTTCGAGCACAGCCTGGAGCATGCGGGGGCTGACGGGATGGTCGCTTCGGCACCAGACCGCGACCTGTACTTCTATGTCGATGACGTCGCGTCACTCGTGCAAGCGGACCAGGATCGGCGACTCTACAGCTCCCGCTGCGTTGGTGAGTTCGACGAGCGCGGTATCCTTCTCCGGTCGCGGCTCTCTCACTAGTGCAGGTGATCAGAAGTTCCGAACTCGCTACCACGGCTGGGTGGTGTGAGCGTGCTGCTCCCACAGCAATCGTAGCGGGCCGATGAGTTGCTCCGCGATGACCGCAGGCACCACTCTGACGAGTGTGGATTGCCAGGATGAGCCGTGTCGGAGTGTCACGCGCACAAGCCGAACCCGCCCACTTGTGCGAGACGGCGCAGAACGGCATGTTCGAAGCGGAGTTTCGGGCCGCCATAGACTTTGATGCGCCGCACGTGAGGGAAGACGAATCCGATCTCGCCGACTGGCCCAGCGCCGTGAAGCGGGTCTCCGTGTAGGGCGGATACCTGATGGGATCTATGAGTGCGCCGGGTTCTTCGATGCCAACGGGCAGCTTGTGGGCACGCTCTACGCTCAGCTCGACTGAGCGTCGAAAGCCTCCGTGCGTTTGAGGCACAGGGCTCTGTTAGTCCACCCAGTCTGGACTAGCCAGCACACGAGTATTCCGTTAGCGTCGTGCGATATCTCCTATGTTTGTGTGTCGTTATGCTGCTACGTTTTCGAGCGCTCGCTGTTCCGGGCGCTGTTCTCTGCGCCGTGTTCATCTTCGCATGCAGCAGCGGAGTCGGAGGCGACTCTGTGGATACGAGCGCGCTCGACGTCGACGGAGACGGGCTCATCGGCAGCGAGGAGGTGGAGCTGGGAACCAACCCGGACGTCGCGGACACCGACGCTGACGGGCTGAACGACGGGGACGAGGTCGAACGCGCGACGAACCCGCTCGTCGCAGACACCGACGAAGACGGGCTGAACGACGGCCGAGAAGTCGAGATTGGCAGCGACCCGCTCGTCGCGGACACCGACGAAGATACGCTCAGCGACGGCGATGAGGTGCTGATCCATGGCTCCGATCCCCTGCTGCAAGACACCGACGGAGACGGGCTCTTCGACCCCTCAGAGGTCAACGAGACCGGCACGAACCCCGCGCTAGTCGACAGTGACTCCGACGGCCTCTCCGACCCCGACGAGATTAGAATTTGGGGTAGCGACCCCAGCTCGGCAGACGGAGACGGAGACGGGCTCGATGACGCCCTGGAGTCTGTGCGTGGCACAAGCCCCGCACGAGCCGACACCGACGGAGACGGGCTCAGTGACGGCCTGGAGATTCTCGAGGTCGGGACCGACCCGCTCATTCCTGACACCGACGGGGATGGAAGCCCCGACGGGGAAGAGCGCCAGGCAGGCACAGACCCCACCTTCGCGGACACCGACTTTGATGGCCTCGAGGACGGCGAAGAGATCGGCTACGTCACCGACCCGCTCGTTGCCGACACAGACGGAGACGGGCTCGATGACGGGCTCGAAGTCGCGCTCGGCACCGACCCAAACAGCGCCGACACAGACCTCGATGGGCTCGAAGATGGCGACGAAATCACAGCCGGCAGCAACCCACTGCTGGGCGACACGGACTTCGACGGCGTAGGCGACGACGACGAAGTCGGTGCAGGCAGCGACCCGACCCGAGAAGACACCGACGGAGACGGGCTCTCAGACTTCGAAGAGATCCGCATCGTACTCTCGTCGCCAAGCGTGGCGGACACCGACGCGGACACGATCTCCGATGCCATCGAGCGCGCGTTTGGCCTCAACGCCAGCGACCCCGCTGATGCCTTGCTCGACCCGGACGAAGACGGCGTGAGCAGCGCCGATGAAGTCGCCAATGGCACGCATCCGCTGCGGCCCGACACCGACGACGACGGCGCAAACGACGGCGCCGAAGCAGCAGCTGGCACGAACCCCTTGCTGCCAGATACAGACGGAGATGGACTCACGGATGGTGACGAGCTGAGCGTTGGCGCGAACCCGCTCGTCGAAGACTCCGACGAAGACGGCTTGCTCGATGGCGGAGAACCGGCGCCGCTTGCTGACCCTGACGGAGATGGCTTTGCGTCCATCGTCGACATCGACGCTGACGGTGACGGCTGGCTTGACGCGGAGGAGATCGACCCGCTCGGCGACGTCGACGGCGACGGCATCGCAAACGTCTCGGACAGCGACGCCGACAACGACCTTGTGCCCGACGGCACCGAAGTCGACGCGGGCCTCGACCCGCACGACCCCGCAGACGCATTGCGCGACCCGGACGGCGACACGATCGCGTCTGGCGTGGAGGCGCGGCGTGGCCTCGATTGGCAGCTGTCTGACACCGACGGCGACGGCATGCGCGACGACATCGAGATCTTCTATCGCTTCGACGCGACGGACCCACGCGACGCCCTGCTCGACTTCGATCACGATACGTTGTCGAATCTTGAAGAGGTGCTCGCGGGCACGAACCCGCGCAGCGACGACTCGGACAACGACGGCGTCGTCGACGACTTCGAGTTGCTCATCGGCAGTGACCCGCTCGACGAAGACACCGATGACGACGGCGCACTTGATGGCGAAGAGCCCTCGCTGCGACGCGACATCGACGGAGACGGACTCATCGGCGTGCTCGACGAAGACTCCGATAACGACGGCATCTTCGACGGCGAAGCGTTACGGCTCGGCCTTAGCGGCGGGGACACGGATGGGGACGGCATCAGCGACGTGAATGAGCGCGCGGCCGGCACCGACCCTGCGCTCCGCGATACCGATGGCGACGGGCTCCTTGACGACGTCGAGCTCCGTGGCTGCTTCATCCTCTTCGAGCGCGGCAACCCTGCCGACGGCGGTGAGTTCTACCCGAGCAGCCCCACGCGCGCTGACACAGACAACGACGGCCTGCCGGATGGTGTGGAGTGCGCCTATGAGCTCATCCCCACGGACCCAGACTTCGACGACGACGGACTCATCGATGGCGACGAGTACCGTGTATGTGGCCCTGGGGAGCCCCACTGTGTGGCCGGGCAGTGGGTGCCAGTCACCGACGCGACCAACTCCGATACCGACGGAGACGGCGTGCCAGATGGCCGCGATATCGATCCGCTGAACCGAGACTTTGACGGCGACGGGATCTCCGACTTCGACGAGCTGATCGACGGCTTCAACGCGACCCTCATCGAGGTGAGCGGCGACGAGCTTCCAGCGCCGACGGTCATGGCGATCCCCGGAGACGGTGGTGCGTGGGTTGTCGCGGCCGCCGTCGTCACGCCGGTCACCCCCGAGGTCCCCGGAGACCCGGCGCCGGGGAGCCCTGACCCTGGACTGTCAATCGACATGACCTTTGGTAACGTCACCACAACCCACCAAGTCCGCTCAGCGGGCCCGATGGTCATCACCCAGCGACCCCGTCGAGTCGATAGCTCCGAGACCGAGCTCTCGTTCGCAGGCGCCGACGTGCGTGTCATTCGCATGTTCGTCTACACCGTGCCGGACAGCAACGGCTCCCCCGCGGCGATCGGCACCCCGACGCTTGCGGACATGGAGGACAGCGATGGCGACGGACTCACCGACGGCGACGAAGCCTCGTTCGGCGGCATCTGGCTCGAAGCCGAGCACTTCAGCGCCGGGCCAAACAGCGTCGTGGTGGACGCCGCTGGCGCAAGCAACGGTCGCGCGATGCTCGTCGGTGCAGAGAGCGGCGGCTTCGCGCTGGAATCAAACGACTGGGTTGCCGTGGACGGCGAGAGCTACTCGTTGTTTGTTCGCGTGAAACGCGAGGCCCCCTTCACGCCCGAGAATACACCCACCGCGCTGCTCGAAGGCGCAGACGTGATGTGCGACGGGTCCCAGCCCTTCGACCCCGTTTGCCGCGGCTCACGGTGCCGATTCGACTCCGACATCAGCCCATCTCCCGGGGATCCGGCGACCTGCGACGGCGGCGGCATCGCGACCCCCATTTCAATCAGCGACACCTTTGAGTGGCAATACGGCGGTAGCTTCCGCTCGGGCCCGACCGGCGTGCGCGTTCTCGTGACCGAGGCCGGGGAGCCTACCGGGCGCTGGCTGCTCGATCGCGTTGTGATCTTCGAAGGTACCTTCCTGCCCGAGCGCGCCTCGCTACAGTACGACGCGCTCTCACTGCTCTTGGGCGAAGAGTTCCGTGTGCCGGATGTTGCGACAGATGTCGACTTGCCGCTCATCGAAGACCTGCCCTGGGGAGCGAGCGACCCGATGGATGCCGACACCGACTGGGATGGTGTGCGTCACGAAGACGGCGTCATCGTCGGCAGCGCGGGCTGGCTCACCGACAGCGTTGAGCAGTTTGATGCCAGAACCAACTCGTTTGACATCGACTCCGACCTCGACATGGCGTTTGGCTCTGCAGACCCCAACGTCTTCCGAGACGACTACACGGAGATCAGCTGGGACGGCACCCTGCTCTCGTTCTTTGGCGGGCCAGACGGCCAGCCTGACTTCAACGACGCAAACGACCCAAGCCCTCGCCCGCTCGACTTCGATCGAGACGGCTTGCTCGACGTGCTTGAGATTCGCGCGCAGTTACTCGCGCGCCGCCTGGTGTGCGCCGCAGAAGCCCTCGAAGGCGGAGATGTCTCGTGCGACGACCCGACGACCTGTCACAGCTGCAGAGCCTTCGACTACGATGATGTTTCGGACCTCGACGATGTCTGCTCCCTTGAGCTGCTCGACGCTGTCAATACCTTGCCCCTTTGCTGGTACGCCGATGACGATCGCGATGACGACGGTATCCCAGATGGCATGGAGGACACCAACCGCGACGGCGCGTGGCAGCCGAACGAGCTGAATCCAAACGTGGCCGACACCGACGGCGACTGCCTCAACGACGGCGTCGAGCGCGGGCTCACCTGCCCGATCGCGTTCAATACGTTGATGGCCCCAGGCGCGACCCTCGACTGCGAGCGCACGTACCGCACCACCATCGAGGGCTTCCAGCCCGACAACCCGGGCTTCAGCGCAGACGCGGACGGCGGCGCACGCCGCACCAACGGCCGCCTCACCGACAGCGACGGAGACGGCACCAGCGACGGAGACGGACGGGACGAGCAAGGCTCCCCGATCCCCGATGGCGGGTGGTACGGCGAAGACCTCAACTGCGACGGCTCTTACGACCCCGAGCTCGGCGGTGACGGCACGCCCGAGACCGACGCGAGCACGCGTGACACAGACGGAGACCTGCTCATCGACGGACAAGAGCGCGCCCTGCAAACAGACCCAAGAGATGTCGATACAGACGGAGACGGCCTCGGTGATGGCGAAGAAGAGACCATCCTCCTCACCGACCCGCTCGACACCGACACCGACGACGACGGCCTGACCGACCTCGAAGAAGTGCAACCGGTCGCGCCAAACCCGGCAACAAACCCAAACATCGCAGACACCGATGGTGACGGCCTGACCGACGGCGACGAGCGCTTGAGCATCGGCGCCCTCGCGAGCTGCGAGTGGCAAGAAGTGTGCGGCGCGCGCGGCAGCTGCTTCAGCGAGGAGCCATGCGTCTTCCCGCCCACTGACCCGACGCGACGCGACACAGACGGAGACGGCATCGAAGACGGCGACGAGCTCGCTGCGGCCGTCGGCCTGCGCACCAATCCAACCAGCCCGGACACCGACGGCGACACCTTGAACGATCGCGATGAGCGCGATGGCACCGGCCTGCTTGACGCCGTCGGCCCCTCGAACCCGCTCGACGCCGACAGCGACGCCGATGGATTCCTCGATGGCGTGGAACTCTTCAGCGGCTCGAACCCAAACGATAGCGCCGATGTGCCCCGCGAGCTTGTCGTGGCGCCTGGCGCGCTCACCTTCGGCGAGACCGAGTGGGTGCCCACCGCCGGCGGTCTCTCCATCGACGGCAGCGTGCCGCTCACCTGCGAAGGCCGCCCGGCGCACAGCCGCTTCGACGGCGTGCTCACCCTCACCGAGAACAACGGCCAGTACATTATCGCCGGTACCGGCGACGTCGTGGTGCAAGGCTTTGGCGACCGCGAACTCATCGCCTACACGGGCACCATCGAATTCACACAGGACGCCACGGGCGTGTTTGGCGAGAACGGGGTTTCCGAGATCTCGCTCGCGAGCGGCGGGTACATCGTCGTCTTCGACCCACCGACCTGTGACGACACGACACCGTGTGGACGCGGCGAGTGCACCGACGGACTCTGCCCCGGCACCCCCGGCCCCGATGTGTTGAACATCTGCACCGGCCAGCTTGAAGACGACACCGCGCGGGTCGACGTGCCCAACGCAGCCGAAGACGGCTCGACCATGACGATGTGGCCCGAGCGCTCGGTCGTGGACATGCGGAGCGAGCGTGTAGATGTGCAAGACCCGCGTCACGTGGGCTCGTTCGACTCGCAGGACTTCCCCTCGGAAGGCCGCACCTGCTTCCGCGAACCCGTGACACTCGCGGCCGTCGCTCAGTTCGTGGGCGACTTTGACTTCTCTCCGAACCCGGACATTCCGATCGGCTCCGTTCCCCCTGTCGGCGTACCGTCGTACGGAATCGGGGGAGTCGGCAGCGTCTCCTACCCGGACGTCAACGGCCCCAGTTTCATGCACCGCCTCACCAACATCGACTTCGATCCGTCGCTCGGCCAGTTCGATATGAGCTCCGATTTCGCGTTCGATCTGCAGCTCGGCTCTTTCGACCCCTTGGGCACGTTCCTCGAACTGGGCCTCTTTGCCGTTGGCGACGCCGGCCCCTGCACGTGGGACTTCAACCGCGGTATGTTCAGCTGCGAAATGTCATACACACGTCGTCAGCGACGATGCGGAAGTGGACAAACAAGCTGCCCCGATGGCGGCCGACGACGCGGCCCCGTCAAGTTCACGTTCGACGGACGCATCGACGTGCACACACACGGACAGATTCCCTTTCAGACGATCGAAGCGCACAACTTCGAAGGCCTCACGTGCGGCGAAGACATCGACCTCTGCCAAAACGGACAGGTCGGATTCAACGGCCGCGTCCGTATCCCGCTGCCCGGCACACCAGGCCTCGAAGCCATCGTCGAAGGCGATCTCGTCGCCGATGTCACCACTCGCGACGGAGACGACCTCTTCGTCGGCATGTTTGGCACGTTCGCGTATGGCCAGAAAGCACTCACGGACCTCGAAGAAGGCGGCACCGTGGACTTCCCCTTCCCGCTTCGGCTCGAAGTCGCCAACGCCACCGCCGCGATGATCTTCGAGGGCGACTCACTCGAACAGATCGTCTTCCATGGCCTCAACGGCTGGTCCATGGTCGAGCAGTTCGACTTCCCCGAGCTACCCGGCGGCCTCACGACCCTCTTCGACCCGAACCGCGGCGAAGCCAAGGGCTGCCTCGACGTCGACACCGGCCGAGTGGAGGGCATCGGCACGCTCTTCCCCGCCGGCTTCCGCTACGACATGGGCTTCGTCATCACGCCGCCTTATCGCGACGGACAACCTGACCTCTCCGCCGGCAGCTTCAGGTGCACCGGCTCCGTCGAGATGGGTGTGCCCTTCGGCAGCGGCGTCGCCGCCACCCTCACAGGCGAAATCGGTTTCGATGGGCGCTTCCGCTTCACCGGTTCAATGGACGACAGCTTTGGCCTCCCCGGTTTGCCCGCCCTCGCGATCCCAAACGCTTCGGTGACCATCACCAACGAGAGCGCTCGATTGGCCGGCCAGCTCCCCCTCCCCGGGCTTGGCGAGTTGACCGCTGACGGCGTGGTCACGTCCCGTGGCGGCTTCGACTTCAACCTCAACGGTGACCTCACCGTCGCCGGCTTCAACTTCAGCACCGTCACCGGCCGGCTCAACAGCTCAGGCGGCGCCAGCCTCAGCGGCTCCCTCGCGCTGCCGCTCGGCAACAACGGCAGCCCGATCAATGTCGCCATGGCGGGCTGGTACCGCAGCTCCACGGATTGGGGCATGTCCAGCATCGCGAGCCTTCAAATCCCCTTCGGCGGCCCGTCGCTCACCGGCATGACCGTCACCGCAGGCCCCGGCGGCGTTCGTATCGGCGGCCGCTTGCACGTGCCTAACCTCACTAGCATTACCATTAGCGGCAGCGTGCAAACGAACGGCGCGTTCTCGTTCTC
>JBLFZA010000136.1:0-11864 GCA_047610025.1 Bradymonadia bacterium | reverse complement strand
AACCTTGCGGCGAGGGTTCTCCGCAAACGGGCGGTAGACGGGGACAGAGCGTTGGGAGACCAGAGCATCGCCTCTACGCTAGTCGAATTCGCCGCGCGCTGCGAAATCGACTGGGCGTCATTCCTGCGCGCCGGTGACCCGAAGTTCCGCTCTGAGCGGGGCATGGGAGCCACGGCCCATCTCCCAGGAGCAGAAATCACCGCGTCGTGGTTGCTGCACCTCCACGTCCCAACTGGAGGAGGCGTCGCTCGTGAATACGAAGTCGAGCACCGAGTTGTATCGCGTTCGGCTGCAGTGTGTGGCCTGCCTCGTGTCGTGTCGATGCCATTGCACGCGTTGTCCTGCCGTGAGCGCTCCGTACCCTTCATTGCAGCCTTCGTCGGACTCGACGTCCGCAGGGCAATCGAAGTTGAAGTCACCGGTGAGGAGCGCGGGTGTTTGCAGTTCGGACACGAGGCCGTTGAGGATCGCTGCTTCTTGCATTCTCGCAGCGTCATCGCCCCGCCTGAGATGCACCACGACAACGAAGAGCTGCTCGCCGGTCTCACGATCTTCCAAGAGGGCGCCCAGCGGTGACCGACCTCGCGCGCTGGGATTTACGCGATGAAGCTCTTGTACTTCGAGAGGACGAAAGCGCGCCGTGTCGACGAGCAGCATCAAGCGCTGGCGGTTGCCCGTTTCGCTCATCGTCGCGTCGAATTGCGTGCCGTTGATGCGATCGGCGGCGTCCGTCAGCGGGCGCAGCCAAGTGGGGTGCACTTCAGAGAGCGCGTAGATCTGAACCCCGGGTTGCGTCTCGAGCAAGCGAATGATCTCGGCGAGCTCCGCTTCTGGTTCATCGTGAACCCCACTGTTGATGTTCCACGAGAAGACGGAGAACGTGGAGGCTTGGCCGGTGGTCGCCGGTGACTCACCGTTCGACGCGCCAGGCGCCCGGCTGGACTCTGTGGCGGGGCTGTCCGCCGGCTCGCCCGAAGTGTTGATGAATGCGTCGATCCCGGCGACCAGAATCTCACATCCGGAGAGGGAGGCGAGAAAGAGTGCGCAGCAGGCGGCGCGACAGAATTGATTGAGCATCATGACACCTGCCTGCCGCTCCTCAATGCGCCGGTCAAGACCAGAGACGGCGGGGCATCAACTCGCGACATCGCACTTGAAGAACGGAGATTCCCAGTGCAAGGCTTCTAAATGGGCGAGGTCTGTAGGTTTCGCAGGCTTCGCAAATCTGTGAGCGCGGCTCACCAAACCGAGGACGAAGATGCGAAAGACTCTACTTGTCTTGTTGTGCGCCGGAGTTTGCGCCTCGATTGCTGCGTGCGACGCAGCCACTGAGGTTGCGAACGAAGCGATCGAATCTACCGCCGAAGCGGCTGGCGAAGCGGCGGAAGCTGCTGGCGAAGCGGCGGAAGCTGCTGGCGAAGCCGTTGAAGGTGCTGCCGAAGCGACGCAGAACGCGGCTGAGGGCGCTGTCGAAGCGACCGGCGCTGCCGCCGAAGGTGCTGCCGAAGCGACGCAGAACGCGGCTGAGGGTGCGGTCGAAGCGACCGGTAACGCTATCGACGGTGCTGTCGAGGCCGTGGAAGGCGCCACCTCACAACCCACGTCGCAACCCGGAGCGTCCAACCACTTCGGAGCGCCGTTCAACTCGGACGCGCACCCGATCGAGTTGGCGACCGCGCTTGAGACATGCGCCGGCACAGGAAGCGCGTGCAAGGTCACCGGCACTATCGACCGCGTGTGTCAGACACGCGGCTGTTGGTTCACGCTGACCGAAGACGGCGTTGATGAGACGATCCGCGTGCGCATGCAAGACTACGCATTCTTCGTGCCGCGTGACGCCGTGGGGAAGCGTGTCGTATTCGAAGGCGTCATGACCCGCGAAGAGGTCTCCATCGAGACGGCCCAGCATTACGCGGATGACGAAGCAGCGGCCGGTACGGCGCCAGCGCGACAGATCACGGCTCCGGAGCAGACCTACGCCATCCTGATCACCGGCGTAGAAATCCTCAACGGATAGGCCAGCAGCCAAAACCACAATCGCCCCCTGTCGCCGAACGACAGGGGGCGATTGTGGTTTTGGGCCGCAAACCCGTCTCAGGACACGTGCGAGACGACAGCTTCCGCCTGAAGCTGAAGGGAGTCCCAAGCTCGGTCGTCGATCGAGAGCACCCGGCGCGCATCTTCAATGACGTGAGGAGCGCTGCTGTCAATCCCCGGAAACTGGTCGACGGGCAACGCTGCTGCGCCTGCGCCGGTCGCAAGCTCCTCGGCTAACGTGATGGTGGCGCTCAGCTGTGGCTGTGGCGACGCCGAGGCGAGCCCATGGTGACCGCCAACGATGCTCGGAATCGACTCCGGTAGCTCCCACATGTTGGTCAGCAACTTCGACGCCGGTGCATGAAGGTGCCGAATCACCTCCGCTGCCTCTGCCGGGGCGACTTCGCGCTTCTGAGAGGTCAGCGCGATCAGGATCGCGGCCGTGCCAATGTCGTGGAAGAGGCCGCACATGAACGCGAATTCGCCGGGTGCATCGCCGGCTTTCGCGACGATACGTGAGCAATGTCCCGTGACAGCGGAGTGCTTTCTGACAGCCTCCATCCAGTCGCCGAAGACTCGCGAACGGAACATCTTCAGATTCATCGCGTCCTCAAGCACGATGTCGCGCATCGTGTTGAGCCCGAGACGAATCACCGCCTGCTTGAGTGAGCTTATCGAGGCGCGCGACGCGTAGATCGGTGACTGGACAACCCGGAGGATACGCCCAGCGATCATGGGATCCGTCTCGAGCAGCGCGACCGTCGCGCCGACGGACACTTCCGGTAGCCGGCTGAGTTCGAGCAGCTTCATCGCGACCACCGGGAGTTTCGGCGGCTGGTAGGTCTTGGACTGGAATGTCGCCCGAAGGTCGTCAGCGAGATGTTCACCACTGGTCTTCGTCGCGCGAAGAGCGTCGGTGCGAAGAGTCACCTGACCCTTCCCGTACTGCGCGTTGAATTGGTCTGGAGCCATGAGGTCTCGGAAAGACGGCGAAATCGCCCGGAGTAGGGCTGTGCCCTCTTCAGGCGCATCGGCGCGCGGCGCGCGCTGCTTAAGTACCGACGTCGTTGGTGCCGACGTTGTTTCGACGCGCCCACTGAAACCTTGATTCCTACGTGTCGATGATCGCCGGGCAGGCCCCCCCGGTCTGCCTCACTCAGGCGGCAAGCCCTCTCCTCGGTTGAAGCTTGCCGCCGGCCGTCGCGTTCTGCGCGTTCGGTTCCGTGGCGAGCCGGAGCGTTCGAGGCCAACCCGTCTCGGCCGCCCCGGCTCGTCCTTCGGGGAGAGACGCTGGGCAGATCGTGCCGCATCGCTAAAGCACGCACACGATGTGACGTTGCTTCTGACGATACTAGCAACCAGCATGAGTGGCTTATGATTCGTGGAAGTGGACTAATCAGCGGGCTCGACACGCAGTCGATCATCGCCCAGCTCGTGCAGCTGGAGCGCCAGCCGATTCAGCGGCTCGAGACTCGCCGCCGGGAAGCCGAGACGCAGATCAGTGCGCTGGGAACGCTCTCTTCGCGCATGAACGAGCTCGGAACGTTGCTGGAGGATCTCTCTGAAGTCTCCAAGTTGCTGTCGTTTACCGGAAGCAGCAGCGACGAGACGGCGTTTAAAGTGACCGCAGATGGCACCGCCACCGGTGGCTCTTACGCCATCGAGGTGTCGCAGCTTGCTCGGCCGGAGAAGAACCGCTCCGCTGCGTTTGGGACCTCATTCGACGGCGTCTCGGGCACGACCCTCGACATCACCGCGTTTGGCGAAGACCCCATAACCATCGAGATTCCCGACGGAGCTACCCTCATCCAAGCGCGCGAGCTCATCAACGAAAGCGGTGCCGATGTCAGCGCGGCGATTATTGATACCGGCAACGGCGCCTACCTCTCGATCACCTCGAAGAGCGATGGTCATGAGATCGGTGGTGCGGCGTCGGATGCAATACAGATCACCGAGACGGTCACCGGCGCGTCTGGACAAGCCCTCGGACTGGTCGAGGTGCAGTCCGCGCGAAACGCTGCCCTGACGATCGACGGCTTGGCGGTAGAATCCGCATCGAACACGGTCGTCGATGCCATCACCGGCGTCACCATCGAGTTACTCGGTGAGACGTTGACACCGGAGACGCTCTCGCTCGCATCGGATCCTGATGCTGTGGAGTCCAAGATCCAAGAATTTGTCGATTCCTATAATGGCATTCTCAAGGCGATTGATGACCCGCGCTTGGAGTCCGGCTCGCTGCAGCGATTGCTGAAAGGAGATCTGGCGCAGACCTTGAGCAAAGCCATCCCTGGCATCGCGAGCTTTGTGAACCTCTCGAGTGTGGGCGTCGAGACTGTGGCCGAGACCGGCAAGCTCTCCCTCGACTCTGAGGCGTTGGTTGCAGCGATAGCGTCGGACCCCACCGGCCTCGCGCAGCTCTTCGCGCAAAGTGACGATGGCATCGCCGCCAACTTCACGAACCTCATCGAGCGCTATACGGGCTCGAGCGGTGGACTGATCAAAGTGTCGAGCGACAACTTGACCGGCCAGATTGACCGCATCGAGGACCAGATCATCAACAAGGAGCGGCGGCTCGATAGCTTCGAGGAGTCGCTGGTTCGCCAGTACACCAACCTTGAGCTCGCGATCGCCCAAACGCAGGCAAACTTCTCAGGCTTGTTCTAAGCCTTGTTCACATTGAGCGCCCCACTTCGTTCATCGACTCGTTAGGACCTCCCCAAATGAAAGCTATCGGCACCTACAGACAGTCCACAGTTGCGACGGCAGATCGCATGGAGCTCGTGGTTATGCTCTATGACGGTTTCCTGTCGTTTGCTCACACGGCATCGGACGCGTTAGAAGCCAAAGACGTGGGCCGTTCTTGCGAGGCGGTTGGCCAATGCCTCGCGATCGTTCACGAGCTAGTCGCCTCCCTCGACCCCAAGGCCTCTGAGCAACTCGTTGGCTCGCTCTTCACGCTCTATGAGTTTGTCGAGTACAGCCTAACTGAAGCCAAAAAGTCCGGGAACGCGAAGCACATGCGGGACGCGATCGACATTATGGTCGACCTTCGTGAAGCATGGTCGGATGCGTCGCGGCAGCTCAGAATGAAGGCAGCGTGACGCTACGCAATTCGAAGAGTGCGACGCGTCGAGACTCGGTCTCTGCTCCGGAGGAGCTGCTCGCTGACGTGCTCAACGTACTGCAGAAAATGACCGCAGCCGTGGCGGACGGCACGGACCTGACGGATCTCGTCGAGCGTCGTGGACAACTCTACCAAGAGGTCGAGGCCGCGGCATCTCAATGGGATCTTACAGGAATCGACGCTGACTCTTGGCGGGCAGCGCTGAGCAAGGCTGAACTGCGACTGGCGCGTGTGCTCGATGTGGCGTTCGAGCGCTCCGAGTCCGATGTGCTCTCCCAGCGTCGTGTCCGCTCCGCCACACGGCTGTACCAGCGCTGAATTGGGGGTCGTCGAGAGACGGCCTCCACTCTGCGCCACGCGACCGGCAGTGGCCCAACCCCGACCTCGCCGCGGCCACCCCCGGCCTCGCTGCGGAGGTGACCGTGCACAGCGTGGTCCGTTCGCAGCCCCTGCATTGCCTACCGACCGGCAAGACTTGCCCAAGCCGGCTAGTCTAGCCCGGAATCTTGGGCATTCGGTGATGCGGCCGAGGAGCCACGTTCTGCCCACGACATCGTGTGTGGCGGCGTTCCCGCGCCGATTCTGCTGATGATCGAGAGCTGACCCAAATTGGGCCCGCGCCTTGCAATACTGGCGAGCGAACCAGAACGCCGCCCGCGGCAAGGAGGGATGAGACCATGATGCAAGGCATCTTCGACGGAACCAGCAGCCTGCTCCAACGCACACTCGATGTGTCGCTGTCGCGACAGGCTGTCCTGACGTCTAACATCGCAAACCTCGACACGCCCGGGTTCACGCCCAGCGATGTTCGGTTCGACGACGCCATGGAGCGCGCGCTGAGCCACGCTCGTATGGGAAGCCGCTCCGCGCGACGAAGCATTGGCTCGCCGACTGGCTTCGCAGACGCCATCAGCGGGTACGAACGACCCGACACGCGCCCCCGAATCGACGGTAACAGCGTCGATCTAGACATGCAGATGGCTCGCTTCTCGCAAAACGCCATTTTGTATGACGCGGGGTCCCGCACACTGAGTAAGCGGCTGTCCTTGATGCGCTACGTGATCTCAGAAGGAGGGATGTAATGAGCTTCTTAGCTGGATTCGAAATCGCGGCATCTGGGCTCAGCGCTCAGCGCACACGGCTTACAGTCGTGTCCTCAAACCTCGCGAACGCAGAGACGACTCGGACAGAAGAGGGCGGCGCCTACCGGCGTCGGGATCCGGTGCTTCAGGCCCGGCGGGTCGACTCCTTTCAGGGATCGCTCTCGGGCGCCGTGCAAGCGGTGCAGGTCGCCGACATCGGGCGCTCTGAGGGCGAGGTGTTGCCGCGGATCTTTGACCCGGGACACCCGGACGCGGATGAGGGCGGGTATGTCGAAATGCCCAACGTCAACGTCGTCGAAGAGATGGTGAACATGCTCACCGCGTCACGTGGATATGAGGCGAACGCCACTGCGTTTCAGACGCTCAAATCGATGGCACGTCAGGCGCTCTCAATCGGCAGCTAGACGAGCTCGCGTCCATGACGTCGCCTGAATCGAAACCAACAAACGAGCCCGTAAGGGCGAACGGGGAACGAACATGAACATCTCACCTATCGGCGCCCACGCGGCGATGCCCGCCATCGGGCGAGCCAACGCGACCGCGCCGACCGAAGTCGCGAACCGCTTCCGCGCAACGCTAGGCGATGCGGTCAACGCAGTGAACGACCAAGCGCTTCGAGCGGACTCTGCTGTTCACGGCATGGTCGAGTCGCAAGGCTCAAATCTGCATGAGGCGATGATCGAACTCGAGAAGGCGGACCTCAGCGTGCGTTTGGCAACGCGAGTCGCGCAGAAGCTCGTCTCGGCGTACCAAGAAATCAGCCGGATGCAGGTCTAATCCATGGAACGTCTCTCTCAGTTCGCCTCCCAGCTTAGAACGACGTTCACGGGCCTGCCTGTGTCGCAACGCGCCGGTATTGGTGTCGCCGTGTTACTCACGGTCGCCGCTATGGCGTGGATCATGACGTCCGCCAGCCGGATACCACAGCGTGTGCTCTTTGCGGGTCTTGAACCCGAGCGCAGCGCTCGCGTGCTCGAGGCACTTGATGCCCGAGGAATTCCATACGAGCTGCGTGGACCCGGGACGATCACTGTCTCTGAGGACCAACTGTATGCCGCTCGGATTCACCTCGCTGGGGAAGGCGTAAGCAACCCCGAAGGCGCTGGATTCGAGTTGTTTGACGACGCCGAGTTCGGCATGACCGCGTTCACTCAGCGCGTGAACTACCAGCGCGCGATGGAGAACGAACTCGCACGGACAGTCCGCCACATTGAAGCGGTGCGAAGCGCGCGTGTTCACCTTGTTTTGCCCGAAGATGCGCTCTTCGAAGAAGACCAAGAAGAGCCGAGCGCCTCGGTCGTGCTGACGCTTGAGCGAGGCGTCCCACCGAGCGAGGGTGAGATTGAGAGCATTCGCTTCTTGGTCGCGAGCGCCGTGGAAGGCATGGCGCCCGGTGGTGTCACCATCGTCGATTCCATGGGTCGTACCCTGGCGAGGCCGAACGAAGGAGGAGGAATGTCCGGCAGCTCGGATGCACTCGAGGCTGCACGTGGCGTGGAGACCGAGCTCGAAGAGCGCATCGTCAGTATTCTTGAGCCTGTCGTCGGTGCACGCCGTATTCGAGCCTCCGTCCGCGTCGAGCTGGACACCTCTGAACGTGTCGAGACCGTAGAGGAGTTCGACCCAGAGGGTGTCGCGGTCCGAAACGAGCAGCGATCACAAGAGACCTCGTCGAGAACCGAAGCGGCTGGTGGCGGGGCGGCCGGCGCGGTCGCCAACCTACCAGCGGGTGCCCCAGGAGCGGGTGGCGCTGCGGGCCAGGAGGACACCGGACGAACAGAAGAGACGCTCAGCTATGAGATCAATACCGTGGTGAGGCAGCGAGTTCAGAACGGCTACACTGTCGAACGTCTCACAGTCGCTGTCCTCATCGACGCTGCGGGGCCGGCGGCGAGCGCGCCCATCGCAGTCGAGGGTGAGCCAGTGGAAGGCGAAGCGGCACCGCCGGCACGGGGGGCAGTCGTGATGAATTGGACGCCAGAGCAGCTGGCGCAGCTCACATCGTTGGTCGAGAACGTCGTCGGATTCGACGGTGAGCGCGGAGACCGCGTGATGATTATGCAGGAGTCCTTCGTGGCCGAACCCGTGCTGGCCACGAGCGATGTTCCGCCATGGCTCACACCCGACCTCTTCGTTCCGGTACTCCGGTACGGCGTGCTCTTCTTCGGCATCCTCATGCTCGCCGTGCTCGTCGTTCGCCCTGTGATGCGGTCACTGCTGACCGTGCCAACGACGGAGCCTGCGACGCAGATGATTGTTCGAACCGTCGCAGAACTCGAGAGCGACATGCAGAACGGAGGAATCCGAGTTCGTAGTTTCGAAGATGAAGCCGAGTACGACAAACTCCGTGCCGAGGTGATGTCTCTCACCGACCAAGACGTCGACAGAGCCAGTGAAGTGATCACCGAGTGGATCCGCGTGGACGCGGCGTAACCCCCTGAACACCATGATGCAAACCACCGACAACCAAACAAGTATGTCACCTGGCGTGAGACGAGCCGCTATCCTGGTGCTTGTCTTAGGCAATGACGTCGCAAAGCGAGTCTTTGATCGCATCCCAGAAGGAGAGATCAGACGGCTCGCCTCGGCCGCCCGCGAGCTCACCAGTGTGACTCGCACAGAGGTGGAAGCCGTGCTGCGAGAGTACCTTCGCGCGCACCAAGGCGGCCACATCCCAGAGGACCGCGCAGGCGGCGCGTTGGAGTTCATGATGGAACGCGCGCTGGGGCAAGAGCATCTGCGCGCGTTGCTTGCCGACACCGGGTCGCTAGGCCCCTTCGAGGTGATCGCTGCCGCCCCTGTTGACCTCCTCAGCGGCTTGCTTCGCAACGAGCATCCCCAGACGGTGGCCATTGTGCTGGCGTCGCTACCGGCCGGCCATGCGGGTCGGGTGCTCGAGGCTCTCGGGCCAGACAGCTCCAGCGAAATCCTCTACCGCTTGGCGACGCTCGGCGACGTTCCTGAAGACGTTCGTAGGGAGGTCGGTGTCACGCTCGCAGCTGAGCTGCAGGCGATGGGCACAACCAGTGGAAGCGGCACGATGGATGGACAGGGCATCGCCGTTGAAATCACGAAGACGCTCAACAGCGCCTTCTCCGATGAGATGCTTGAGTTGCTCGAGGAGGCGGACGAGGACTTCGCGAACGGGATTCGAAGCAAGCTCTTCGTCTTCGACGACTTGGCACAACTCGATGCCCGAACGATGCAGCGCCTGCTGCGAGAGGTCGACTCCAAGGCGCTTATGGTGGCGCTTAAGGGAACACCGCCCGAAACGCAGGACGCCGTCTTCTCGGCGATGTCATCACGAGCCGCCGAAATGCTCCGCGAGGACATGGAGGCCTCAGCACCGGTACGAATCAAGGATGTCGAGGAAGCGCAAACTTCTGTGATCGAAGTGGCGTTCCGACTCGAAAACGAAGGCGCAATCGCCCTACCAAGAGGAGGAGCCGGTGAAATGGTTTGAGCATCAAGCGGAAAAGAAAGTCCGTAAGTTCGCTTTTGGAGACGCTGAGCCTGGCTGCACCTCGTTTGCCTTCCCGCCTGCGTCGACTGCCGTACGCGGCATCGTCTCGGAGCCCAGTGTGGCGGCAGCGTCGCCCGATGGCTCACCGGTACCGGCCGAAGGTCGGGCAGCCGCAACAGGGATCCACGCTCCGCTGCAGGCCGCACGAGCGTCGGGAGCGTTGCCCGCCGTCGATGCCGCAGCGAACCTCGACATCGAAGCGGTCATGCAGCGAGACGATGTCGCAGCGGCCGTCGAAGAGCGCGTCGCCGCACGTGCGGATGAACGATGGAACGAGCTCATCGCTCGCGTAGTCGAGGAACGTCAACGCGCCCTGCGTTCAGCATCGACACAGGTCGCTCTCGTGGCGAGGGCCGTCGCACGCACCCTAGTGGGGGATGCAATGTCTCAGGACCCCGACGTCATCGTGGGGATCGCCGAGAGAGCCCTGAGAGAAGCGGCGGGGCTTGGCACAGCGACGCTCTTTGTTCATCCCAACGCCGTGGCGAGTATCGCGGCAGTGCTAAACGAGCACGGAGGCAGCAGCGAAGCGGGGGTTCGCGTGCACTCGGACGACACTCTCGCCTACGGAGACTGCCGCGTCGAGACTCCGAGGGGTCATGTCGAGTCAGACCAAGAAGAACAGGTCTTCGCGCTCGTTCAGCAGGCGTTCGGAGCCGTGCGACGTAGCAAAGCCTCGAAGCAAACTAACGTAGAGGAAGCAAGCTAATGCGAACCACTAGCCTAGTTCGCCAACTCGACGGAGGGGGGCACTTTCGATTCACAGGCCACGTCACGCGAGTCGTAGGGATGGCCATTGAGGCGATCTTGCCACGTGCACGAATCGGGTCACTTTGCCGAATCGAGCCGCTCGGTAGCCCCGTGATTCATGCGGAGGTCGTTGGGTTTCGTGATGACCAGGTGCTGCTAATGCCGCTAGGCCGCCTAGCGGGGCTGAGTGTGGGCACGCGCGTTGTACTCGAGGCGACGGCACACCAAACGATGGTCGGGGATGGCTGCTTGGGCCGCGTCGTCGATGGCCTTGGCCGCCCAATCGACGGAGGGCCAGAGATCCGAGACGCGGAACCCTACTCTCCGCCCTCCGCACCGATCAGTCCATTCGCGCGCCGGGGCATCTCAACTCCAATGGACCTCGGGGTCCGCGCGATCAACGGCCTCATGACGAGCGGCGAGGGCCAACGTCTGGCTGTGCTCGCCGGCGCCGGCGTTGGCAAGAGCACACTCTTGGGCATGATGGCGCGCCACACAGCCGCGGATGTCGCGGTCGTCGCCATGATCGGAGAGCGCGGTGGGGAGGTGCAGAAGTTCGTCAAAGACGACCTGTTCCGGTGCGACGTCGACGCAGGACGAATCATCGTCGTCGCCGCGACGAGCGATGAGCCTCCGGCGATGCGACTTCGCGCCGCGTTTACCGCCACGACAATCGCGGAGTACTTCCGAGATCGCGGGCAACGGGTGCTTCTGTTGATGGACAGCCTGACACGAGTGGTCATGGCACAGCGCGAGATTGGTCTCTCGATAGGCGAGCCTCCGGCAACGCGTGGGTACCCACCGTCAGCGTTTGCGTTGATCCCAACCCTGCTCGAGCGCGCAGGAACGACCGAGTCCGGCAGCATTACAGGCATTTACACCACCCTCGTGGAGGGCGACGACTCCATCGCTGATCCCGTTGGAGACGCGGTCCGCGCGACGACAGATGGCCACATCGTGCTCTCCCGAGATCTCGCAGAGCGCGGAGTGTATCCCGCTATCGATGTTTCTAAGAGCTTGAGTCGTTCGATGAATGATCTCGTGACCGAAGAACACGCCGACGCGGCGCGAATCGTCCGGGGGGTCATTCGAGACCTGGAGTCCGCGGAGGAGCTGCAATCGTTGGGCGCGTATCGTCCTGGACAGCAGCGAGAGTACGACGCCGCCATCGCGGCGAAGCCAGCGCTAAGAGACTATCTGACGCAGTCGCTGGATGCCAAGGCCTGCTTCTCAAGCAGTGTGAGCGCGCTGACCGAATTGGCGGCCGCCACAGCGGTGCAACCCGCGCCGCCGCCCGCTGCGCGATTGGCGAAGCGCACAAACG
>JBLFZA010000135.1:0-11877 GCA_047610025.1 Bradymonadia bacterium | reverse complement strand
TCAACTGTCAGGCAGGTCGCCATAGGGTGAAGCACGAACGCAGCCATTACCGCGCTGACGAGCGCGCTAATCTGAGCGAGTCGATTCCAGTTAGGACCAATGTACCGGGAGGCCATGGCGAACCGGGGGACAGGAAGGGCGGAGACGCCAGACCGAATGGGTGAGTTCTAGGACTGTACCACGGAGAGTCTCACGCAGCTAGGCGAGCAGATGACGAGCAATGATGATGCGCTGGATCTGCGACGTACCTTCGTAGATCTGTAGCAGCTTCGCGTCCCGCATCAGCTTCTCGACGGGGTACTCTTTCACATACCCATTTCCGCCGAAAATCTGCACTGCGTCTGTCGCCACGCGCATGGCTTGGTCTGCGCAGAACAGCTTCGAATAGGAGCTCACGATCGACGCCGCTGCGCCTGAGTCCAAGGTCGCTGCCGCCTTGTACGTGAGCAGGTTGCCCGCCTCGTACGCGACCGCCATGTCGGCCAGCATGAACTGAATGCCCTGGTGCTCGGCAATAGGCACGCCAAACGACTTCCTCTCCTTCGCGTAGGCCACGCTCTCGTCAATGGCGCGGCGCATGATGCCGAGTGCAAAAGCCCCGATATCGGGGCGCGTGCGATCGAAGGTCCGCATTGCGATTTTGAAGCCTTCTCCTTCCGCGCCGAGCAGGGCCTTGGCGGGCAGCACGACCTCTTCAAGGTGCACCTGCGCGGTGTTGGACGCGCGCTGCCCCATCTTGTTCTCCTTCTTCCCGATCGACAGTCCGGGCGTGTCTGCGTCCACGATGAACGCCGAGATTCCTTTGTGCCGACTCGACGGGTCGTTCGTAGCGAAGATGACGAAGAAGTTCGCGTAGCCAGCGTTCGTAATCCACTGCTTGCTGCCGTTCAGTACGAAGCTGTCGCCGCGCTTCTCGTACTTACAGCGTAGCCCCGCGACATCACTGCCAGCGTCCGGCTCGGAAGTCGCATAGGCGGCGAAGATGCAGTCATCTACCAGGCGGCCGAAGTACTCCTTCTTTTGGGAGTCGTTTCCCGCAAGCTTGATCGGCGTGCTCGCGAGGGTGTTGGCGGTGACCGTGGTGGCGACGCCGACGCATCCGTACGCGAGCTCCTCGTTGATGATGCAGTTCTCGACGACGCCTAGTCCGAGCCCGCCGAACTCGGGATCGAGCTCCACGTTCATCAGGCCGAGCTCCCACGCGGCCTTGCAAATCTCCATTGGGAAGGTGCCATGCTCGTCTAACTCACCGGCCACCGGAATAACGTTCGCGCGCACGAAGTCGCGGGTCATCTTCTGAATCTGTTCTTGCTCGTCGCTCAACGTGAAGTTGTACATTCCGGCCTCGTTCGTGTGACGTGGGTGATAAGAGTCCTTTGCCCGACCACCCTACAGGAGCAAGCCATGCGCGTCGCGACACTCGTGCGCCACGGAGTCGCCTCATCAGCCTTCGAGATTCGTGAGGCGCCCGAGAAGCGCCCTGGCCCGGACGAGGTCGCCATCCGCGTGACCGCCTTCGGCTTGAACTTCGCCGACGTCATGGCTCGCCTAGGCATCTATAAGGATGCGCCGCCATTGCCCGCCGTGTTGGGGTATGAAGTGAGCGGGTCGGTGTCCGAGGTTGGCGAGAACGTCCGAGACCTCAGCGTTGGCGACGCCGTCGTCGCGTTCACTCGCTTTGGTGGCTACGCTGAGCAGGTGGTGACGCTCGCGTCGGCGTGCGCGAAGTTGCCTGATAACGTCCCGGTCGAGCATGCCGTCGCCATTCCCACCCAGTGGAGCACTGCGGTCTACTGTGCAGAGGACCGAGTGTCGCTGCACCCCGGAGACAGAGTCCTGGTTCAAAGCGGCGCGGGAGGCGTCGGAAACGTGTTGGTTCAACTCGCGCTCAACGCGGGGTGTGAGGTGTTCGCGACGGCCGGTTCGCCGGACAAGATCGCGTTCCTAAACCAGCTGGGCGTTCAGCACGCGATCCCCTACCGCGAGGTCGAGTTTGATGACGCGGTTCGCGCGCAAGGCGGCTCATTAGACGTCGTGTTTGACGCCATCGGCGGGGACTACGTAAAGAGAGGGATGAAGCTGTTGGGCGCGGGCGGTCGCTTCGTCGGCTATGGTGCGGCAAGCCACGCAGGAGAGACGAGGAACATCTTCCGCACGATTCGGATGGCCCTAGGATTCGGCTTTCTGCACCCCATTCCGTTGCTCATGAGCTCACGCTCGTTTCTCGGGGTGAACATGCTCGCCATCGCAGATGATCGACCCGCAGTGATGACGCGTTGTCTCCAGCGGGCGGTGGCGGCCGCGGCGTCCGGCGAGCTGAAGATTCAGATGCACGGCGTGTACGACGTCGCAGAGTTGGCTGAAGCCCATGACGCTTTAGGAGGGCGGAAGACGATCGGGAAGGTCGCCGTCCGCTGGTAGCGCTGGTCGTCCCCATCAGTATTCGGTCGGTGCGCTAGCGTCTTTTGCCCCATGCGCGGAGCTGGTTCATCGCCCTATTGAGAGGTTCGTCACGCTTCGCGTAGCAAAAGCGAACATACTTCTCGCCCTCAGGCCCGACGAAAAAGGCGCTCCCCGCGACGCTCGCTACCCCCGATTCGTGAAGTAGGCGCATCGCCGCGTCCTTCGCGGTGGCCTCGCCAAGTCGGCTGACGTCGGCAAGCACGTAGTATGCCCCATCGGGTACGACAGGGGGAAGCCCGACCTCGGTCAACACGCTGCAGAAGTCGTCTCGCTTGGCGAGATACTCGTCTCTCATGTCCGTGTAGAAGCTCGCCGGCAGTTCGCGAATTCCCTTGGCTACGGCGAGCTGCAGCGGGTGAGGTGAGCAGATGTAATACAGGTCATTCATCAACCCGATGGCCGCAGCGAGCGGTGCCGCGGCGGTCGCGTACCCGATGCGCCACCCCGTGATGCTGAACGTCTTCGAGTAGCTTCCCAGCGTCACCGTGCGTTCCCACATCCCCGGTAGGCTGCCCATGCTGACGTGCTCGTGGTCGCCGTAGATCAGGTACTCGTACACCTCGTCGGTGATGCAGAGCAGGTCGTGTTTGATACAAAGCGCTGAGAGTCGCACGAGCTCTTCGCGACTGAACACCTTCCCTGAGGGATTCACGGGGGTGTTGATCAGAATTGCGCGAGTTCGCGGGGTGATGCTCTGCTCGATGGCGTCAGTGTCGAGGGTGAATGACGGTGGGTGCAGCGGGATCGGCTTCGGCACCATCCCCGCGACGAGCGCCGTGTTCATATGGTATCCGTAGAAGGGCTCAAAGAGCAGCAGCTCATCACCGGGATCGCATAGCGCGTTGAGGGTGCACGCGAGCGCTCCAGAGGAGCCAACGGTCACGACGACCTCTGTCTCGGCATCGGGAGCCATGTTGTTGTCTCGCCTGAACTTCGCGGCGAGCGCCTCACGAAGCTCCGCGGTACCATCAAAGCGCGTGTAAGTGCTCCGATGGGTCGCGATCGCTTCGCTGGCCGCTTCCTCCACGATCGTCGGCGTCGGCGTATCGCAGATACCCTGGCCGAGGTTGACGCCACCGACGGCGTCGCACGCGCGGGTCATCGCACGGATCTCTGACTGAACTAGGCCGTTGATACGATCGCTTCGGGTCTTCATAGGCGTGCGTTGAGCAATGAGGGGAGCTGAAGTACGGCGAATACTCGTTTGTCTCTCGCATCAAAAGAGCCCGTGATTCACATCCATCCGTTCGCAACAACGCTCTCAGCGGTCGGCGCTGCCTTACATCACGTCGGATGGCTCCGGGCGACCGGCGGAAACCTATCGTGCCGTCTCGATCCGAGTCGATTCTTGATCACGGCGTCGGGGGTATCAAAGGGGTCACTGACGGACGACGACTATCTAGTGGTGGATGGTGACGTCATCACGCCTTCAGGGCGAAAGCCGTCGGCGGAGACTGCGGTGCATGCCAAAATCTATGAGTGCGTGCCGGCGGCGGAGTGCGTGCTTCACGTCCATAGCCCTTATGCCGCCGTTGTGAGCCGCCATCTATCGCGCCGCTCGGCCTCCGGCGACGTCGCGGTTCGCGTACCCAACTATGAGTTCATCAAAGCGCTCGGATTTTGGGACGATCCGGCTCTCATCGAGATCCCCGTCGTACCGAACTACCCGGCCATTCCGGAGCTCGCTGTGGCTGTGGGTACGGCCACAAGACGCGGTTGCCCAGGTGTCTTGGTAGCCGGCCACGGCACCTACGCGTGGGGCTCGAGCGTCGATGATGCCCAGAGACACGTGGAGGCGATAGAGGAACTGTGCCGCTATCTTTGGCTGGAGGCCTCAGCCGGCTGGTCGTCGTCTGTCGAGTAGGACGCACCGTCGTGTTGCAGGCACCGGAGTCGTTCGGCTCTAGACGTAGTGGGCCACCCAGCCGGTCATGTCCGTAAACAGTCGGATACACTGGATCTGCTTGTCGTCGCAGAGTTCGAACCAGTGATGAGTACCCTCGGGGACAGCGAGCAGGTCGCCGGGCTCGACCTCGACGTCGTAGAGCTCGTCATCTTTGCCTCGGATGATAAAGCGACCGCGTCCGCTGACGACGAAGCGCACCTCGTCTTCGGTGTGGAAGTGCTCTTTGTCGAACTTGGCCAGAATCGTGTCCAAGTTCGGGGTGCTCTCCGAGAGCGCAATGACATCTGCGGTATGGTAGCCGCGCGTCGCGCACATCGTCTTCACCTCGTCTGCGAAGACCGTGAGCACGTGGTCTTCGGGCGATTGCCCATCTGTGGCGGGTTGTTGCGAGAGTTTTGAGATGTCCCACTGCTCGTAGAGCACGCCGTGCGGTTTCAGAAGCTCGGTGATCGAGGCCGGATCTGTGGTTTGATCGCGCGTTGAACGAACTGATACCGTCGCCATTGTGGTCTCACTCGGAATGAAGGGCTTGTCTCTCGCGCTCAGAGTAGGGCGGCCTCTCGGGTGCGTCAACGGCAGCGCCCGCCTCCGAAACTCACAGGCTCGGAACGCGTCCCGCCTTGACAGCGCGTCGCTACCAATTACACGAAACGGCCTTCCCTCCCGACCCAAGTCGCATGTCTCCACGTCAGAAGTTCGGTCGTGTGCTCGTTGCGCTCGCTTCTCTTATCGGAGTCGCAGCGTCGGTCTACCTGCTTCAGGTTCACGCCAGCGTCTCATCCGGGTCCGCGGCGACTGGCCTGTGCAACATGGGCGAGACCCTGAATTGCACTGGCGCCGCGCAAAGCGTCTACGCGACGCTGTTCGGAGTGCCGATCGCAGCGCTTGGCCTCGGGTTCTACGCAGGCGCGCTACTCGTGACACTTCGGGCAGTGCGAGGAGACCGAGGAGCGGACGTTGGGGCTTTACTCGGAGGCCTCTTCGCTGTGTCGGTCGCCTATAGCGTGTTTCTTGCTGCGGTGAGTGTGCTGCAGATCGGCAGCCTCTGTCCGGCTTGCGTCGTGCTGTACGCCGTGAACGCTGCCGGGCTCGTTGGAGCTGTGCTGTGGGCTCGCCCGAACGTTGCGCGGGCCATCGCCGCGGTTCAGCAGCGCGCCATTGTCGCCCCGTTGCTGCTAACGTTTGTGGTTGTTGGCGGGGTCGGCGCTGTCCTCTCTGCGAACGGGGAAGAGCCTTCACCGGCGCCTCACGGTGAGAGCATCACATCCGAGCAACAAGCGTTGTTGTTGCGTCCTGGTGCGCCTTCGATGGGTCCAGCGGATGCGCCCGTCGTGATCGTCGAGTTTTCGGACTTCGAATGTCCATTCTGTTCGCGCCTCGCCGCTTCTCTCGCACAGGTAAAGGACGAGTACGGCGACCAGGTGCGCGTTGAGTTTCGACAGTTCCCGCTCGAGATGCACGCTCACGCAGGCGCGGCAGCCAAGGCGTCCTTGTGCGCCGCCGAACAAGACGGGTTCTGGGCCATGCACGACGCCCTATTCGAAAACCAGCGAACGCTGGGGCCCGAGCGTTGGGCGGAGATCGCGGGCGAGCTCGCGCTCGACGCGAGCGCCCTGACAAGCTGCATGGAGCGCGAGGACATCGCGGCAATCGTGGCGCGTGACCAAGCGGACGGAGCGGCGTTGGCTGTACGAGGCACACCAGCCTTCTTCGTCAATGGCGTCTCCTATGCGGGAGCGTTGCCGATTGAGCAGCTCCGTGAGATCATCGATGGCGCGCTCGGAGTGGGCGAGTAGGCTGCTCGCGATGATCGTCGCTGGTCAGCGCCGGCCGAGTCGCTCGTCAGCGAAGCGCGAACCATTCACCAGCGAAGCGGTCGCATCGCCACTGCATGAGGTCGGCGACGTCATAGTAGTCGTCTGCGCTGCTGACCTTTGCCCCCGCGATTTGCTCGAGAAGCGACTTCGGGGCCAGAAACCCGGATTCAATTCCGGTGCGCTCGGAGGCGTCTAAACGCCAGTGTTGAAGCCGTTCGACGCGCGCTTCGAAGCGCTCACGCTCGGCGCGCGTGGTTCGCGCGCGGCGGTCGGGCCGGGCCTTTTCTGGAAGCTCTGGGGGGTCGCTCAGAAGATCGAAAAGGATGTCTCGCTCGGCGCGCTGCATAGACTTCGGCAGCCCTTGAATATCACGACTCTCACGCATCACTCGGTCGGTGTTCTGCGCGAGATGCAGCAGCGCCCAGGGCGGCAAGGTGCGGCTCACGTGTGTATCGTGACGCCTCCCTGCGGCGTCTCGCCATTGCCAGAGCGCTGCGAGTCGGCGTTGTGCGAGCTCGTCGAGTCCCTTCGAGCCCTTGACTCGCCGCCAGCCGAAACGGTCTAGCGTGGAGGTTTCGGCGAGCATGTCATTCATCGCTGCGCACTCTTGTGCGAGCGCGTCTCCCCAGCCGAGGCGTTCCACCTCCGCCACGAGTGTCTCCCATAAGTAGCCAACGTAGCGGGTGTCGCAGCGCGCGTACTCGAGTTGCTTGTCGCTCAACGGACGCTCAATCCAACGAGAGCGGCGCAGGGCTTTGTCGAGCGCGATTCCGAAGTGCTCGTTCAACAACGGCGCGAGGCCAAATGCGGAAGACCCTGTAAATCGCGCGGCGATTTGCGTGTCTTTGAGCTTCGTCGGCCCGACGCCGAAGTCTCGTTTGAGCCCAGTGACGTCGTTGCGGGCACCATGCATGATGATGCTCTCAGATGTCAGACAGATCGCCTCGATGACCGGAGCCAGCGCGTCGTAGTCGAGCAAGACCGGGTCGAGAATCGTGTCGTGTGTCCCCACGGTGATTTGTACGAGCGCGACGCTCGGCAAAAACCGAACCTCCCGATCTTCCTCGATATCCAAGCAGATCGTGGCACCGTCCACGTCGGCCAGCCCATTCGTGACGAATGCATCGAGCGACTTTGCGTCGCTCACATACTCGAACGTGTGTTCCTCACCGATCGCGACGCGATTCAATTGCCTTCCGTGTCTGATTCTTCGAGAACGCGCGTTGCCGACGCGCGGTCGCTCTGCTCAGCGAGGGCGGGCAGTAGTTGCACCGACGTCCTCAGCAGAAACGACTGAAGAAAAACCGTGTAGCTGCCCAGCAAAAAGCCCGCAAGCGCCTCCTCGGTCGAATCGCCTTGAAGGTGAGGGGTGACGCGGTCCGTCGGTAGAGCGGCTGTTCGTTCGAGGTATTGTTGCCACAGCGCAGACTCGTCGGACGCCGCCGGCTCGTCGTCAGGGGCCGCGACTTCGACGAGAAGGCGAAGCAGCGTGCGTCGGCCATCGTTGAGAACTCTCGGATCGAGCGAGGTGACGGCTTGTCCTCGCAGCGCGGGCTCGATGAGCTTCAAGAACGTCCCGTTGAGCCACAGGTTCTGACGGAGGACCACGCTCAGAACAGCCTCTCGTCCGTGCTCTTCCGCGCACTTTTCCACAATGTACGCTAGTTGAGCGGCGTCTTCGTCTGACGCGAGCCAGCGCGACGCCGCGCGATCGACCAACGCGCCGGCCTGCTGCGTCGCGAGTTTTATCAGCGCCGCGTTGGTCGGGAGCGGCGCCCTCGCAGCGATCTCTCTCGTGACGGCGGTCTTCACGCGCGATGCGCGGCCCTTAACTCGCTCTCGGAGTGAACGTCGCTTGCTCATGGTTGCTCTCGTGTCGCCGCGTCGTGAACGCTCTGATATAGCAGCCGGACCGCTTCTTTGCGTATGAACCGCGGTTCTCAAGCTTGTCTACGACCATTCAACACCGCGCCCACGACCTGCGGGTCGCAGCGACGTCGCACCCCCGGTGGGCCGCCGGACGGAAGCGGCATCCGGTGCTCCGAGGATGGGGTGGCGTTGGCTGGAAACGCAACGGTCGACCGCTCGTGCTGCTCGCCAGCCTCCTGTGCGTGATGATGAGTGCTTGCCGTCCCTCGCCAGCGATGCGGCCGGGAATGACGGATGATCGCGTCCGCACTGTACGAATCGAGGGTGTAGAGTCGTTCGATGAAGCGGAAGTCCTGGACGCGCTGGCGACCCAAGAGAACCAGTTCAACCCATTCACTCCGCCGTCGACGTACAATCGCTTCGACGTCGCCGCGGACGTTCAGCGCATCGAGACATTCTACCACGGTCGTGGATACTTCGACGCCGATGTTGTCTCCCACGACGTTTCGATTCGCCAAGGCCGCCGTCGGGACAGCGCGACCGTGACGTTTGTCGTCGAGGAGGGCTCGCCAACGTTCTTGGCGAGCGACGCGACCTATCGACTCGATACCGCGCGCGGAATCGATGATATCTCGCAGCTCGTCGGCTCCAGTCGGCTGCGACGAGGCACCGTATTCAGCCAAGTGGAGGTCGAATCTGAACGCGTTCGCCTCCAACGAGCGCTGCAAGAGCGATCCTACGCTCGCGCCTCCATTATCTCTCGTGTCTACGTGGAGCGGGAGACGAAGTCGGCGCAGGTGTTCTTCTTCTTCGATCCCGGCGTCAGCTGTCTGTTTGGCGACGTCATCATTGAAGGCCACGATCGCATTCCCGCTGAGCTGATCAGCGACGTCGTTCCGATCCGCACAGGACGTCAGTTTCGACAATCTCTGCTCAGGGTGTCGCAGATTGAACTCTATGACATGGACGTGTTCACCAGCGTCGAAGTCGTCGCAGATCTGAGCGAGAGCGCGCCCTCCGCGAGGCTACACGCTGAGGCGGCCGCCTGGGACACCGAGATGGCGATGGCCGGGTTCGAGCGGCTGCCTCCGCCGTGGGAGGATGCCAATGAGCGGGCTCGAGTGACCTCTTTGCTCGACAACCTCGGAGAGATTGAAGCGGTTGACCCCAACATCCCAGTGACGATTCGCGTGGCGGAGTCGGCCTCCGCCCGGTACCGCGCGGGCGGCGGCCTTGGCATCGAGACCTCCCGGACGGCGGCGTATGGCCGAGCCAACGCGGTCTGGCGCAACGTCGGAAACCCCCTCAATCGCATCGAGTTGGAAACACGGCTTGGATACACGTGGATACCCTCGGTGTTCCGAAGAACTCCGTTTCCGTCAGGAATCGTGGGGCATGCCGAACTCGGTTTGTCGCGACCCAAGGTGCTCTTTGGAATCTTCGACGCCGCGCTGCGCTTGGGCTTCGAGCATGGGCTTGAGCCGAGCTATTCCTTCGACCGCCTCAGCCTTCGACTCGGAATGTCCAATCGCATAGGCGAGTTTCTCGTGTTTTCGGCGAGCTATAAGATCAGCTTGAACTACACGACCGACTTCGCTGAGTTTGCATTGTTAGAGCGCACTGACTCGTGCGACCGGTTGCCGAGCACGTTTCGGCTCGGGCACATCGACGTGAGCCTGCGCTCCGATCGGCGGGACCCCAATTTGCTGCGCGGTCGAGCGGACTGGGCGGGTGAGGTGAACGCTCAGTTAGGCGAGGCGGTTGCCGGCCAGTATCCGTACGCACGCCTGCAGCCCGACCTTCGCTATTATCAGCCGTTGACCCGGCGTCTCAGCATCGCGACTCGGGTCGGCGCTGGCGTGATCTTCGACTACGGCGCGCCGGTACCGCGATCTCAGTGTCTATTCTTGGGCGGCGGAACGACGGTGAGAGGTTTCCCAGCGCGGCGTGTCGGTCCGCACGTCGAGCCGGGGCTGCCGGGCGGCGGTGTGTTGAGCGCTGTCTTCAATTTTGAGCCGCGGCTCCGGCTTAGCGACTTGTTCGGCCTCGTCGCGTTCTTTGATGCCGGCACGGTCAACTCACGGCTCTCGTTGGACCCAACTTGGGGATCGCCGACTGGCATTCAGGCCTCGGTCGGCGCTGGACTTCGTGTCTTCACGCCCGTCGGACCCTTTCGTTTCGACGTCGCGGGTCGTCTCTCCGACCCCGGTTCGTCCGTCGGTCGACTGCAACGTTTTGGCTTCGTGCTCTCGCTCGGCGAGGCCTTCTAATGGGACGCGTGACGTCGATTGCGCGCGTTGCATCGCGCTGGGGCCTGCGAGCGTTGGCGCTCGTGATGCTGGTCCTGTTGATCGTGGTCGCGGCGGTCGTCGGGGTGACACAAACCAAGCCTGGCCGAGCGTTCGTAGCCGGAAAGCTCGTCGAGGTTCTTAACGAGAGCGTTTTTGCAGGGGAGATCGCAGTCGAGCAGTTGAGCGGCCCCTTGTTTGGAGCGGCGACACTTCGCGGTGTTACCTTGCGGGCAGACGACGGGACTATCCTCGCAACATTGGAGTCGCTGGACGTCGACTTCCAGCTCTTGCCGTTGCGTGAGCGGCACGTCGTCATCGACCGACTCGAACTCCGGACTCTCGCGGTCTTCGGAACGATCACGGAAGACGGGACAGTCGATCTCAGCGGAGCAATTGCCCAGTCAGAATCGCCGCCGTCGGGAGGGCCTGGGTGGTCGGTCGACATTGACGGGGTGAGTCTTAGCGATGGCCGCTTCGTGCTCCGCGATGCGCGAAATGATGGCGCCCGAGTGATTCG
The DNA here is from genome assembly GCA_047610025.1 of Bradymonadia bacterium. Classification (GTDB taxonomy): domain Bacteria; phylum Myxococcota_A; class Bradymonadia; order REDH01; family REDH01; genus JBLFZA01. Next base: position 1,014 of record JBLFZA010000135.1, on the reverse strand, counting down.
GGCAGAGGACATTTCCCTCTCCGGGGCCTTCCGGCTGACCGGGAACGGGGAAGTGAAGGTCGATGTCGCCGGCATCCGCATGCGCGCTGCGAGCCCGATGGACCTGGAGCGTTTTGCTGAGGTGCGCATTAACGAGACCGAGGTGGCGTTGGTCGGAAACGCTCTCGGAGTGCGGGTCTCCTCATTCGCGCTCTCTGACACGGAGGTGCAGGGCTTTGAAGCAGACGTGACGCTCGCGGGGCCGTCGAGCCCTGCGCCCTTTGCCTATATAGACGTCACGTTGCCGGAGTTCGTCGTGCAACCGGACAACGTCAACCTCTGGCTCGGCCGCGAGGTGCTGCGTGCGCCATTGACCGTCGCGGCGACCTTGGAAGGGCCGGCCGACGCGGTGCAGTTGTCGCTGCCGGTCAGCGGCCCCGAAGGCAGCGTTGGCGCAACGCTTGAATTCGATCTGACCAACCCCACGACACCTCGCTACCGCGGGCGCATCGGCTTGGTGCGACTTCGCCCAGGTGATTGGCTCGACCTGGGCGCGCTCGACGCGGACGTCAGCGCCGGCATTTATGTCGACGGCCAAGGCATCACACCGGCGGAGCTGCAGCTGGCACTTCGGGTCGACCTCGGGCCGAGCCGCGTTGGGGCCATCGCAGTCGACGAGGCGTTTCTTTCCGTCGCGTACCAAGATGAGACCCTCACGATTGGTGACTTCGAGGTTCGCTCACGAGGGGCGACTCTCGACCTGGGTGGCCAGCTCTCGCGCGGCGGAGCGGTGTCCATCAACGCGCGACTCGAAGTGCCTGATTTGTTCGCGCTGCAGGCGCTCGATCCGGCGGTGCCTCTGATGAGTGGCTCGATTCGCGGGACAGTCGTAGTTGAGGGGATCGCGCCTCTCGAAGCGTGGGTGAACGGTGAGCTGCCGGAAACCGTGGAAGATGTTCGCGCAGCGCTGGGCCCGTTGAGTGTGACCGCCGAGGTCTCCGCGCGTAACTTCGGGGCCGGCGGCGTCGCGGCGGA
>JBLFZA010000134.1:0-11951 GCA_047610025.1 Bradymonadia bacterium | reverse complement strand
AGTCTACCAACGAAACTCAAAACCACCATCGCGCCACAAACGCCGCACACCGCCCTCCCCCACCCGCCACGCCTCTGCTACACGTCCCCCAACGCCTCCCCAAACCACGCACCATGACCGCCAAGAACCTCACGCTCCACTACGCGCCCCGCTCCCGCGCCCTCACGGCACTCTGGCTCCTCGAAGAGCTCGGTGAGCCCTACGGCCTCGCGAGCTTCGATATGACGTCGGGTGCCCACAAGTCCCCGGAGTTCCTAGCGATGAACCCGATGGGCAAGGTGCCGGTCATCGTTCACGGCGAAACACCCGTCTCGGAGCTTGGCGCGATCGCGATCTACCTCGCGGACAACTTCTCGAGCTCTGGCCTGGCGCCAGCGCCAACGGCTCCCCTGCGCGCCGCCTTCCTGCGTTGGGTGTTCTTCTCGAGCGCGATTATGGAGCCGTGCCTCGGCGAGAAGTTCTTCAACTGGAACTTGCCCGCTGTCTCGATGGCCTGGGGTTCCTTCGAACACATGATGGCGACGCTCGAACCCGCGTTGGAGACGGGGCCTTACCTGCTTGGCGATCAGTTCAGTGCGGCCGACGTGCTCGTCGGGTCGACGCTACGCTTTGGCCACATGTTTGGGGCCATCCCGAACGAAGGCGTCACCAAATCATATGCGGAGCGACTGGCAGCGCGTGGTGCGTTCAAACGAGCATCCGAGATTGAAGCGAGAGAGGGAGAGCGCTTTCCTGCGCCCCCGAGCGACTAGAGCGCTGATCTAGAAGATTGATGTAGAACCCTAGCGCGGCCTATAGAGCTGACACCCAAGAGAGAGCGTTATGTTTGCTTCGGTGAAGAGAGCAGGTAGCCCAAGCAGGCATCCCGACGCGCAACCACATACGTGGTCGAGAGCGATACCGGTGCTGCTCACGGCGGCGGTCATGTTCTCGTGTGGAAACGACGACGGGGGCAATGTAGACGAGGTCGACCCCTTCGCTCTGCACTGGGTCAGCGTAGAAGGCGGGCGCTTTGTCGATGCGCTCGGCCGCGAGCTACAACTGCGCGGTATCAATGCACGCGTCGACGGGCTCTTCGACGTGACCTTCGACGATGGGCGCATCGCGCTCGAGCCGATACCAACCTTCGACGCGAGTGACGCGGAGGCCATGGCGCGCCATGGCTTCAATTGGCTGCGCTTGCCGATCAACTGGAGTGGCCTCGAGCCTGTAGAGGGCCAACTCAACGAGGCGTACCTCGAGCGTCTGGATGAGGTCATCGCGCTTGCGAACGATGCCGGATTGTATGTAATGGTGGACTTCCACCAGGACGCTTACTCCAAACAGATTGGCGAAGACGGAGCCCCACTCTGGGCGATCGTGCCAACGCCGACAGCCGACCAGCTGCTCGAAGGGCCACTCGTCGACCTCGAAGAACGGCGCCTCTCCCCAATCGTATTCGACGCGTTTCGCGCCTTCTTCGAGAACGACGAGAACCTTCAGCAGCGTTTCTTGCCTGCGTGGCAATCCGTCGTTGGGCGCTATCCTGACGAGCCGGGGGTGATTGGCTTTGAACCTTTCAACGAGCCTGTGCTGCTGCATTTCGACGCGGACGAGCTGTCGTTGCACGCCTTCTACCGGCTCATCATCGCGTCAGCGCGCGAAGTAAACCCGCGGCATCCGCTTTGGCTCGAGCCCGGTGCGCGACGCAACTTTTTCTTCGAGTCTCCGGTGCCGTCGGAGTCGTTTGGCGACTCGCAGATCGTGTATGCACCGCACCTCTACCCAAACTTCGCGGGGGTCAGTCGAGACACGCAAGAGTCGTGGCGCGGTTTCCTCGACAACACGCACGACGCGCTCGCGGAAGAAGCCACTGCGTGGGGCACCAACGCTGGGCCAGCGGCGATGGCCTGGGGCGAGTGGGGGATGGACCCGCGCAGTGAAGAGGCGCAAGTGTACTTCCCAGTCGTGCAGGCGATGTCGGCCGAGCGGGGGATCGCGCAGGCGTTGTGGCTGTGGAAGGAGGACAGCCAAGACAGCTGGGGCATCTTCGACTTTGACGAGAGCACGCAGGCGTGGACACCACGCCAATCCTCGCTCGCACTGGTTGAATCCCCGTATGCCGCCGCAGTGCCCGGTCGGCTTCTCACCCACACCTACGACGACGACACGCGCACGCTGACGGTCACATTCGAAGCGAGCGGTGGAGAGGGACCGCCTGTGCTCTACCTGCCCGAGCGCGTATACGGCGACGGCGCTGCGGTGACGATCAACACGGCGGACACGACGACGGAGCGCGACGGAGCGATGCAGCGCGAGGTTGTCGGCTGGGACGGCGAGGCGGGTACGTTCGAGCTGCGTGTCACTCCGCGCTAGTCGCCCGGCTGGTATGCAAACCACCGCGTTCAGCTCCAAGTCATTTGACGCGCGAGGGGCCCGCATCCTAGCGTTGACGTTCACGCAAACATCGGCAGGCAAGACATGACTGAAAGCGAGACGGCCACCGATGACACGGAACGCGCCCTTGTCGGCACGTCACCGTTTCAATCGAACGTGATAGCGGGTTGGCTCTTCATCGGGTCAGGGCTCGTCATCGCCCTGCTTGATACGATCGTCCCGGCGTTCCTGCTCTCTGCAGTACCCGCCCCCGCGTTCGTCCCGCTGGTGGCGGTGGTGTTCAGTATCATCCTCGGTATCGGGCTTGTGCACTCCCGCAGAGAGCCCGCCCACCGATGGCGGCGCGCTGGGCTCGTTGCGGCGATGTTGGGCACGGGCGCCGCGAGCGCCTACGTGCTGCAGATCGGTGTCGTGGCGGGTGGTGCGTTCGTGGTCTTCGCGCTCGCGGCCGGGGCGTCCTTGTGGGCGCGCAAGAGGCGCGCAATCTCTATCGCCGCTGTCATCGCGTTCTGCTTCGCGGCGGCGCCAGCGTTTTTGACGGTCGCGCTGCACGCGATGGGAGCGGCGCCCACCGATGGTGAAGTGGGAGAGGTGCTCTCCGGCGAGCTCATCGACGACGCAGCAGGCTATCGCGTCCAAGTTCCGGCGCGTCGATGGCGGCTCTTCGTGCCCACGGGGTACGAAGACACCTACGAAGCTCAACAACGCACCTTCGTTGACCCGCTACGCAACGCGAGGATGACGATCTCGGTTCAAGGCTACGAGTCTGCGTTTGCTGCTCTGGTCGTCGTCGAGCTGTACGGTGCCAGCCACGCGGCCGGTCTTGACCACGGCCAAGTCTACGCTCTTGAGTTGGTGGAAGCCGGTACATACGACATGGCCGAGTCCAGGTTGGGCGGGCTCAGCGCCATCGGTTGGGTTGACGGGCTGATCTTCGCGATCAACGCCGATGGCCAGCTGGCGGTGATTACGTGCTCTGCCGCGCAGCGATGGCGGCGTTCGGTGATGGACGATTGCCGAGCGCTCGCGATGTCGTATCGGCGCATCGAGTAACACGCGGCGACTTAGCCCCGAAACGGCGCTCGGTGCTTCTGGTACATGCGCGTCGCCCAGCCCCAAAAAGGTCGATCGCGGTAAGGCTCGATGATGGCGTCAAGGTCGGCCGGCATCTCGACAGGCATGCGCCACGGGCGCTCCGGCGGGTCGAGCACCGACGAGAAGAGCGCGGCCGCCGCGAGGTCAGCGCGAGAGAAGCGATCGCCGACGAGATACTCGTGCGTACTCACGCGCGCGTCGAGGCGATCGAGCAGAGCATCGACCTCCAGGTGGGAGCGCTCAACCCGCTCGGGTGTTAGCCGGTAGCTCTTCTTGAGCTTGTGGCTCATCACAGGCCAGAGCACGCGCAACGCCGGTACCGCGGCGGTCGAGATGCCGTGAGTCCAGATTTTCACGGTCAGCTCAGGGTGCTCGAGCAGCGCGGCATAAGCGATACGGCGAAGACCCTCACCCAGCTGCTTGTCGATCTCCACTTCGAGCTCTGCGCAGCGCGCCGCGAGCGCGGGGTCGGCCGGCGTCAGCGAGTGGTCGGGGCGTTCCATGTCGAGCACATCGATGATCGCGCCGGATCCCTGAAGGATCTTGCTGTCGCTCTTCCGAAGAATCGGCACCCAAGTCTTCTGCAACCCTAGGCGCTTCGTCCCCAAGACGTGAAAGCCTGGTACCCAGTTCACCGTCTCGTAGTCGCCGCCGTGGTGGTCGAGCGCCCACTGCGCCTTCTCGCAGAAGTGCGACACGGGGAAGTTGTAGAAAACCGGCTTTGCCATGCGTGAGCAGTGGGAGCGGGAACGGGGGGCAGCGAAGCTAGCACGAGCCGGCGCCAGATACCCCGGAAAGTGACCGGCTGCCGCTCATTCTCTTGTCGGCGAGACCTCCGAGCGCGATGCGACGACACGATGGGGCCGCAACGCGCGCAGTCAACGGCTGCGACGACGAAGCGGCTCCTAGTTTGAGAGACGTTAGGAGTTCAGTGGGAGGTCGATACGAAGATGCCAGTGTTGGAGGCCTCTCTGGGAGCACGCGCGCTCAATCTGCCGAGGAACCAGGGCTGCGCGCGGGAACCCTGCACGCAACGGCCCTCTGCATTTGCGAGGCATCCCGATGCACGGAGTCTCGCTTCCTGCTACAGCCGCATCCTCCCCGCTTCCGAATGCCCCCTTACCGAAAGCCCTGCCATGTCCGTCTCCCAGACGCTGCTTACTCGTGCCAACAGCCAGTGTGAGCTCTGCGGCTCGAGCGAAGCGCTCAACGCCTTTGCCGTAGCACCGCACACCGACGCCGGTGACGACCACAACGTGCTCGCGTGCGAGACCTGTAGCGCGCAGCTCCAGGACGGGTCCAACCTCGACATGAAGCACTGGTTCTGTTTGCAGGAGACCGCGTGGAGCCAGGTCGCGCCTGTACAGGTCGTCAGCTACCGCATGCTGCACCGCATCACGTCCGAGCTGTGGGCCAGCGACCTCCTCGAGCAGCTGTACCTCGAAGAGGCCACGCTCGAGTGGGCACAGGCGGGACTGCCAGAAGAGATCGAAGACGATCGTCCGCCAGCGTTCGACAGCAACGGCGCCCAGCTCTTCGATGGCGACAACGTCACGCTGGTCAAAGACCTCGACGTCAAAGGCACCTCCTTCGTCGCCAAGCGAGGGACGCTTGTTCGAGGGATTCGCGTCACCGACAACCCGATCCACGTCGAAGGCAAGGTCAACAAGATCCAGCTTGTGCTCAAGACCGAGTTTCTTAAGCGCGCGACCTAGCGCGCATTTCGAAACTACCGTCGGCAGCGATTGTGTGATCTAGTGTGGGACGACCGCGGCGCAGGCGAGAGCCAGTGACGCGGGATAACTGTGCCCTGACTCCGTGACCGTTCGGTCACGCGTTCTGCGTTTCTGCCCCGAGGTAGCTATGTTTTCGACTCGAATCTCTCGCTTTGTTCTTCACGGGGCCGCTGTCGCGGCGCTCGCGTTCACCACCAGCGCTTGCGAGGACCTCGATGAAGGCCTCTTCGGCGCCGACCTCGGCTCGGCCGACGTTGGCACGTCAGATGCCGGCACCGACGCAACGACAGACACGGGCACCACGCCCGACACCACTGGCCCAACGACCTGCAGCACCTTTGCGGGCGACGGCACGTGCCAGACCGCAGCACGCTGCGCTGGCGTCTCGACGGATAGCTCGTCCTGCGGAAGCGGCGAAGAGTGCTGCTACACCGGTGGCTTGCCGAGTTGTTCCGCCAACGGCGAGCGCGGTGAGTGCCGCCCCTCGGACACCTGCGGCGGCGGATTCGAGTCCGCCCGTGGCGACTGCGCCGGCCCCGGCGAGATAGAGTGCTGCTACCGTGAGCCCGACGTCGACGAGTGTAACGTCGAAGGCGTAGATGGCGTCTGCATCGATGTTGATGACTGTAGCTTCGTGTCGACGCCCGGCCTCTGCCCCGGCGCCGCGAACATCCAGTGCTGCGCCGACATTATCACCTGCGAAGCCAACGGACAGCCTGGCATCTGCATTGACACAGACGCCTGTGACGATGGTCGCGTGTCGACTGCGGGCGAGTGCCCCGGCGCCGCGAACATCCAGTGCTGCACCGACCCCAGTGGCGGAGGATGCGGAGCCAACGAGTTCCTCTGCGACAACGGCGGCTGCATCGACAAGGACGACGCCTGTGACTCGAAGAACGACTGCGGTGACTACTCCGACGAGTTCGGATGCATCTCCGCCGGCGGCGGCGATTGCGGCTCCAGTGAGCTCGCGTGCCCCGATCAGTGCGTGCCTTCATCGGCTGCCTGCAACGGCACTGACGACTGCGCTGGCGGATTCGACGAAGCCGACTGCGAGTAGTCGACAAGCCCGAACGAACAACGCCCCGCACATCATCCGATGCGCGGGGCGTTTGCGTTTTGGCGGCCGCCTACACCCCAGCCAGGCGCTTACCAAGCTCCGCGAGCCACACGCCCTCTGGCGTACCGTCATCGAGTGTCCAGCTCCGCTTGGCGGCCAGCACGCGGGCGGTGTCTTCCGTGATGCCAGCACGCTCCGCCAGCACGGTGCGCAGCACAGCGTGCTCATTGTCGACCGCGTGGTCCGCTTGCCAAGCTGCGGCAGCAGCGACGAGCGCGGGGTCTCCGCCGGTGGCCGGCATCACGCGGCCGCCACCGAGGTTGTTGATCGCGTTAACCACGAGCTGCTTGCGCGCGCCGTAGTGATGCTTGGTCAGCTCCTCCGGCATCAGCGGAGCGCCGAACCAGATCGACTGCTTGGCGAGCCCAAGCGGGAACTCCAACCGCTTTTCGACGGGGTCAACCGGAAGGCCGCCGGTGAAGCGAACGGGCACGATCGGCGCGCCAACCTTCAACGCCATATCGATGAACGCGCCGCTCATCTTCTGCACGCGGTGTGTGGCATCGAGTGCTCGGGTTCCCTCGACGTGGATCATCACGCTGCGGCCGGTCGTCGCCATCTCCGTCGCGAGGCCACCAATGATCTTCATCAGCGAGGCTTTGTCCTCGCGCTCGAAGAACGTCATGACGTTTGGGTCTGGCACACCGGGGTACGAGAAGCAGTGCTGGATCAGTCGGCCGAGCCAGGTGTGACGGTGCTCAGCCTTCGCGAGCGTCACGGTGGGCACGCCGTTAAGGGCGGAGGCGATCATCGAGAACATCAACGACTCGACGCCGGTCTCGTGGTTCGCGACATAGAGCACGCTGCGACCCTTCAGCGTCGCGAAGGCCTCGGGCTGCTCCAAGACGACGCGGTCGACGAAGCGCTCGATGAGCCCGTAGTACAGGTCTTCGACAGGCCACGGCGCGCGATCAAACCACTTCGTCCAGAACTCCTTTACCGGCGTGATATCCAGCGTCCCGTTCGGGTCACCGGAGACCGTTACGGTGGTTCCGTCTCTCTCGGTTCGCAAGCTGGAGCGGGTCAGCGGCAGCGCCGCTGGCATCCACCGGGGGTGAACGCCGTGTGCAGCGGCGAGGTGTTCTTGCTCGGCGATGCTCGCGGTGTCTTCGGTACCATACAGCGCGTCGATCGTGCCGGGGAACCAGTTCGACCCAGCAACGTCAGCGTCCTCGAGGACCGAGGTCGGCCCGCCCTCGCTCTCTAGCACCCGAGAGAGCCGCACATCGGGCTCGAAGCTGAGATCGCGAAGAAAGCGCTGCCGGGGAGTGGGTGACGCGGAGCCGAGAGGACCCTTGGGAAAGACGGACTCGACCAAGCGAATCTCACACCAAACATCATTGCCAACGATCAGCTGTATGCGGAACATCGGGTAGTCAGAAGAGCCGAGCGTGCCAGCCGTTCTCACCTCGCAACGCACCGTGCCCTTCGTTGGGGTTGGGCCATACACTCGAAGCTCAGACACAACGGCCGGGTAGGCGACTTTGTCTTCGCCTATCTCCTCGAACCAGCGATGCAGGTTGTCGTGGGGAATGCCGTGTGTGGCCGCGTCAAGCAGCGCAGGGTTCAGCCGACCAAAGGGGATCTCACTTGCCGCGCGAATCGCGCTGGAGGCGCCGTCATCGCCAACCACCAGCATGTCCAAAAGCTGGAAGCTCGGGCCGTGGAAGAGCGCTCCGCTGTCATAGGGCAAGGTCTCGGCTGCGCCCACAACCGACGTCAGCGCGTTCGGACGCTCCCCTCGCGTGCGGATCACCTTCGCGGTGGCCACCTCACGGCGAGCGCCGGCTGTGGTGGCGTAGAGACGCACGGCATCGCCGTCGCGTTCAGCGTCGAACGAGACCTCTTCAGAGACCACGATCCACCCGTGCACACGCACGTCTCGAAGACCATGAAAGCGCAGGCCCGCGGCCTGGCTCAGCAGGTCGACGACATGCATCATCGGGAGCGCGGGACGCGTATAGGTCGGGCAGTGATCGGCGACCCAGCGGTCCTTCGCCGGGTCCAGCGAACACAGGGTCACGCCTTCTGACGTAGACTCATCCTCTCGGCCAGCTGGCGTCGCCACGGTGGACACGGTCGTCGTGTGAATGGGCCGCCCGCTCTGCCGCTCATTCCGCCGATCGCTCGCGCTCTCGACAGGTGGCTTCTGGCTAGCGGCAGTCACAGCCTGCGCAGCAGCTGGCGCGCTAACCGCAGGTGCAGACTGCGTGATCTCCCAATCGGCGTCTTGACTCGTGACACCCTTCACTAAGTTAACCCGACCCATTGATGTCGGGGTCAACGCGCTCGGCGCGACGTTGGTGCGCCCGGTGAAGCCCAGTGAGTTCGGGTTGAGCTTCGGCTTGTTCGGGTCGCGCGGGTTTGGCCGGATATCGTCTGCTTCGACGATACGCATCCCAAGCTTCGTCGTCTCGTAGATGCGCTTTCCATCCACCCACAGCGAGGCGTTGGCGATGGCGAACGCGCCGCGGTCATCCGTACCAATCTCGGTGACGTCGACCGTCGACTCAATCATCGAGTTGTGCAGCAGCACCTGCCCACGGTACTTCCAGCCCATCGCGATATCGAGGCCGAGCGGCTCGAATCGTGGGTTGGTGAAGCCCGAATCCATGCCGGCTTCTAGCATGTAGAACTGCAAGAGTTGGATGAGCGCCTCGATGCCGAGTGAGCCGGGTTGAACCGGATCCTGGAAGAAGTGCGCCTTAAAGAACCACTCTGCCTGGTCGACCGCCTTCTCCGCTCTCAGCTGCGCGATACCCGCGTCACCCGTTCCCGGCCAGTAGCCGGTCACGCGATCGATCATCAGCAACATCGGCTCTGCGAGCAGGGGGCGCGCAGGGTTCCAATACAGCGCAGGTTGTGTGGTGAGATCGACGTTGAAGTCGCTATCGCGCGACTGCATCTCTCGCTGGGCATCCGAGACCGGCAGGCCTGCTTGGTTAGCGAGCGCAGCCGGTGGGAAGAACCCAAACACAGTGTCGAGCGAGTAGATGAGTGTGTCGCCGGCCTTGCACTCCACGGTGAATGACTCGATGATCATGCCGCCGGTGGCCGACACGTTCGTCATCTCAACGTGAGTGATCAAGGTGCCCGCGTTCGGGGGCAGCTCGGCGTGCAGCGTGCCTGTGCCATCGAGGTTACGGAAGCCAAGCTCACTATCGACGGTGAGGGCAGAGCCTACGTAAGACGCAAGCCAACCACAGGGTTGAAGCGCGGCCTCCAGCAGAACAGCGAACGGCATCGAGGCGCAGCCGTTCTGGTCGTAGTACCAAGCGTCCGGCGGGATATCGTATTCGATGCTGACCTTAGCGCCTGGCTTCATGACGCCGATCGGGCCTTCGAGCGCCGTCACCCGCGTCATGAAGTGATAGGGAGGACCAGGCAGTCGCGCGACGCGCATGGGGCTGTCGAAACGCTCATACATCGGGCCGAAGGCATCCGAGGGCTTACCCCACGCGCAGGCCAACATCGACGCATACCCAAACTTGAAGCCATCGGCCTCAGAAACGGGGACCGGGTCGACGATGCTCTCGACGAGGTCTTGGCGAGACTCCAGTGGCCAGTCGGGCACGAGCTCAAGCGCGACACGCCGAGCGTGGAAGGCCTTGAGCCCATCAATTGTACAGAGCAAGTCGGCGTAGAGCGTCGGCACTGGGCCGGCGACCACCTCCTCGACAAACACTTCGTACGTGAGCAGCTCACGACTTGGGATCGCCTGACCCCGGCAGCTCAGCTGGAAGGGCATCTCCGGCTTGGGCTGGAAACGCCAGCCGTCGCACTTCAGGGTGAAGCCCATGGCGATCAGGTACGTCGCCATCGTCTGTAGGCAGCCCTCAAACATGAGGGTGCCGGGCATGCACGGGTCGTTCTGGAAGTGGCCATCGTAGAACCAGCGGTCTGCGCTCAGCGACATTTCAGCGCGCAAGTAGCCCCGGCCCCACGGGCCACCCGTCGGGTCGATCTCCGTGACGCGGTCGAAGAGCTGCATGTCTCCGGACTGTATCGACGGCGTGCGCACATGCGCCCGGGCAAAGCCGTACGCGTCACCCATCGCGCCGGCGACATCGCCCGCAGCGAGCAGCTTCACCTGATCGTCGTTTAGCTCAGTGGCTACGTAGTCGACGACGGGGGCGTCAAGCTGCGGGTCCTCGACAATGTCTTGCTCTTCGGGTGTCCACAAGCAGCCGGCGGAGTCGTCGAGCTCTTTGTCAGTGAAAAAGCCCGCTTGGCCGCCACGCACAGAGAGCTGCGGACGGTCGCCCACCACACAGTCGTAGTGGAAGAACATCAAGCGCACGTCGCCATGTTTGGCGTGTCCATCGAGGTGGATATCGTATCGCAGGGTCTCGCCAGCGCGCGGCAGGTCACCGTGGTAGGTGAGTTCACAGCCGAGCAATCGGTAGACCCGATCGCTCTTATTGAACATGTCGACGCCCAAGTACGAGATGAGCATGAGGTCCGCTTGGCCGGACTCGATCATGATGCCCGCTGGCATTCGGTCGTGGTTCAGGTACCACGCGTCCCAGCTGACGTCCGTCTCCGTCCAGATGCTTCCCTTCTTCATCGAGAGCGGCTCAGCGTCGAGGCCGACAACGCGGTCACACAACAAGAGCGGCCCGAGCGGCATCCGCACCTGTCGCTCATAGCCATCTTGCGGGGCGAACTCAGGGCCGTAGATCTCGGAGATCTTGCCGTTGGAGTGAATCTCGAGCTGTTCTCGGCTGAACTTCAAGCCTGGGAGCTGGTCCGCCGGAGTCAGCGATGTGGTCGTGACAACGCTCGTTGCGGCGGGCGTATCGGCGAGCGCGTTTACCGAAGGCGTGATCGCAGCCGGAGATATCGCCGGTGACGGCGCAGCGGCCGCGGGCAGCGCGGAGGCGGCGGGCGTAACGAACGCAGCGGCCACCGGCAGCGGAGACGAAAGTGGCGTCGAAACCGCGGCCGGCGGCGAGGCGGCGAGCCCCACAGGCTGCGAGGCAGCTAATCCGACGGGTTGCGACGGGTCGTCCGCGAACATTGGCACGGGCTGCGCGACCGGCGACTGCGCGCCCAGCAACGTGTGAACCGCTTGGGTTTGTGTGGCCAAGTACATGGCGTGAAGCTGCGATTGCTGCGCCATGTGCGCCTGCTGCAACACCGCCAGTTCGTTCAACTGCGCCTCGATCGCGCCCTGCACCCCACCAAAAACCGGCGACGCTGGTGCGGCGTACGCAGGTGTCGCGACAGGTGATGGAGCAAATGCCGGAGCGCTCTGCGATGCTACGGCGGGTGCCGCTGCCGGAGCCATTGCGGCCGGCGCTGGACGCGATGCGGCGCCCATTGCGGACGGGAGCGACGGAGCGGGGGCCATCGTCTGAACAGGCGAGGCGTGCGGAGTGGGCTGCGACATAGGAGCGCGCTGTGTAGCGGGAGGGACAGAATGTACAGAGGCGGCGGGCAGCGGCGGGGCTTGCACCTTGGGCGCATGGGCCGACACGCGGAGCGAAGGGCCGGTGCCGATCTCGATCGACGCTGCGTTCGACAGAGCGGGGACAAGCGCGGCGAGCGCGGGTCCGACCGTCGCAACGTGACAGACGGCATCATCGTTTGCGATCGCGTCTGGATCTGCGAGCACGAAGCAG
>JBLFZA010000133.1:0-11999 GCA_047610025.1 Bradymonadia bacterium | reverse complement strand
ACATTCTTCGGAAGACGGTGACCAGTGGCGGCGGTGCGCGTCAGCTGACGGAAGACGTTGTGCGAGGCGCCATCGGTGACATGAAGTTGCCGAAAGAGGCGGTCCACTACATCATCGACCTCGCCGACAACACGAAGCGCGAGGTCGTGCGCGTCGCCGCGCGTGAATTCCGCGAGTTCCTCGATTCGGCTCGGTTCCACGAAGAACTCGGGCGGATTCTCACGCAGCTCTCGTTGGAGATAAAGACGGAAATCCGCTTCGTCCCCAACGAAGACGCACTCAAGCCACGCGTGAGCTCATCGGCGACGCTGAAAAATCGCGCCGACGGTGGTGGCGGAGCGGAGCTCGAGGCGACCGAGTCCGTGAACGAAGCGGTACGAAGCGGCGCGACCGAGCTTGCGGAGATGTTGCTTCAGCGGATGTTCAAGGCGCCGCTCCCTCCGGATGACGAGAAGCCAAGCGATACGGCTGAAGCCCCTGCGGCGAAGGACACAGGAAAGACGGAAGCCGCCGAGGAAGTCGCCGAGGCGGACGGCGTTGAGGCCGAAGAGGAGCAGGCTCCTCAGTTGGCCGCGAAGCCAAAGAAGAAGGCTGCGCCTCGGAAGCGCACCACGGCGACAAAGAAGCGAACACCCAAAGCTGGCGCCAAAAGCACCGACAACGAGTAGAACTACCGAATCTCAGTGCAGACGCCACGGAAGCCGTCGACCAGTTGGCCCATGCCTCCGCGGATGCCGGTCATCGCAAAGCCCGGCGGGCACATGCGCTGATACGGTCGTCCGGACCCAGCTCCGATCGCGGACAAAGTGACGGTTTCGCGTCCGATGCGGTTTGCGCCGCTTCGGTTGAGGCGCCCTCGCATCTCCTCGATGCGCGCCAGCAACTCGGCGAAGCGGTTGAGGTCGTTCGCGCTGCGGCCACTCAAGGTCTGGCACTCCCGCGCGAAGCCTGCGCGATCAGCAGTGATGGCTCGCGCGGCGAGGTCGACTTCGCCTGCGGCGGTGATGCGAGCTCCGAGCAGCTCGAGCTCATCTCGCCACTCGTTCAGTGCAATGTCGTGACGGGTGAGCTCTCCGCCGCCGTTCAGGGAGACCGCGAGCGTTCGCGTCTGTCCTTCCCAGGCAAGCGGGACTCCGCTCGTGCGTCCTAAGTGAACGTCGTATCGACCTTCGACGATGGAGACCCACTGGAGCTCCACCCAGACGGGATTCCGACTATCAGCGGAGCGATAGAGCGAGAAGACAAGCGGGAATACACCCGAGATTGGGGCGTTTTGAGCGTCGAGCAGCTCGCCTTCGTACGCAACCCACATCATGGGCTGATCGTCAGCGAGTCCCGACGGCGCTGGTACAGCGTTCGGGGCGGCGACCGGCGGCTCTTCTTCGTCGTCCATTGGGTTGGCGTCGACGGCGGGTGTGCTCAACTCCTCTTCAGAGGGGGCCGGCTGAACAGAGTCCGTGGGGACGCCAGTCTGTGCGAGCACATGCTCCCCAGCGCCGACGCAACAAAGCAGCGTGGCGAGAGCGAGAGGGGCGCGAAGTGTGTCGAACAGACCCATGGGTCGACCTAGAGCGGGTTGACGACGAATTCGAGTTGCAGTGTGAAGCGAGCGTTTGCGCTGCCACCCTCGGGGAGTGTTCCCGCTGGAATGCGCAAAATCGTGCCCATCCCGATGCCGAAGTTCAGTTCCTTAATGAAGGCTGACGCGGCCGCTGTGTTGGCCGGCACAATTTCAGAGTCGACGGCGCCAGTGAATGGCGGTGACTGCGCGTCAATCACCGGTGTGATCGAGACCTGAATCGCCTCGGCGAAGATATCGCTCTGGAGGCCTGGTGCAACGACTGTGAGGCCGTCGGTCCTGCCCACGCGGAATTCGACCGGCTCGATGGGTGTCGTCAGCGTGTTGTCTTCGATGACCATGGTGACGCCGACGATGTTCACTGCCTCGACGATGTCACGGCTCGTGAGCCACTCGGCCTGGCTTGAGAGGTCAATCGGGACGTAGAACTGAATCGGGTACTCGTCTTCACCTTGGTTCTGCATTTGCTGCATCACGGAGTTTGACGGGAACGCGATCGGAAGCGCCTGCGGTACCTCAAAGTCGATCGTTCGGCGCAGGGTTGCGAGTTCGCGCGCGTCGTCGAGGACGTCACTGCAGCCGATGACCGGTGCGAGCAAGGCGATAGAGAGAAGGGCGGTGAGTAGTCGAGTCATGTTCCAGTTCTCCGATTCAGCGACGGAGCGCCTCGCTATCAGAGGCCGCTAGGGCCAGCAAGAACGGGTATTGGCAGCGAGAGAGGTCCTGGAAAGAGCAGCGAGGAGGGTCACGTCGCCACAGGTCAGCTCGGTGCACGCGTTCGATCCGAGACAAAGCTCTATGCTGCCTGTTGGCTGTCGCGGCCAGAATCGCTAGAGTTCTCACAACCCTTCTCGGCCGAACCTTATGCCACACCCCGAAAAGAGAGCGGAGGCAACCGCGACCATGCAGTCGGCTGTCGAACAGCTGATGTCGCTGCAACACGTGGCGACCGAGTCGCGGCAGGGCATCGTGGTCGTGCTACACAGCCCGTGGGGCGGCGGGATAGCTCCGGTCATTCGTGACTGGCGTCGGCAGAAGGTGACGGGCGGCGGGCTTGTCTTTGAGGGTCAGTGCCACCCCGGCGGTGGCCCTTACCGACCGCTGCGCGAAGTGCTCACCCGCTATCTGCAGACGCTTGATGAGTTGGGTCTCGACGACACGGAGATTGCTGAGCTTGTCGAGTGCGTGGGCCCGTCGCTAGGTCTGCCTTCCGTGCGCGGCGCGGTGCCTCGCGAAGGAGATGTCGGCTCCGCGGGCCAGCTTCGCTTCTTTGAGTCTCTGGGTGCGCTGCTGAGAGCGTGCGCGCGGAAGCTGCCAGCAACGCTGCTCTTGCAAGATATTCAGCTGTGTGACGGCGCGACCCGTGCGGCACTGGACTACGTTCTCGGGCACGTCGCGACCGATCCGGCACAGCGATATGCCCCATCGGGCGGGCGTTCGAGCTCCTTCACCGGCACGATTGTCCTCACGGCTTCCGAAAAGGGGGCTCGCTTCGAAGGGCTTCGGGGTCTCCTAGCCGGGCGTGAGAACGCTCACTGGATCAGCCTCCGCGACGTTGAAGAAGAGAGTATTCGAGAGTTTCTGCAGAGTGACGAGGTCATTGACCGTCTCATGGCGATCTCTGGCGGCGCTGCGGAGAACCTCTCCGACCTTTTTGCCTCGCTCCCGGGTCGCATCGAAGACCTCTTCCTGCGGAAGGTCGAGAGGCTCGGACCAACCGAGCGTCGCATTTTGGAGGCGCTCGCGGTTGTGGGCAGACCGGTTGCGCCAGATTTCGCGCTTCGCGTAACGGATGACCACGACGGACCGCCGTCGCTTGGTGCCCTCGCTGAGTCACGATTGATCGTGCGCCATGTCGTGCGCGGGGACTTGCTGGTTACGCTCCCCACCGAGGACAACGCGGCGGCCCTGTACGCGCAGATCCCAAGCGATCGCCGAGCCTGGTTGCACGGCCGGATCGCAGAGATGCTCGAACATCGGCTGGCGGTGGGCGACAGCGTCGAGCTCGAGCGGCTGGCCCACCACTGGCTAAGCAGCGCCACACCCGAGAAGGCGCTGCAGTATGCCTTGGAAGGAGCCGAGCAGCTTCACATGTCATTTGCCTACGATCGCGCACGCGACCTGTTGGAGTCTGTGCTGCCGCGGCTTGAGACCGACCACGAGCGCGTCGTGGTGCTCGAACGGTTGATCGAGCTGTGCGCCGCGCTGAACGCGTACGAAGACGCTCTCGAGTTCTGCTCGGCCTTGGCGGCCGCTGCGCCGCTGAGCACCCAAGGCACGATCCTGCGTCGTCAGTCGGAGATCATGCTGAAGACGGGCGGATATGACAGCGCGCTTCAGCGAATCGACGCCGCCCGCACGCTTTTGGACGAATCCGCTGACGGGCCGGACGTCGAGGCGGAGCGGTTGCGTTTGCACGCGCTAGAAGCTGAGGCGCTCTATGGGCTCGGTGACTATGAGCGCGCTCTCTCCGAAGCCACGGAGGCGCTGGCTGCTGCACCCAAACGTAAGACTCCGATCGCAATACGGCAGGAGCTGCGGCTCACGAACACGCAGGGTAAAGTCCACCACTTCCTCGGACGCTACGATGAGGCGCTGGAGCGTTTTCAGGCGAACGAAGTGGCCGCGCGTGAGCTTGGCTGGGCAGACGAAGAGGTGAAAGCGCTTTTCAATCAGGGGACGATCGCGCTCCAGCGGCGAGAATATGACCAGGCGGAGCGTACGTTTGAAGCGTGCACCCGCTTCGAGAGCCAAATGGCGGACCCGGTCACGCGCTCGTTCGTAGCTCTCAATCTGGCGGTCGTTTTTCACAAGACGGAGCGTTATCCCGCCGCGATTGACGGCTACCTCAGTAGCCTCGCGACCTTTGAACAGATGGGCAACGACTTGCAGTTTGCTGCTTGCGCTCTCTCGCTGGGGTCGCTTTACGAGACGTTGGGTGAGACGGAGCGCGCGCGCGAGCTGCTCGCGGCCTCCATCGAGGTGACCGAGCGCAGGGAGATTCGCTACTTCCAGGGACGCGCGCTGTACGTGCTCGGGCATCTCGAACTCAGTGTCGGCCACTGGGTTGCAGCGGAGGAGGCCCTTGAGAAGGCCGCCGCGTTGCTCGCGCAGACCGGTTCGCACACGTTCACCGAACGGATTCTGCTCGCCCGCGCTCGCGCGGCCAACGGCGTGGGAGACACGGTCCGCAGACAGCAGCTTCGCGACCAGATTTCGCTGAGCGGAGACGGGCTGGAGACCGCCGAAGTTCAGGCGGAGGTGACTCTCTACGATGGGCGCTTCAGTCTGGACGACGGCCGCGTGGCCGAGGCGGTCGCGCAGCTTCAGGATGCCAAGGAGCAATTCGACGCGCTCGACCTGCACGAGCGGATGTGGCTCTGTCGATACTCTTTGGGGCTCGCGCTCGCGGCGGCGGGGCAGCTGGACGAGGCGCTGCGCGTTTTGGATACGGCCGTTGAGATCATCGACAGCGCAGCGTCAGGGCTGCCGGCTGCGCTACGGGAGCGCTATCTCGGCGACGCGACGCGCCGCCGGGTGCGTGATGCGTTTGAAGCGGTTCAGCACGGGCACTTACCGACGCTGTCCGGTGAGAGTAGCTCGTCCGCCTCCGGAGAATCGGATCCTCAGTACGCGGAGTGGCGGAAGAAGTACGCGTCGATCATCGGAGAAGACGCTCGACTGGTCCAGATTTTCCGCATGATTGAGCGCGTCAGCGACTCGGATTCGACGGTGCTGATCCAAGGGGAGTCCGGCACGGGGAAGGAGCTTGTTGCGGAGGCGATTCACAGAGAATCCCCACGCGCTTCGGGTGCTTTTGTCAAAGTGAACTGTGCCGCGTTCGTGGAGACGCTGCTGCTATCGGAGCTCTTCGGTCACGAGAAGGGAGCGTTCACGGGCGCGATGGCGCGGAAGGTAGGCCGCTTCGAGATGGCCCATGGCGGCACGCTCTTCTTGGATGAAATCGGGGACATCTCGGCGAATACTCAGGTGGCGCTGCTCCGTGTCCTACAGGAGCACACGTTCGAGCGCGTTGGTGGCAGCGAGACAGTGCAGACAAATGTGCGGCTCATCTGCGCCACGAATCGGCACCTTGAAGGGATGGTAAAGGCGGGGTCATTCCGCTTGGATCTTTACTACCGCCTGAAGGGGGTCGTGCTCGAGATGCCGCCGCTTCGGGAGCGTCGCGGCGATGTGCCCCGACTGGTCCGTCACTTTGCGAGCCGATTTGCTCCGGCCGGGACGGACCCGAAGCGCTTCTCTCGCGAGGCGATGGCACGCTTGGTGCGGTACTCTTGGCCGGGAAACGTGCGCGAACTGGAAAACTTCGTGCGTTCAGTGCTGCTCTTCGTTGACGGCGATCGCATTCGTCAGGCGGACGTGCGGCAGTTCGACGACTTCTTCTCTGGCGGCGAGTTTCTCGATGCTCTGCCGGCGTTCTTCGCCGAGTACACGGAGCGCGCACCTTCTGTGTCGTCCGATGACATGGCGCGCGTCACGGCGTCCCACCCAACAATCGCGTTTTCGGCGGAGAATACGGACGAGGCGACCGGAGAGATTGCCGCCTGGGCGCTTCGCACAGGGATCGGGTTGCAGGAGATGAAGCGCTCGCTGGAAGTGGAGATGATCGCGAAAGCGCTGACTGAATCGGACGGCAGCATCGCGAACGCGGCACGCTTGCTCGATATGAAGCGGCCTCGTCTCTCTCAGATCGTGAACGGAACGACGGAGTTATCCGAGCTGCGTGATGTGCTGATGAGAAAGGCGGGTAACTCATGAAGTCCGCTAGAACGCTGAGGAAATCTGGTCACCAGCTGTTGACCGGCTCTTTGCAGGCCCCTATTGTCTAGTGGCGCAAGCCCTGAGGTGCGAACGATGGCCCATTCATTCAGCAAAGTAGCAGCAATCGCTCTGGCGACCCTTTTGTTCACCCCCGGGTGCTCAGATGAGCCGCGAGAGACCAACGCGAATGGCAGCATGACGCCTGAAGCGACGGGTGGCCGCGGCGCGGAACAAGCGCTGACGATCCGAACGCATTTCGTGGTGGAGGGCCTTGACGCTGTCGGCGATCGGGTCGGGCTTGAGCGACTCTACATCAACGTCGGTGCGCTTCTACTTGAGCCACTTGATGGAACATCGTCGGTCACCTTCTCGAACCGTGAGCCGTTTGCGCTCGAGTTCGACATTGCGAGCGGTGAGTACCAGATCGCCGGCCCTGAGATGCAACTGCCCTACGGCGGTGAATTTGCCGTCATGGTGCAGATCGAGCCGCGTGACACCGAACTCTCCGGCGACAAAGACGCCAGCGACTACTCCAGCGTCGAGGTAGACGGCCACGTGCTCGTCATGTCCGAAGTCGACCCGGGCAACCCGGAAGGGGACGAGCCCTGTCCTGTCCCATGGATGCCGGGCGACAAGAGCAACGAGCTCTGCCGATCCTACGTCCAAGAAGTACCCTTTAGCTATCGCATTGAGGAAGTCGCCCGGGTGCATCTCGCGGAGATTCGCCTCGACGACCAAGGCGAGTACGATCTCACACTCCGCATGAGCGTCGGCGCGTGGCTGGCAGATGATGTCTTGCCAGCAATCGAGGACCTCACCCGACAAGGTCGTCAAACGGATGGCTGGGCTGCCATCGACCTCAACGACAGCGAAGGAGCCGACATGGCCCAGAGCATTCTCGGCGACGGGTTCGGGATCGAGAGACTCGTCGGCGATATCGAGGCGACAACCGACCGCCGCTAGAACCCGTTGTTCGGTCTTAGGGGGATGGGTGCTCGTCGGGGATTAGCCCTCGGGAAGTAGCTCCCGGGGAGTAGCTCCCGGGGGAGTAGCCCCCGGAACTTGGCGCTACGGGAGTGGTCCTCTGAGGAGTTTGGTGCTGACACGGCCGGCCATGAGCGTTTGGCGCCGCGCGGACCGCTCCACAGGTGCGGCTCGTACGCGGCATCAAACCCTCCAGCAAAACTCCGTTACGGAGGTTGGGTTGCACCCTGCATCATAGCGGTGGCTGCCGAGCGACTACTTCCCGTGGAAGGTCGCGGCTCGCTTCTCGAGAAAGGCGCCGATGCCTTCTTGGCTGTCTTCCGTGCCGAAGATGGCGCCGAAGGCAGTCGACTCCGCGTGCAGCCCCTCTTGAAGCGGTGTGTCGAGTGCGCGTTGCACCAGCTCGCGAGTGACGCGGACGGCGACAGGCCCCTGGCCGGCAATCTTCTGAAGCGTAGCGCGGGCAACCGACATCAGCTCGTCCGGTTCAACCACGCGGTTGACCAGCCCGATGCGATGGGCTTCCGCTGCGCTGATCATTTGGCCGGCGAGCAGCAGCTCCATCGCCATCCCATAGCCCACCTTCCGTGGGAGACGTTGCGTGCCGCCAAATCCAGTCACGAGTCCGAGCTGAACCTCTGGCTGCCCGAACTTCGCCTTGGTCGACGCGTAGATGAAGTCGCAGGCCAACGCCAACTCGCATCCGCCGCCGAGCGCGAAGCCATTCACCACCGCCATGACGGGTACGCGGCACATCTCAATGCTCACGAACACGTCACTGCCAAAGCGCGAGAATCGCTCGGCGTCTGCCACCGACATCGTCTTCATCGCCGCGATGTCGGCTCCGGCGACGAACGCCTTGCCAGCGCCCGTCAGCATCGCTGCGCGGACGCTCATGTCCGCGTCAACCCGAGCGAAGGCCTCGCCCAGCTGGGCAAGCACATCGGGGTTGAGCGCGTTCATCGCGGATTGACGGTCGATCGTGACCGTCGCGATACCCTCGTCGACAGTGACCTGAACGTATTGCTCCGTCATCTTTCAGTCTCCGTACGTGTAGAAGCCGCGGCCTGACTTTCGACCGTAGAATCCCGCGTCGACGTACTTCTTCAGCAGCGGGCAGGGGCGGTACTTGCTGTCGCCCAGACCGTCGTGAAGCACGTTCATGATCGCGAGGCAGGTGTCGAGGCCGATGAAGTCGGCGAGCGTCAGCGGGCCCATCGGTTGGTTGGTACCCAACTTCATCGCGGCGTCGATGTCCTCGACAGTGCCAACACCCTCCATGAGGGTGTAGACCGCTTCGTTGATCATCGGCATCAAGATGCGATTGACGATGAATCCGGGGTAGTCCTGAGCCGTGACGGGGCTCTTGCCGAGCGCCTCGGTCAGGGCGACGGTCTTGTTGTACGCGTCGTCGCTCGTCGCGAGCCCCCGAATGATCTCGACGAGCTTCATGATCGGGACCGGGTTCATGAAGTGCATCCCGACCACGTCCTCAGCGCGCGAGATATGCCCGGCCAGCCATGTGATAGAAATGCTGGACGTGTTCGTCGCCAGAATCGCTCCTGGCTTGCAGACTTCGTCCAACTGCCGAAAGACCTGCACCTTCACCTCTGGGTTCTCGGTGACGGCCTCAATCGCAATGTCGACGTCGCTCAACGCGTCCATCGACGTGGCGGTTGTGATGCGATTCATCGCTGCGACGCGGTCCTCGGAGGTGATGCGCTCCTTCTTCTCAAGTCGCGCGAACGACTTGTCGATGGTCGCGAGCGCCGCCTTGCATCGCTCCTCGGAGAGGTCGACGAGCACGACGTCGAGGCCGCGAGTTGCGGCGACCTGCCCGATTCCGTTCCCCATCTGGCCTGCGCCAAGCACACCTACGCGTTGAATTGCCGTCATTGTTCTCTCTTGTTGAGTGGGAGGATGTGGCGCGGACTTAATGGGCCCGGTTCGCGCCCGCAACGTCTGCGCTGAGATCGTGTTCCTAATCTGGCGGTCGTGGCGGCCGTTCGGAGAGTCTCGCTAGTCCAGCGCTTCGTGGGCGGACTCGACCGGCACGTCGTCGAGCGTCACGGGTTCGAAGCCATCACTCCCCCACCAGTGGGTCGCTAGGCCGGTGAGGCCTGCGCTGTCGAACGTGTATCGCAGTGCTTGCCCACGCCGTGCTTTGGGGGTGGTCTTCCGCGTGGTCGATGACGAGCACCCGACGATCAGCGTGTCCTCGGCGCCGCGCATGCGCCGCATGTGGAAGTAGTGATTGTGGCCGTGCATCACGACCTCGGGCTTCACCTCGCGAATCATCTCGCGCACTTCTCGTACGTTGATGATGCCCCGTCGCGCTTCCGACTTCTTGTGCGGCGCGCGCGTCACGTGGTGGTGGATGGCGAGCACGATCACTTGACCCTCCGCTCGTTCGTGTGCCGCCATAGATGCCGCACACTCCAGCTGCTGAGCTCCGACGTGCCCGCTCGCGACCATCACTGGGCGAGGGATCGCCGAGTCGAGGTGAATCAACGAGACGTTGCCAACGCGAGCCACGAAGGGGTAGGGCCCCGTCGCTGGTGTGTGCTGTACCTGCCACTTCGCGTAGATGCGCTCGAACTCGCCGCCTTTACTGCTGTTCAGATAGGCGTCGTGATTGCCGGGGATGACGGTCAGCGGGATGCCCGCTTCGGCGATTGGCTGCAGGCGCTGCTTCGCTGCGACCCACTCGGAGACGAGCCCGAGGTTCGACAAATCGCCGGTCACAACCGCGTGATCAGGCCGTTGTTTTACGGTCTCCGCGACCATGTCGGCGAGCACCTCGTCGCCGTATTCGCTGGCGCGGCTGCGACGATAGTTCACATAGCCGCTCAGCCGCTTCGTCAGAAAGTCGCGCTTTCGCAGCCCGCTGAACTCAGCGACATGAACGTCGGTGAGTTGAACAATGGTCGTCACGCAGGCGCCCCGACGTCCCACCAACCGGCTGACGCGCGCACGCCGCTTGGGGCCACGTGTAAAGAAATCTCCAGCGCCCGAAGCTGCGTCGCCTCATACAGCGCCGCGAGCGCGTTTTTGCAGGCAGCGAAGAGCCCCTGCTGCGCAATTGCGTCGTCTGCCATCACGCCAAGAACCGCATCCAATTCATGAGGCTGCAGAGGCCAAACATGCTGGCTCTGCGCATCGGCGCAGCGCAGAATGACGGTTGGCCCGTAGGTCGGGTCACGGTGAGCGCTGAGCAGCACCTCGATGGCGCGTTCAAGTGGACGTGCAACCGTCAGTGACCCGACTTTACCATGGTCCTTCCGCACCTGAGCGAGCATTCGCTCGCCTTCGCGGGTGAGTGTATCGATGTTGGGTACCGTCACCGCGGGCGGCAACATGGAGGGTCTCACGTCGGGCAGATGCATCCCCACACGCACGGGGTAGCCCAGCGTTGCGGCGCTAACATGCGCATCCTCAAGGTAAGCCACCCGCTCCGACTGAAGCACGCCCAGCCCGAGCGACTGAAGTAGGCTGGAGGCGGCGGCGGGGGTCGCGTCACCGCTAGAGAGCGCGCGTCGTAGCGCGTGCGTGTCGGCCGGACTTGGCATCGCGGGGAGTCGTCCCGAGGCTTCCCATCGCATCAGCGCGGCGATCGGCTCAAACGGAGGATCCAGCCACCGGCTATTCCCAACGCCACAGAGGACCACCGGGACCGCCTCAATCGGAATGACGTCGACTTCGTCATCCACGAACACAAGATCGAACGAGAGGTCGAGCTCGCGCGGAGGTTGGCCGGGTGCGCGCTCCTCAGTCACCGCGTCGAAGCCGGCAAGCGTCGCCTCGGCCGCCCAGTGGGACAGTGTCGAGGGGTCACGCGACAGAAGCAGTACCCGTTCGCCGTTTGGAAGAGGCATGCTCGCTGCGATCGCCGCAGCCACGCACGTGTCGGACACGGACGCATGAACTTGTGTGCCTCGGGCGACCATCCATCGGAGTCCAACGGCTTGGTCTTGAAGACCGCCGCCGATATCCAGCAAGATGACGGGCAACGCGCGCAGAACGGCCGAGAGCACATCGATGGCGCCCATCCAATGCGACGGGTGGACCGACACGACGAGAGCCGCCGTGTCACGATGGCGCGCCGCGCGGTCAATGGCAGCGGCCAGCCCCATATGTCCGGCATTATCGAGGCTGCACGCGAAACTCGGGCCGGCGCTGTGAAGCTGTAGACCGAGCAATAGGCGCTCGAGCATCGGCGTCGAGTCCGTGACAACGGCGACGTGGCCAACCCGTGGCGATCGGCGCAGCGGGAGCGGGCCAACGAGGCTACCGTCACGTGACGACGCAGCACCGCCTTCTAGGCCCGTAACCTCCACATCGGGCATGTTGGCACCCGACACGATGAGCAGGTCACCGTGCGCACGAACAACCGGGGTGCTCGCGCTTGGGGACGCTGCCAATGGCAGCACGGAGCGCTGCACGAGCTCGTGGTCGGCAGGGGCGTCGAGCGTGAAGCCTTGGGGGCTCAGCAGCCCGTCGATCGCTTGGGTGTCGAGCGGCATAGCTAGTCGACAGTCAACCGGTACTCGGCGCTCTGGTCGGTGTACTGCGACACTCGCACCCAGTAGGTCGTCCCGATTTCGGTGTTGAATTCAAGAAGCTCATCGTCCGTGATGGTATCGCTAAAGACGTC
>JBLFZA010000132.1:0-12015 GCA_047610025.1 Bradymonadia bacterium | reverse complement strand
ACCGCCCAGTGAACACCGCCCAGTGAACACCGCCCAGTGAGCACCAACCAAGAAGCATCCAGAAGGCCTAAGTTCACGTTCACCAAACGCGACGACTTCTAGTCCATCGCCCCGAAGAAGACGACGGCCAACGGCCCCTTCAGAGGCCCATCTTCAGAGTCGGCCGTAGACCGCTCAGTGTGGACTATCGCAAGCGCGTAGACTCGACGATCCGAGTGCGAACGAGATCGCTTGGCTCAACCGTCAGACGCGCATCGAGCGCCTCAAAGGCGAGCGGGGTGGCCAGCGTGGACAAGGCCTGTACTGCGGTCAGCCGCAGCTGAACGTCGTCTGCCGACAGGTAGGGCGTCACTCGCTCAATCGCGACGTCGCCGAAGCCCTGCACGAGGTGGCCAATCACACGGTGCACCACCATCTCGCGCTCTGTGCTTTGCAACACGGTCTCGTAGACCGCTCGTACCTCGTCGTTCGGCCAATACGCCAAGCCCGCGAGCGCACGGTCGTAGTGAATCGGCCCCAATGCCGGGTCGCCGAGTAGTGCGAGCAGCTGCGCGCGGGGGTCAGAGAAGCGCGCCTCGAACACCGATGCCTCGGGCAGTCCGTGGTAGCCGCTGAGCAAGAGAATGAGTGATTCTCTGTCCGATTGCCCGGTGGGAACCTCGATTTCCGTCGGTCCTACTGACGTCCCACCGCTCCCGGGCGTGACAGTCTGTGCCATCGCGAGAGGCGACAGCAAGAGGAGCGCAGCGGGAACGAAAAGTGATCGGAAGAACGGTGTCATCTCTGCCTCTTTCGGAAGGTACGCTCGAATAGACGTCGCCACGCCAGCGCGCATTCAACTTCGTCAATGGTGTAGGGCCCGTCAAGGAACGAGCGAACGCGCTCGACGGCTCTCGGTGCTCAGCGTGTCAACGGGCTCACTTGAACCTGCCACACTTGGCCGGCGCTAAGCTCAGTGTGATCATCGCCAGCGAGCGGGAACATCAGATTCAGCAGGTCCGGGCACCTGTTCGGGAACTGATCGGCGCCGCACTCGGGGGTATCCGCGAGGGGATCCGTCGTCGTGATACTCTGCTCGGTCGTGTGGAAGAGCCCGAGAAAGTGGCCGACCTCGTGAGCCAACACGACGCCCGTGTACTCCGAGCCATCCGTCCCATCCGCGAAGCGCGTGCCGATAAACTCCGACGTGAACGCGACCCCACTCGATCGCGTGCCGTGGAGGCCAGCAGCACCCGGTAAGCCCGCGGAGATGCCGAGCACGCCCGAGCCATCCTCGAAGACGAACGACTGCGTGAAGAACACGTTCATGCTCACCGTCTCCTGGAGGCTTGGACCCGGCAGACTCGACGTCGCCACGAGCTCCTCCAAGTCATCCTGAGACCGAATGATGGAATACGCATCCTCCACCGAGGCCGGCGCGTCGTAGTAGCGAATCGTGCCGATCGACACTCCGGCGCCGCCATAGATGTCGTCGAAGGTCTCGAAGACATCTTGGAAGTCTCCGTCGCGTTCGACATTGGCGGCTGTAACGCCCGGAACACCCACGAGGAAGACGTTGAGGTCGATGGTCGTGCCGGGGCTGCTCTCTTGCAGCACGTAGGCGCACATCTCACGGGTGTCGGTCTCGACGACGAGGGTGTGATTGCCCGTCACGAGCTCACCGGAGAACTGCGGCACTGCCGGCACGACGATCGGATTGATGAAGCCGAAGAGGAAGAGCGGAGTCAGCCGAAAGTCCGAGTTCGAGAAGGTGATGTCCACTCTCCCGGGTCGCTCGATCCGAAGCGGCCGGACGGAGGCACCGTCGAGCGAAAACGGCGTCACCATGTAAGCGGTAGTGCCAGCAACAATCGTGAAGTCGAACTCCACCTCGCCCGAGCTGTTCGGGATGAGCCCACAAACCAACTCGTAGGGGTAGTCCTCGGGGTCAATATCGAGCGGCACCGAGCCGTCCGGCGCGCAGTAACCAAGACCCCCGCCAACCGGGGAGCACTCGTAGCCGAGCCGACAGTCTGAGTTCGTACCGCAGATGCGCACGCAGAAGTTGTCGTTACCGGCCGATGTCAGGCAGCGGTTGTCCTCCCCGTCGCTCGCGCAATCCTCAAAGGTGTCACACAGGACGGTCGTGCAATATCCGCCGGGCCAATCAGGATCGGGAATGCAGGATCCGCCGCGGCACTCGTCGTTCGAATCGCAGGGCTGCCCGTCGACACGCGACTCAACCGGTACGTCCGGAGCAACATCAGGAGTCACGTCCGGAGCAACATCAGGAGTCACGTCCGGAGCAACGTCAGGAGTCACATCCGGGGCAACATCAGGAGTCACGTCCGGGGCAACATCAGGAGTCACGTCCGGGGCAACATCAGGAGTCACGTCCGGGGCAACATCGGGCGTTGTGTCCTCGGGGATGTCCGGCTGCACGTCCTCGACAACGTCGGGCTGCGGCACATCCTGGGTCACGTCCTCCGTAACATCGGGCTCCACGACATCAGGCTCCACAGTGTCCGGCGCGACCGTGTCGGGCGGGACGACGTCTGGCTGTGTCACATCTGACGGCGTTGTGTCCGGCGCGACGACGTCGAGTTCCGTCACATCCGCCGCATCGGGCGAGCCCAGGTCGGGCGTGTCATCGCCGTCCGTCGTGCCCTGCACGTCGGTGCCGGTCGATGCGCTTCCATCGATCTGCGTTAGCGGATCAACGAAGAAGACCGGCCTAGAGTCATTGCACGCAGCGAGCGATACAATAAGCGTGACGAGCGAAAGCGTAGGGAGAGAGCGAAACAGCATCGCGTTGATTTCCGAGAGAAGGGGAACCGGTATCATCGGTTCGTACCGAAAGTCTTGTCAGTCCGACCGGCTACAGTGGCAAGGCACCTTGTGCGTCAATGCCGCCGCCGAAGACCGGTAGGCCGGCTTCATCGCGTGACGTCTGCAGCCAGCGCTGCTCGTCGCCGAGCGGCGGATTCAAGAGGTCTGGTCGGGCGTACTCATCGCGTCCGCCTCCATCGAGGAAGAACCCGAACGTGCCGAGAAGCCTGCGAGGGTTAGCGTCCGGCTCGGACCCGAAGATCGTGAGCGTCGCCTCTCCGAGCCCTTCATTCGCGTCGGCGTCATACGCGTCGTCACCATCCGCATCAGCGAAGAGACCGAAGCCGTTGATGCGGCCGAGACCGAGTGTGAACTGCCCTTGATAGTGCTGGTCGTTCCCCGCGAGATCCCACAGCACGCCGACACCGAGGTCTTCGCCGAAGCCGGCAGCGCGTGTCGCGCGGCGGCCCTGAACGGCGACATCGGCTGTCACGACGTACCCGAAGTTGTCGTCGCCGGAGATGTCGCGAAGCAGGCCGAGGCCGCCCGCCAGACCGGCACCCATCACCAGCTCCTGCCCATCGTACGTGTCGTTGCCGTCTGCATCGTAGAGCACGCCGAGCCCAAGCCTTGTCGCCGCGCCTTGCGCCAGCATGCCGGCGGAATAGCGATCGTCGCCGCCGCGATCGATGAGAACGCCAACGCCTCCGCCGACCGGGTAGCCCGCGACGCCATCCCCTTGTCGCACGCCGACGCCTGCCCCCTGACCCACCGAGACGTTGCCGGGCGACAGCACGAAGCTTGCCGCATAGAGCGTGTCATCAGAGCTCTCGAGCGTATAGTTCGCTGAGCCGCTGCCGGTCGTGAAGACGCCGACACCGCCTGGCCCCGCGGCGCCTTGCGCGAGGTGAAACGCGTTCGCGGTGACGACGGCGTTGCCGGTCGAGGCGATTCCGATGCCGCCAATCGCCGCGCCCTGCCCCGCTGCTTCGACGCGCATGGTGAGCTCCGCGCTCTGGTCGATGAACACTCCGACCCCCGCCAAGCCAAAGCCCTGTGCAAAACGCAACGCCTCGTACGTGTCCGCCCCGGGACCGAGGTCCACGAGCGCGCCGACACCAAAGAAGCCACTGCCTTGGCTCCGAACCATCGAGTTCGTCACGGGCCCATTGCCCAACCCGTCTGCCGCCGCGCGACCGGCCGCGTCTGCCGGGTAGCCTTCGGGGTCATCATCCGTGGGGACTTCCTGGTACCCATAGGTGTCGGAACCGCTCGCATCGAGCACAACTGAGAAGGGCTGGTCGACGCCCGCATTGGCCGCGTAGTGCCCGAGGTAGGTGTCATCGCCATCTAGATCGATGAGCAGAGCCGGCGGCTCGTCAAACTCCCAGATGTTGTTGGTGCCGCTCGACAGAATCACCAAGCCGATCGGCGTCACGAGCCTCACCTCGATCGGTGTCGCAGTCGGCTCAAGATCGTCCGGAAGCCGAGCCAGGGCCTGCATCGCGCGCGCGCCAACCACCAAGAGAGCCTGCCGGAACGGTGCACCTGTGAGCACTTGCTGTACGTCGAAGTCCGCGGGGGATGCGCTAGATTCCCCGGGCAGGAAGAGCGTGGCGAGGTCCTCAAAGGTGAGCGCGCCAGAGCGACCGACGATCGGAACGACCACCTCTTGGTGCACGCCCACAAGCTCAATGAGAGAAACGATGAGCTCAGCCAGCGCGATCTGAGTGTCGACCGGCACACGTTCGAGGGCGGTCACATCTTCGGGTGTCAGGGAGTCCGAGTCGAGCGCGACGGTGAGCGCGCGCAAGGCGTCGAGCAACACCCCATTCTCCCGAGCAACCACGGGCAGTCGCTCCTCGTCGATTTCAATCCCCCACGCAGCCGCCGCGATGTCCAACGACGCGAGCGCCGCTCCCATCGCCGTCGTGTTCTCCGCGGTCTGGGCGAGCTCTGTGCTCAGTGCCTGCGCGAGTGATAGAGGATCGGCCACCGTGCTCGCCGCGATGACCGACGTGTAGGCGCTCTCTGCGGCGAGCACAGAGGTGACACGCCGGCGCTCTGTCAGCGTCCACGCGATGCCGCAACGCGACGTGCCGGCGTCAGCGAGCAGGTCGCCCACGAGGTCCGCTTCGCCATCGGCGAGCACCGGGTCGAGCAGGCATTCACATTGCGGTGGCACACAGAATCCGCCGTCTTCGAAGACTTGGCAAGCGGCTGTCCCGCAGTCGGCGTCTGTCTCGCAGCGGCGCGTGCAGAAACCGGGGACGTTGGGGTCCACGCCTTCCAGACAGATGTCCGTATCTTCTGAGGGGCAAATCCCGGGGTCGCTTGGGTCATCGAGCACGACGCAGGGGCGACCGATCGACTCGGTTACGGGCATAACGCGGCCGCAGGTATCGGCGCCTCCGTCGACGTCCGACACGCAGACGTCGGTCAACGCGCCGTGGAGATTCAAGCAGTAAGGGCGAGCGGCCTCGCAGCGGCCGAAGCTTCTGCAGCTCTGCTCACATGACCCGATCAGCTCGTCGGTGGCCGCCGTGCACCCGAACAACGACGCGTCGCAGTAGAAGAACGCACTGTCGAGCGTGCAGGGCAGCCCAATCGGCATGCACCGGCGCTCGCTTCGACTACACACCTCGCCCGTGGGGCAGACGTCCCCACCCTCTTCGCATGCCACGGGGTCGGGCAAGCAGGCTCCGCCCAGCGCATAGCAAGACTCACCGTTCGGACAATCCGTCTCGGTGCAGTCAACGCACTCGGCCTCGCGATTCGCTGGCACGCAGTACATGTTCGAGCTGATGTTGAGCCGGCATTGGTAGCCGAGCGGGCACACGTTCTCCCCGTCGCAGCTCGGCAAGCACCGTCGCTCGCCCGACAGGTTGAGGCAGATGTCATCATACTCTCCGCAACCCGGTGTCGAGTCACACGGGTTGCAGTAGTCGGTTGTCGCGCGCACGCACTCGCCGGTCGTGTCATCACAGTTGAATCCCTCGTCGCACTCGACGGCCGAACAGCGGTCAACACAGGACAGCCGCAGCGGCAGGCACTGCCCCTCCGCGGGGTCGTCACCGACGCGGAAACACACGGTCTCTGCGGGGCAGGTACTCACGAGCCCCAGCTGTGGGTTACAAACCGCGCCGCAATAGCCCCCTTGGCAGAACTGGTCGCCGGTATCCGGGTCGGTCAGGCAGTTCTCGCCCACCGCGCAGTCGCGGTTCTGAGTGCAGTCGGCGCCGCGCAGACCTAGGCAGCGGTCTTGCAGACCCCCGCATTCAGCGTCCGACGCGCAGCGATCGCATACCTGTCCTTGAGGTTCGCAGCGACCGTCGAGCGGGTTGCACCGGAAGTCCTCTTCGCAGGTGACGTCTTCACAGCGATCGGTACACGTACGAATATCGGGGATGCACATCTCCGCGGTCACGTCGTCGCCGAGATTCACGGGCAGGCAGGAATACCCATCGCCGCAGTCAGCTGCGGTCGTACACTCCGTCGCGCATACCGACTCCGCGCCGCCGCCGGTCAGGGTGTAGGTCAGACACAGGTCGTTCGGGCCACCGCATTGTTCTGACACGGTACAGTCGTCGCAGAGCTCTCGCGGGAGACTGCACAGGCCGAGCGTCGGGTCACAGATCTGACCCTCGGCGCAGTCCAAGCCCACGCACGGGCACTCGGCGAGAACGTCAGGCACGCAGGCGGCCTGCAACCCGATCGCGTCAAGGTCGCGACACGTCGTCCCTTCTGGGCAGAGGTCTCGATTCGACCCGCCGCAGCTGAAGGCGCAGTACGTGTTGCCGTCCGGGTACCCTTCCAAGCAGAAGTTACCCGCTCCGCAATCCAGCGCGACCTCGCACGGGAGGCAGACCAACGACTCTGCGGACACGCCCGTGTCTTCTTGAACATCCGGCGGGGTCACGTCGCGCTCGATGTCGACGACGATGTCAGGGGTGTCCTGCACGTCGGCGACGTCGATGTCGTCGGGGCTGTCTCCCCCGGCATCGGAACACGAGACGAGAAACGCAGCGAGCGTCAGAACCACAGCAGTGGTCAGGCTAGAGCGAAGGGAATCGAACACAGGACCTCGCGAAGCGATGAAAGCGCTCCGACACCCTACCGAACCACCCCTCTTCGTTCAATCGTGCGGCCCTATTCGCCCTTTTGGGTTCGCCTTGAGGCGCCGGTCATGGCGAGTGGGTCGACGCCATCACGCTGCATCTGAACCTCGACAGTCGCCCCGTTCTCGCCGTCTTCGGCTTCTTCATCCTCAAAGAAGGTGTCGCGGACCGGCGGCATTTCCAGTGTTTCACCCGCGCTGTCGATGGTCGGCGTCACCACAGCGGACGCCTCGATGTCGAGCAGCAGCACGGTAATGTTGTCTCGTCCACCAGCGTCGAGTGCGTCCTGAACGAGCAGGTCGACGAGTTCTTCTCGGTTGATGTCCGGATTCGAGAGACCGACGGCGATTTCATCGTCACTGACGAGGTCGCTGAGGCCATCACTGCAGAGCAAGAATCGGTCGCCGGGGCGTACCGGGAACTCTTTGGTGTCGACGGCGATGTCAGGCTCCAGCCCGAGCCCGCGCATGATGACGTTCGCCATCGCGTGGGCGGCATACTGCGCCTGCGCCTCTCGACCGAGCTGCATCAAGAAGTTCGACAAGCTGTGGTCGACGGTCACTTGCTGCAGCTGACCCTCTCTGAAGAGGTAACAGCGCGAATCACCGGCGTGAGATACGGCGATCTGCCCGCTGAAGAGTCGCACGCCGACGGCTGTCGTGCCCATACCAGTCAGCTCTCGATCCGAGAGCGACGCGTCATGGATTCGTCGGTTGGCGAGCAGTAAGCTCTCCGCGAGCTCGAGCGCATCCTTGGTCAGGCCTGTCGCCTCGCCGTCTGCCAGCAGCGCACCACGATGGGCTTCCGTCGCGAAGTACTCCTCGACCGTCTGCACGCAGAGGTCGGACGCGACCTTGCCGGCCACGTGTCCACCCATGCCGTCGGCGACGACGTACACACCCATTTCCGGAACGACGAGATAGTCGTCCTCGTTGGCTTCGCGTACCAAACCTGTGTGGGTTCGGACGGCGTACCGAGCTACGAGTCCTGTCATCGACAGCTGTGGAAGAGGCTGAACAGCTGGCTTGAAAGCCCGACATTCTCGGAACAGCACAGGCGAATAATCATATCACTGCCCCGCTGAAGTTTCAGCGCGAGCAACGGACCGCAAGCTCGCATAATCGTGTGGTAGCGTCAATGTTCGGCTTCTGTGCTGGCTGACTTGTGTACACGTCGCGCCAAAGCAGCAGCTCCCAGCACGCCCGACAATTCGCCCAACTCCCCGTCTACCAACGAAAGATCCCGTCGACACACCTCCAGCGTGCGCCTCATTATCACCTCACGCACACGCCGCCGAAGCTCTGGGCATCCCTCCCAAACCCCGCCGCCTAGCACGACCCGATCGGGGTTTAGCAACGTGCAGGCGTTGGCGATCACCGTTCCCACGTGCTCAGCCGTACGATCCCACAAGGCCGAAGCGGCAGGATCACCAGCCGCGACAGCGGCGTCGATCACGCCTGGATGCGCGGGATCTTCGCCAGCGCTCAAAGCAGGCACCTCCACAGCGGACAGCCTAAGCAGCGACGCGCCGCCGGCGACCGACTCCAGGCACCCACGCTCACCACAGCCGCACAGCGCCTCAACACCGGGGATCTTCACGTGGCCGATCTCACCCGTGTTGCCGCCGGCGCCGGTCAGCACCTCGCCGCCCACGACCAACGCGCCGCCAATGCCTGTGCCCCAGAACACCGCGAGCACCAGCTGCGACCCGCGCGCAGCGCCGGCGCTCGCCTCACCCTGAGCGATGACGTTCACGTCGTTGCCGAGCACCACCATTCCTCGCGCCACGCCGAGGGCGTCTTCTAGGCGGTCAGCAAGCGGCAGCGAACGCCAGCCAATGTTCGGAGCGTTCAGCACCCAGCGGCTGTCAGCACTGAGCTGCGCCGCAATCCCGACGCCGATCGGCACGCCGAGCGCATCGGGCGTCTGTCCCGTCAGCTCCATCGTCAGCGCACCAATCGCATTGGCAAGCCGAGCCACATCCGAGTCGTGCTCACCCGCGTGAACGCTCCCAGTGTCACCGACATCGCGCCAAGAACTGCGGGCGACCTCGGTGAGCGCCAGCCCATCCGCGCCAATCGCGCAGACGCGCACGTTTGTGCCGCCAGCGTCGACGCCAATGGCCGCAATCGCTCCCGAGGCAGCCGCATCTGATGCTGACCCGACGCTCACGTCGCCGATTCTTCTCGAATCAGGGCGCGCAGCATCGCCTCGATCTCGTCTCGCCTAGCCTCTGTCTGTGCTTCGGCACGCATCACCAGCACCGGCTGCGTATTCGACGCGCGAATCAAACCCCAGCCGTCGGGGAAGTTCACGCGAGCGCCATCAATATCGAAGACCTCGTGGTCCTTCTTCAAGCGCGCCACGATCCGCGCAACCACGTCGAATTTCACCTCGTCCGGGCACTCCAGACGAATCTCTGGTGTCACGTAAGTCACCGGTACGTCTGACAAACGCTCCGCCAACGTCTCGTCACTCGACGACAGAATCTCCAGCAGCCGTGCGCCCGCGTAGAGCGCATCATCAAAGCCGAACCACCGATGCTGGAAGAAGATGTGGCCGCTCATCTCGCCACCGAGCAAGGCGCCCTCTTCCTTCATCTTCGCTTTGATAGGGCTGTGACCCGTACGCCACATGATGCCTTTGCCACCCTTCGCCGCGATGTCATCGTAGAGCGTCTTCGAGCACTTCACTTCGCTGACGATCGTCGCCCCGGGCTTCTCCGCGAGAAGCGCACGAGAGAAGATAATCATCAGCTTATCGCCCCACTGCACATCGCCCGAGCCGTCGACCACGCCGATGCGGTCGCCGTCGCCGTCGAAGCCGATCGCCAAGTCGGCGCCGGTCTCCATCACCGCCTCGCGCATGATCGCGACGGTCTCCACCGTCGTCGGATCCGGGTGGTGATTCGGGAACGTACCATCCGGCTCAATGTACCGGCCGATCGCGTCCACGCCGAGCCGCTCGAAAAGCCGCATCGCGGACGGGCCAGCGACGCCGTTTCCGCCGTCAACCACAATGCGCATCTTTCGCGGACCCATGGTGATGTTGTCGACCACGTAGTCGAGATACTCGTCTTCGATCGGCGCGTTCACCAGGCTGCCTTCGCCCGTCACAAAGTCGCCGGTCTGAATCATCTCCAGCAGCGTCAAAATCTCATCGCCGTGCAGCGTGCGCTTGCCCATCATCGACTTGAAGCCGTTGAACTCTGGCGGGTTGTGCGAGCCGGTCACCTGAACGCCGCCGCCGTAGTCGCGGTGGTGCACGGCGAAGTACAGCATCGGCGTCGGCACCATGCCCACATCATAAACGGTCAAGCCGGTCGACATCAGGCCGCGAACCAGGTCGTCGCGAACACGCTCGCCCGAGAGTCGGCAATCTCGCCCGACCGCAAACGTCGTCGCGCCTTCACGCACGGCGATCGTGCCGAGCGCTTTGCCAATGCCTTCAACCGTCTCGGTGTTTAGGTCGGTGTCGGCAACGCCACGAATGTCGTAGGCGCGGAAAATCAGAGGGTTTGCGGTCATCGGTTAGGCAGGGGGTTCGGTTGCTGTCTGTTTTCTTCTTGGGCGCTGCCCAAACCCGCTGGGGTTTCTTGGGCGCTGCCCAAACCCGCTGGGGTTGTCACCCCAGACCCGTCGGAAACTGCTTCGCAGGTTCCTCTGTTGGGGCTCTACTCAGCGTAGCGCGGAAAATGGGCGAGGCGGATCGTCTCTCATGCTGGCTGCCCTCTCGGGCCGCCTTGGAAATCGACGGACGGTCTTATGTCAGGCGGCCGCCGCGCGGCTTGAGCGCGTCGACGATGCCACGCACTTCTTGCACGCGGTGCCTCGGAGCGACAAGCACGGCGTCTTCCGTATCGACGACGACCATGTTCTCTAGGCCAACGCCTGCAACGACGCGGCCACCGGTGCTGAGCATCACGCTGTTCTTACAGCTGAGCGCCACAACGTCGCCTTGGATCACGTTGCCATCCGCGTCTTGCTCAGACACCTCCGGCAGCGCATCCCAATGCCCGACGTCGCTCCACCCGAATGTCGCCGGCACGACACGCACATCAGACGCGCCTTCCATGACGCCATAATCAATCGAAACCCTGTCTAGTGCGCCAAACGTGCTCGACAACGCGTCTGCATCATTCGACTTCAGCGCAGCGCACAACGGCGCGATCGCCTGCTCCATCGCCGGAAGCTGTCGCTTCAACTCGCCGCGCATTGCGCTGGCGCGAAAGACGAACATGCCCGCGTTCCAGACGTACTCGCCGCTCTGCAAGTAGCCGAGCGCAGTCTCGCGATCCGGCTTCTCTACGAAGCGCTTCACCGCCATCCCGCCCGACGCCATTTGCTCACCCGTCTGAATGTATCCATACCCCGTCGCCGGGCTCGTCGGCGTAATGCCGATCGTCACAATCGCGCCCGGCTCGGCGTTATCCGCCGCCGCCTGCACCGTGGCCTCGAAGGCGGCCTGGT
Organism: Bradymonadia bacterium; assembly: GCA_047610025.1. Classification (GTDB taxonomy): domain Bacteria; phylum Myxococcota_A; class Bradymonadia; order REDH01; family REDH01; genus JBLFZA01. Next base: position 620 of record JBLFZA010000132.1, on the reverse strand, counting down.
TCGCGATAAAGTGATCGGCCGGGAACACCGAGACGACCTCGTCCACTGAGTCAGCGCCGCCGCTTCGCGCCTCAATCGCCGCTAGTGCGAGGGCGATGCACGGCGCCGTATTGCGGCCCATCGGCTCGGCGATCAGGTTTTCGCGCGGCAGCTCCGGCACGCACTCCGCGATGGCGTCGACCAACGACGCCGACGTCACGACCAGGATGTTCTCCGCCGGCACCCAGCCCAAGAAGCGCTGCACCGTCTCCGCGATCATCGGCTTGTCGCTGAAAAGCGGCAACAACTGCTTCGGACGATGCGCACGGCTCATTGGCCAAAACCTCGCGCCCACACCGCCAGCCATAATCACTACATACATGCGCACTCCGATATCACAGGGGACGCGGAGCCTAGCAGAGGGTGGGTAGGTTGTGGAGGTGTGGTTCCTCCGACGCGGGCTCTGCCCGCACCCGCCAGGGGCTTTGGCCCCTGGACCCACGGAAATCGCTTTGCGATTTCCTCTGTTGGGTGGCGTGGACAGCTAACGCAGGAGCGACTTTCGACGTGCGCGGGGCCCGCTGCGCGCTGGCGCACACGCCCCCGGGAACGAGCGCCGGCTCTGCGCGCTGCGCTTGCGT
>JBLFZA010000131.1:0-12042 GCA_047610025.1 Bradymonadia bacterium | reverse complement strand
AGACCTGCCCAGGCTGCGGGGCGAACGTCTACGCGTTTGTGCGGACTGGCAAGGAGACGAAGGCTGCGCGTCTCGCGATGCTCGACGTGCCGATTTCCTGGGCTTCACCACTGGTGGCGGATGCGGAGACGCAACGCAGCTCAGTGATGGCCACTCCACACGGCGGGCTCGGCCCTCCTCGGCACGACGTCTAGCGCGCTAAGCGATTGCTGGCGGTGTGGACAGAGCTGACGCTGAAGCCCATCAACGAGAACAACTACGGTTTGTTCACACCGATGTGACGAACCCTCGCACCAGCGCCTGCATCGCCTCGTTCTTCGGCTGGTCGTGCCGCCCCGGGTACTTCACCACATGGGCGTTCTCGCCCGCCGCCGCCGCCAGCGCATCCGCCGCGCCATTTGGCACCAACCAGTCGCGGTCACCGTGCAAAAGCAGAATCGGCGCGTTGATGTTTGCGATGACGTCCACCGGGCGAATCTCGCTAGGCCGGCGGCCCATGATGCTGCCGGAGATCGTGTCCGACCAGCCGGCGACGTAGCCCGGGATGAAGGGCAACCGCCGTCGAAAGTGGTCCAGCACGCGCTGCAGCGTGTCGTAGGTGCCGTCGGTCACGAGTCCGCTCACCCGCAAGTCAGGCGCGGTGCCGAGTCCGAGTATGCTCGCGGCGCCGCCCATGGAGACGCCGTAGACGACAACATCGTGTGCGCCTTGCTGGTTCAACCACCCGACAGCGTGCTGTACCGTCACGCCCTCGTGCGGCCCCATTGTCTGCGTGCGAAGCCCAAAGCGGCGCGGGTTCGGGAACTCGAGGGCGAGCACACGGCAGTGCGGGAGCACTGCGTCGATGAGCGGCAGCATCCACCGGCGGTTGCGTGATTTACCGTGGCAAATGAGCAGCACGCGCTCCGGTGCATCGGCGGCATTGAACCACCACGCTTGCCCGCCGTCCGGCAGCGTCACGTCGACAGGCGCCGCTCGGCCGGCGGTACTCGCGAGCGAGCTGCCAGCGAATCGGTGCATCGGGTTTGGTAGCACCAAGCTAAAAACCGCGCCGCTAAGCAAGAGGATGTGGAAACCCGCGATCACGGCGACAACGTAGAGCACCGTGATCGGGTCGACGTTCACCTCTGTGCCGCCGCCATCGCGCGGAACACCGCGGCGTACATGTGCACCTGCTTAATCATCGCTGATAGCCCGTTGGAACGAGTCTGCGACAGATTCTGCGACAATCCAATGTCGTCGATGAAGGTCGGTGGTGTTGCCAGAATCTGCTCTGGCGTCGAGCCGGAGTAGACATGCAGCACGATGGCCACGAGCCCCTTCACGATCGTGGCGTCGCTGTCGCCTGCGTAGCGCACGGTACCGCCCTCCAAGCTCGGGTGCAGCCACACCTGACTCTGGCATCCCTTCACCTTGTTCTTGTCGGTGCGGTGCTCGTCATCAAGCGGCGCGAGCTCGCGGCCAAGCGCGATAATCTCACGATAGCGGCCCTGCCAGTCGGTCTTCTTGGCCAGGCGTTCCGTGATCTCAGCGGCGCGTTCGGTGGGCGTTTGGGTTGGTTCTGTCATCGGTTACAGCAACAAGTCAGTCACAACACCGAGCCCGCGAACGAGCGCGTCGATGTCGTCTTTGGTCGAGTACGGCCCGAGCGATGCCCGCGCCGTGGAGTGAATTCCGTAGCGGTCCATGACGGGCTGCACACAGTGCTGGCCCGTACGAATCGCGATGCCTTCTTGGTCGAGCACCATGCCAATATCAGACGCGTGCACGCCCTCAAGCACGAAGCCCAGAATTCCCGCCTTGAGTGGGCTATCGCCAATCAGCGTTAGCCCGGGGATCTGCCTGAGCTGCTCCGCACCGTACGTCAGCAACGCCTGCTCGTGCTCGTGAATCTCCTCAACGCCAAGCTCGTCGATGTACCGCATCGCCTCGCCGAGCCCGATCACTTGGGCGAAGGGCGGTGTGCCCGCTTCGAAGCGGTACGGCGGGTCTTCATAGGTGGTCTTCTCAAACGTCACGCGCTCGATCATGTCGCCGCCGCCGAGAAAGGGTCCCATCGACATGAGCACTTCGTGACGCCCATACAGCAACCCAATCCCCGTCGGCCCGAGCATCTTGTGCCCGGAGCACGCGAAGAAGTCGCAGTCGATGTCCTGCACGTCGGTCACCATGTGACCGGTGCTCTGCGCCCCGTCGATGAACGCAAGCGCGCCCGCCTCGTGCGCCAGCCTACAGACCTCTTTCACCGGGTTAATCGTGCCCAGCCCATTGGAGACGTGCACGCAGGATACGAGCTTCGTTCTGTCGCTCAACGCGCTCGCGAAGGCGTCCATGTCGAGCGTGCCATCGTCGAAAAATGGAACGGTCTTCAGAACCGCGCCCGTCGCCTCACAGAGCAGCTGCCACGGCACAATATTGGAGTGGTGCTCCATCTGCGTGACGAGGATTTCATCGCCTTGTTTCAGGTGGCGTCGCCCCCAGCCGTAGGCCACCAAGTTGATGGCCTCCGTCACGCCGCGCACGAAGATGACTTCTTCGCTCCTCCGCGTGTTCAGAAACCGGCTGGCCTGCTCTCGGGTGCCCTCAAAGAGACCTGTAGCGTGTTGTGACAATTGGTACGCGCCGCGCCGAACCGTGCCGTACTCCTCAGAATAAAAGCGCACCAAGCGGTCGATCACGCACTGTGGTTTCAGCGACGTGGCCGCGGAGTCCAAGTAGACGAGCGGCTTGCCGTTCATCTCTTGCCGCAACATCGGGAAGTCCGCGCGCACGCGCTCTATCGGATACGAGCTCATTATTCGCCTAAGGGGAGTACGCCATCGCCCTGCGCGTAAGCGTTCAAGGGCAGGAGCGCAACCGAATCGCCTTTGGGGTTGAACGGGGCAGCACTCTGGGCGCTGCTTAGGCGTGTCAGAGGATTCGCCGCTGAAATCACTACCGATTTCCTCTGTTCGTTGGCCAGGAGTTCTCTGGTGGAAAGTTTCTCGTGACGTGTCGGGCCGGCAGAAAGCGGATCGCTCTCACACCAAAAACGAGAACAGCCGACGCGGCACGCGTCGGCTGAGTCGTGCGATTCAGGTTCGCTTAGGCTAGCGGGCCGCCGGGCGGCGGACCAGCTGGCGGGCCAGCTGCTGGAGGAGCACCCATCGGAGGAGCACCCATCGGAGGAGCACCCATTGGAGGAGCACCCATCGGAGGAGCACCCATCGGAGGAGCACCCATCGGAGGAGCACCCATCGGAGGAGCACCCATCGGAGGAGCACCCATCGGAGGAGCGCCGGCTGGCGGGCCCATCGGAGCTGCGGTGTCTGAGTCGCCCTTGCTGCGCTTCCAGAAGAAGAAGACAACGCCACCAATGGTCGCGAAGACCAAGATGAAGAGCATGATGGGGCTGTGAAAGACCTTGGCGACGACGATCGTGATCAACGTCAATAGGAGGCACAGCGGGAAGGTGATCAGGTTGATGATCAGGCGAGAACCCTGCTTGAGGAAGGGCAGGATGCCGGCGAGCGCATGAATCGGCGCGAACACCATTCCGAGCCCGAACCACATCATGAAGAAGCCACCGATGCGTGACATCCAGACCCCGGCGGAGTGCTCCCCGTCGAAGCTGTCCATCGCGGCTTCGCGGGTGCCGTTGCGCACGCCCATCCAGGCGCTCTCATCTTCGTCCCATCGGTGCTCGATCAGAGTGTTGCCGACGGCCTCGCCGAATGCCGTGACTTCGCCGCCAGTGCGGAGAGCGCGGTAGCTAATGCGGTAGTCACCGAGCGTGGGACTCGCGGACGAGCCGCTCAGGTAGATGTTGCCATCGCTTCCGACGTCGCGGCCGTGCGCGCGGCCGCGGAGCTCGTGCGCGGCGGGCGTCAGGCTCTCGCCGCCCGGCATGCTGGCGTCGTTCGGGTTGAACGACCAAGCGCCAACCGTCGCGCTAGTGAGGTCCCAGCTCGCGTCGGTGATTGTCTGGGCTGGGTTGCGCCCGCGGTAGGCCGTGTCTTCAAAGTTCGCGCCGTCCGACGGGCTGGACGTCCACGTCAACGCGTAGGTGTAGGTCGTCGTGGTCTCGGTGCCGCCTCCAACCTTATCGCGCGTGCTCGTCTCGGTGTTCTCAACCCAGACATACATCTCGACGCTTCGAGACAGCGAGAGATAGGGTCCGGGTGCGAGGTACTCGGGGTCACCGAGCGTTTCGGGCGAAGACAGCGTTCCCGTTAGGGAGACGAACTCACCGTCGTGTCCACCGGCTGTCGCAGCCTCGATTACCGTCGAATTCTCGGCGACTTCCGCAAAGTTTATGCATCCTTCGCTCTGGTACAGGACCACGAACGACGCGAAGAACATGAGCAATCCAATTGGGATTGCGGCGATCGATTTCCCCAGATTGCCGAGCAATCCGGTGGATGATGTGCGTGTTACGGCCACGTTCACCTTGGGCAGAAGGAAAGGGTTTGTAAAAACCTCTATACCATAGGCCGCGTCTCGCTTAGCGAGTTTTTCGGAGCTTGTCTGGAGCTTGTCTGGAGCTTGTCCGAGCCTTTCCTGGACATCCGACTATCTCAGACGACTGCTCAGCCGAGAAATCCAAAATCCGTAGGGACCGTCCGAGGAGAACGAGCGTTGCAGGTGATCGAGGTCTGAGAGCGCGAGTTCTTCACTGCTGCCCCCCATCCGCGCGGCGCTGCGGGTCAGCAACGCGGCTGCGAAAAAGGGGTCGGCGTCTATCGCTATCGACGCCCACCGCACCGACTGCTCGGCGCGTCCGTTAAGCCGCGCCATCTCCGCTTGCACCCACGACTGCCAAGGCGTGCCCGCGTAGACACCGCGCGTCATCGCGTCGAAGTTCTGCTCCGCACCCGACGCGAGTATATCGACGTGAACGTGTTGGTTGTCGTCTCGCGTTGCGCGCCGAAGCATTGCCATCGCAGCCGCGTCCGCGCGCAGGTACACGTGCGTCGCGAGCGAGACTGTGACCGCGTCGGGGATGTCGTGCGTTTGGTACACCGCGTCGACGAAGGGTGTCAGCACGCCACGATCCCGTGCCTCAAGGCTTACCCAAGTCGTGAGCAGTCTCGCCACGTCCGCCGTGCAGGCGCCGCCTCGTCGTACCGGTGAGAGCGCAGGCACACGCGGGTCGAGCCATCGCAGCCACACGAGCGCGGACTCTACCGCCGCGCCGTCGGCGCTCAACGCCGCCGCCTCCCAGCGATCGGGCATCTGTGGTGCATCGACCGCGAGCGTTTGCACCCGATGCATGGGAATCTCCGCAATGAGCGCCTCTATCTCTGCCAACACTTCGCGGGTGGTTGGCGACTCTGGGGCGCAGGCGGGGGCGACGAGTGCGAGGCCAAGAGGAGCGCGCGGCGCCGGGACCCAGACAGTCTCTTCCTCTGGGTCGCTCCCGCTTTGCGCGGCGGCCGTGGCGGGCAGGGTGCCGAGTGCAACGAGAAGAAGTATCGCCCCCAAGAGGTCCGGTCTCTTCCGCCAAAGAAGTGTGTTCATGCGCTCGCTTTGTCTGGAATAAGACTCATCGCGCGTTCCGTCATGGCGGTAATCGTCAACGTTGGGTTGACGCCTAGGTTCGCTGGAATCGCTGAAGCATCCGCTACGAACAAGCCGGGGTAGTTGTATATCTCGTGGCGGTCGTTGATCACGCCTTGGCTCTGGTCGGCGCCCATCGGGCACCCTCCGAGAATGTGCGCGGTTGTTGTCGTGTCGAGCGCGACCTCGGGCAGAATAGATCCGGGCTCGCCGCCCATCTTCTCCGCGATCTTCTGCGTGATGCGGTGTACGTCCGGCATGAAGGTCGGCGGCGGAGTGCGCTCGCCCCAGTCGCTGCTCAAGCTGCGCGAGAAGGGCCAGTACCACTTGCGCTCATAGCGCAGCTCCATCGAGGTATCGGTCGCCTGCATCGCAAGCACGATCGCTGTGCGGCGCGACCACCCGAAGGGCCACACAAACTGCTTCAGAAACTGGAAGGGGCGCTTGAGCGCGGCCGCGATGAAGTACAGCTGCCTTGGGAGCCGGCCACCGCCGACGTGCACCGTGGTCAGCGGCGCCATCGCATCCGCGAACTCGCCATAGCGTACCATCTCAATGTGCGTGCCCTCCGACGTGAACCCGCCGGACGAAATCGCGATGCCGCGAGAGATGTTCTTCTCGGGCACCTGCACCCCCTGAATCGACTCTGAGTTCGTGCGAACATAGGTGCCGAGCGCGGGGGAAAGATTCGGCAACGAACCACTCACCTTGCATTGCATGAGTAGCTTCACTGTGCCCAAGACACCTGCGGAGAAGACAACGTTCTGCGCAAAGAAGGACTTCTTGCGGCCCCAGCCGAACGCCGTGCGCGACTGCGTCACGACTTCATATCCCGCCGTGCCGAGAGCTTCACCCGCGTCGGTCGCGAGGGGCCTGACATCGCAGACGCGGGTGTCCGCGATTACCTGCGCGCCGCGCTTCTCGGCGAAATACAGGTAGTTCTTGTCGAGCGTGTTCTTCGCGCCCACCCGGCAACCGATCATGCACGAGCCGCAGAAGGTGCATCCGGTTCGGTCGGGGCCCTCACCGTCGAAGTAGGGATCCGGCACGGTCTCGCCTTGCTCTCCGAAGAAGACTCCGACCGTATGCGGCACGAAGGTCTCGCCTTGTCCTTCTTCCTCGAGCACCTCCTGCAGGACTCGATCTGTCTCGAATATCTGTGGCGAGGTCACGCTGCCGAGCATGCGCTTCGCTTCTTCGTAGTGTGGGGCGAGCTCCGTTCTCCAATCCGCCAGGTCGGCCCATATCGGATCGGTGTAAAACGCATCCAAGGGCTCTAAGTGCGTATTCGCGTAGACAAGTGACCCGCCCCCAACCCCGGCGCCATGAAAGATCACGACGTCTTTCAGAGTCGTGATTGCCAGCGTGCCTCGGAGGCCGAGCGACGGGGCCCAGATCGCCTTGCGCAGGTCCCAGTTGGACTTGGGCATGTCCTCCGTCGTGTAGCGGCGGCCCTGCTCGATGACCGCGACGCTATACCCCTTTTCAGTAAGTCGATGCGCCGCAACGCTGCCGCCAAACCCAGACCCGACGATGATATAGTCGTACTTCATGCCGCCAACCGAACGAGGAGGTTGTATCGTCGCCATCGATGCCGCTTAGGTCAACGATGCTGGAGGAGACTCTCGTTGTCGAGTGGCGATCGCTTCAGAGCAGTTGCTCGACGGCGTCGCAAAGCGCGGGGGCGACGTCGATGATGGAGCTAGGGCCCACGACGGAGGACGTGGTGACGATTTGGTGCAGGCCAGCGGCGTGCAGTCGCTCGACGGCGCCGGGTGCGAAGATGCCGTGAACTGCGACGCACGCGATGACGCGTCCGCCGCAGGCCTTGACGACCCCGGCTGCGGCGACGAGCGTGGCGCCGGTCGAGATGATGTCGTCGACCAAAACAACGTCACCGCTCAGATCATCCGTGCTCCCGCACGCGACCCGGACATCGGCGTCGCCGTGGCGCACCTTGTCCATCACCGTCCAGTGCGATTGGGAGCGCTGTGCTGCCAGCACTGCCCACTGATGAGACTCTTCATCTGGGCCGACGATCGTTGCCCCAGCCGCGTGCTTCCGTGCCCAGTCGCCGAGCGCGGGTGCGGCGCTGGCATGCAACGCTGGCCAATCGCCAAAGAGCGCGGATAGGTCGGGTGTGCGGTGTAAGTGAGGGTCGACGGTTGCGAGGCCGTCGAACCAATTCGGCAGCAGCTTCGCCAAGTAGGCGCTGCCGACCGACTCTCCGGAGCGGAACTGCTCATCCTGGCGAAGGTACGGCAGATAGGGTGCCGCGAGCAGCACCCGACGCGCCCCGGCACGACGCAGCGTATCGGCCGCCATCGTCGCTCCAATGAGCTTGTGGTCAGGGTCGTTGAGCCTAGCGGCGACCACGACGTCGCGCCCAGCGACCTCCGACGCGAGCCGAAGCAGCTGTTCGCCGTCTGGAAAACGCCGAGCGATCCAGCGCCCGACCGAGAGGCACCCGGAATCGAGCAAGGGCGCCAGCAGATCAAGCTCGCCGAAGCCAAGCGTAGGCGACAACCTCGCGCTCCTAGTGATCGGCGCTGTGATCGGCGTGCGGGACGTGCGTGATGCCCACCGTCGACTGTACAGCTTGTTGGTTGTAGTAGTTCGCTACGAGACCAACACCGAAGAGCAGCGCCGTTAGCGCCACGCCTACGATGGTGATAACGCCTACAAGAATGTGATCGTTGCCTTCGCCGTCGCTCATCGTTGCTCCTTCTTCGCTCGCCTAGTCGCCATCTGAAAAGCGTGCTGCGCATATCAATGGCACGTTAGCGGCGCAAGTTGAACCCGCGTTGCGCGCCGGCCTTTGGCTGTTGGACGACGGGCGAGCGTCGTCGTATACCCCTGCAACCTCTCTCTTGGAGCGCTTCGGCGTGGAGTTTTGGATCACAATTGTGGTGCTCGCGCTGATGTTCGTGTCGTTGGCACGGGAGATCGCGCCCGCAGATGTGACCATGTTCTCTGGGCTCGTCGTGCTCTGGGCGGGCGGCGTCATCGATGACCGCGAGGCGCTGGCGGGCTTCTCAAACCCAATGGTGATCGCTATCGGCATGCTCTTCGTGGTCTCCGCCGCGATGCGGGATACCGGCGCTCTGAGCTGGATCACACGGCAAATGCTCGGTGCCGAGCTGGATCGGAAACGTGTGTTCGCGCGCATGCTGGGGCCCACGGCGGTCCTCTCCGCATTCCTGAACAACACGCCGCTCGTGGCGATGTTCACCCCCGCGGTCCGCGACTGGGCGATACGCCACGGCCGCGCGCCCTCGAAGTTCCTGATTCCGCTCTCGTTTGCCGCAATACTTGGCGGCACCACGACCCTCATTGGCACGTCGACCAACCTCGTCGTGTCCGGCCTGCTCGAAGAGCGCGGGTACCCCGGCTTCACGATGTTCGAGCTCTCTTGGGTGGGCGTTCCGTTGACTATCGTCGGTGTGACCTTTCTGCTGCTCTTCTCGAAGCGCCTCTTGCCCGCACGGCGTGGCCCGGATCAGGCTGCACGCGAGGGCGACCGCGAGTATTGCGTCACGATGGAGCTCGGCGCGGACTACGCCTTTAACAATCGCACCGTCGAAGCCGCTGGGCTGCGCCATTTGAAGGGGCTGTTTCTTGCGGAGATCGAGCGCGCGCACGTGCGCATTGTGCCCGTGCGCCCGACCAACCATCTGCGCGAGGGCGACCGTCTCGTCTTTTACGGGGTCGCGGATACTGTCGTCGAGCTCGCCAAGACGCCTGGCCTTAACACCGTCGCAGACGACGACGAAGGACCGTCGACCAGCACGGGGCCCCGCCAAATCTACGAGGTGGTGATCAGCGCAACCTCACCGCTTGTCGGTCAGACGCTGCGCGAAGCCGGCTTCCGACGTCGATACGACGCGGCCGTGATGGCGATCCACAGAAACGGCGAGCGCCTCAAAGAGAAGCTTGGGAACACCGATTTGCGCTCTGGCGACACGTTGATGGTGGAAGGGTCACCGGGTTTCCGCGCCACATGGGCGAACTCGGGCGACTTCTATCTCGTCGCTCAGCTCGCTGACGTAGGCGAACAGCCCCGCGCCAAGGCGAGCTTCGCGCTCGTTGTGCTGATTGGTATGGTGACGTTAGTCGCGACGAACACGTGGGGCATTGCGCTGGCCAGCGCGGTCGCGGCGCTTTTACTCATCGCCGCGCGCGCGATTCGTCCCTCGGCCGCGCGCCGCTCGATCGATCTCTCCGTGCTGGTGGTCATCGCCTCGGCGTTCGGGCTGAGCGCGGCGGTGGAGTCGAGCGGCGTGGCCGCATCGATCGCGGAGATGCTCGCCCACGTCGTCCAGCACTGGCGCCCCTGGCTCTCGTTGGCGGCCGTGTATCTGCTGACGTCGTTCTGTACAGAGGTGCTGTCGAACACCGCGGCAGCGGCGCTCGTGCTCCCGATCGCGATCGCGACCGCGGATCAGCTTGAGCGGGACCCGCGACCTTTTGCGGTCGCCGTCGCGGTCGCCGCGTCCCTGAGCTTCCTGACTCCCTTCGGTTACCAGACGAACCTGCTGGTGTATGGCCCGGGAGGCTATAAGTTTAGCGACTTTGCTCGCGTCGGAGCGCCACTCGCGGTGCTTTGCTTCATCGTCGCGATGGTCGCTATCCCGATGCATTGGGGCTGGGGCATGTAGCGCAAGCGCAGTGCAGACGTGGAGGAGCGCTACTCCTACACGCAGAAAACCCGCACAGATTTTGTTGCATTGCTTGATTCTGCCAGTATAGCGGGGCTTAGATTTAGGTTTGGAATGCACCACAAAGGAGATGTGCGATGAAGTTTTTCAAGAATGATATGTTCGCTTTGATGCTGGCGCTTTGCGCCTCGCTCGCTCTCGTCGCTTGCGGCGATGACGACGTTGAGACCGACACCGGCGCACCTGACGTCACAGAAGACGACGGCTCCGGCATGGACGATGCGTCGACGGACGATACGACCATGGACGATACGACCATGGACGATACGACCATCGATGATGGCGGCGAGGATACGACCACGGACGACGGCGGCGGCGACATCAGCGTTGACGGCGAGACGGACGTCGACCCTGGCGACACCATCGAGGACACAGGCCCAGTCGAGCCCGAGTTCTCGACCTTCCTCTGCGTTGGCGACGACGACCAGTCGATCCTCGGCGGCGATGAAGTCGACGTGACCGGCGAAGCACAAGACTGTGGTCTTGGCTGCCTCGGCGACCCCGATGCTGGCGCTTGCGCTCAGGACTGCGTCGAGACGGCTACGGGCCTTACAGGCGGCTGCTCGGGCTGCTACGCGGCGACGGTCGTTTGCTCGATCGAGAACTGCCTCGCGCCCTGCGCAGCTGACCCAACGTCGGATGCGTGTGGCTCGTGCCAGCTTGAGTTCTGCATTGGTGACTTCAACAACTGCTCCGGCATTGTCGACGCGGCAGCAGGCATGCTCTGCGACAACGATGCTGACATCGCGCTCATCGAAGCGGGCGGCGTTACCGGCGCAGCACAGGATTGCGGCCTCGGTTGCCTCGGCGACGAAGACGCATCGCTTTGCTCCTCGCGTTGCGTGCTTGAGAACACTGGCGTCACCGCTGGCTGCTCGACCTGCTACGCGGACACCGTTGTCTGCTCGATCGAGAACTGCCTCGCACCATGCGCAGCTGACCCAACGTCGGATGCATGTGGCTCGTGCCAGCTCGAATTCTGCATCGATGACTTCAACTTCTGCACGGGCCTCGGCACGGACGAAGGCTCGGGCGAAGGCTCGGGTTCGGGCGAAGATATGTAATCGCTGCTCGCTGCGGCGAGCGTGAACGATGAATGGCGCCGGAGACGGCGCCGTTTCTCGTTTTTGCTGATGTTGGTTTGCAGGCTGGATGAAGCGCGGCGCCACCTTTTGCGGCCCACCATCGAACAAGATCCACCTCGTCCGACGCATCGCGTGCCCTTACGCCGCGTCAACGCAAATGAGAACGCGCAGAATGGCCGATGCGCAGCAGGTCGCGGCGATGTTGGTCTGTTCGTTATGGGGAGTTCCCCTGCCTCGGCCCAGGAAGACCCATGTGATGCGTTGATGGCGGGACAGTTTATCCGCATCATCGATCCACGTGAACACGTGGCCGCCGTGTCGCGGTGGTGGGCCTCGCAGCCCGTCAACACCGCCGAATCGAATGAATACACCGCAGCTTGGCACAGCCCAACTGCATCTCCGCCGGCAGAATCGATGGGCACTCAGACTCACGAGGTACGGGCAATGACCGCACGGCGAACACCAGTGGTTCTGGGCATAGTTGCGACAGCGAGTCTGTACTGCAGCCTCGTGCTCGCGCTTAGTGGCTGTGGTTCCCCACTTCCGACACTCAACTGTTTCACCGACGCTGACTGCCCGAACGGATCATGTGAGTCCATAGGCGAAGACCGCAGCTGCGTGGCTGATGTTGCTGATGTTGCCGCCGCCGATGTTACCGACGCCGACGCTGATGCCGATGCCGATGCCGCTGCCGGTGCCGC
>JBLFZA010000130.1:0-12050 GCA_047610025.1 Bradymonadia bacterium | reverse complement strand
GAAGAAAGAGAGTCTGTGCTGGCCACATCAACGGAACCCTGAGTTCACGGCGCTGTCGCGCGAGTGCACGCTTCGGTGGTCCAAAGCGAATGCGGGGGCATCTCAAGGCCGAACGGTAGTGTCGAAAGGACCCGTGGTCAAAACGAGGTGCCTATCGCACACCCGATTTTGGTCTCCGCGAGCAGAACCCCGTGACGATGGCGTCGTATTCCGTCGACCGAACCAACGCGCAAACAGCCAGAGCTAGTTGGTGACCGCCGCTCGTTCGGTCCGTCCCAACTCCACAAACTCGCCCGACTCAACGGCATAGTCGATCGTCGTGTGCGTTTGTGGCGCCAGCTCAAGTACGAAGCGCCCGCGAACGCGTCCGGCTTCTGTGCGAGCCTCAAGGGTAATGCGCCAGGGGCCGGCTTCGACCTCACCGGCCTCCAGCCCGCCCGTCCCCAGCTGTCGCGCGCCGGAAGAGCCTGTTCTGACACGCTCGCCGAAGATGAGCGTAGACTCATCGCCCACGTTGATTGTGAGGGTGGCAGGACCGGTTACGATTGGAGCTAGGTTGGCGATCCACACGAATCGACCGAGGTCAGCGGTAATGGGCAACCTCTCGGTGATGTGGTCATCTGCGATGACTTCAGCGACGTAGTGCCCCCCGCCGGCGAGCGTCAAGATGGTGACCTGGCCCATGTCATCGCCGTCCAGAACCAGCGCTCGACCTGGTGGTGATGCGAAGACAGACAGCAGCGTCGGTTGCCGGTCCGAGCCCGTGTCGGCAGTCATCTCGAGCAGCAGCTCGCGCGCACTTCGACGATCCCTGTAGGGGATCGTGCTGACGTACGCTGCGGTGTCTCGAAGACCCGCCTTTCGCACCGTAATGTGTTGGCGCTGTCTCGCGTCTACGGGGACGTCCATCGGGGTGAACCCCGGCAGCGCGCGGCCGTTCAACAAGACCTCAGCCTCGACGTCAGCTCCGCCAACACTTCGCGCAATCACGCGCACGAGACCTTGACCCAGCGTGACAGGCGACGGATCCGCCGAGCCTTCAGCCACGACCTCGTCACCGTCGTCAGCGATCGGCTCGGGCTCGGGCTCGGGCAGCGCGATGAGTGTGGCGTTGACCGCGGTACCGTCGGCATCATTGAGCTGAATCGTCTCGGTCTCGTGCCCGGCATGATGCAAGGTCACCAGGTTGGATTGAGCCTGAATCAGCTGAACGGTTGACGGCGTTTGCAGACGTGTCGCTTCGCCGTTCACGATGATCCACGCTCCGGCTGGCTCCGATGCGATCTCAGTCGCGACTTCGGCTGGGCGTTCGACCGGGGCAAGCGGTTCTGCCTCGAAATCGGCTCGTTGAGGTCCTTGTGCTTCGTCGGGATGGAAGTTCGTGCCGATTCCATCGATGGAGATCTTCCAAGCGAAGAAGACGCAACAAAGCACAACAAGCGCGATGATCACGTTTCGGAAGACGTTGCCACCGGTTTGCAGCGGTAGCTCGTCGTCCGGGTTGGCGAAGATGGTGCTCTCAGTCTGCGTGGCGCGTTGCGGGACGCGTCGCGTCGAAGCCACGACCTCATCGTACTGGGCAGGATCTTCGGACTCATCGGCAGCGTCGACAGCGTCGACAGCGTCGGCAGCGTCGGCAGCGTCGGCAGCGTCGGCAGCGTCGGCGTTCGCTCTTTTGGCCGCGCCTGCTTGTGGAGCATCCTCAAGGCGCGAGGCGGTGCGTTCGTCGTCACCAGCTTCTAGGCCGCCGAGAACAGAGGTTGGAAAGTCGTGCGTCGGCTTGGGGCCGGCGTAACCGGCATTCGTGACCTGTTCGAGCCCTTCACGTTCGCTCCCGCAGCACGCTTCTGCCAGCGCCGCGAGCGCAATCTCGTCATCTTGTGGTGATAGCAGCGCCTCTAGAGCGTCCGCGAGCTCTGCCGCGGTCTGAAAGCGGTCGTCAGGATTCGGCATCGAGCACCGCTTCATCACGTCAGCCAACGCGTCGCCTACGTTGGAGAGTTCGTGCGAGCCGAGCGCTTGGGCTTGCTGCACGGCCCGCCTAGCGTCCGTCGCGTTATCCCGACGGAATCGGCGCCGGCCGGTCACGAATTCAAAGAGCACAATTCCGAGCGAGAAGATGTCCGACCGTCTGTCGAGTGGGCCGGCCGAGGCCTGCTCGGGGCTCATGTAGCTGGCCTTCCCCTCAGGCGACCGAGCGGTCTGCGGCTGCACGCCGGAGCGGGCAACGATCCCCAAATCGATTAGCGCGACTCTGCCATCAAAGCCGAGCATGATGTTCGGCGGAGACACGTCGCGGTGTACCCAGTCGAGGGGGCGATCGTCGACGTCACGCGCTTCGTGGACCGCATGCAAGGCACGAGCGGCCTTAGCGATCATCGCGGCGACGGTCGTTGGCGCGATGACGACGTTGTTCATTGTGCCACCTCGTGCGATCCGCGTGAGGTCCACGCCCCAAAAGAAGGGCATCACCAAGATGGGATCGCCTTCCCCTTTCCAGATGCCAAATGGCCGCGGAATGGCTGCATGTCGGAGAGTGCGACCGATGTGCGCTTCCTCCTCAAGCAGAGCGCGCAGACGTACGTCCTCTCGCAGGGGGTCGCGCAGACGTTTCAGCACCAACTCAAACCCCACCGGATCGCCCTCGCGTCGCGCGAGCGTGACGTCTGCGATTCCGCCACGACCGAGGGGAGCGAGCAGCTCAAAAGGACCAATGCACTGTGGCGATCTCGACATGGAGCGAAAGGTGCCGCGAGGGCGTCGTCGTGTCAATCGCAGCCGACGATTGACACCTTGGGGGCGGTGTGATGGACGGGCCGAGCTAGTTTTCCAAGCTCACGGTTAACCGAAAATGGATCGCAATCTCGCGCTAGAATTCGTTCGAGTCACCGAAGCAGCAGCGATTGCGGCTGCTCGTACCATGGGTAGAGGCGACAGCCACCTCAGCGACGACGCCGCAGTCGAGGCAATGCGAAGCGCTTTCAAAGCGATGGACATCGACGGCACAATCGTCATCGGCGAGGGGGAGCGAGACGAGGCCCCGATGTTGTACATCGGTGAGCGCGTCGGCGCCGCAGGTCCCGAGTCGCCCAAGTTGGACATCGCCCTCGACCCACTCGAGGGCACTGGGCTTTGCGCCTACGGGCGCGCAGGAGCACTCGCCGTTATCGCGGCAGGCTCGCCGGGCTGCCTCATGCACGCCCCCGATATCTACATGGACAAGATCGCGGTCGGTCCCGTCGGCCGCGGGGTGATCGACATCATGGCGACTCCTGCGGAGAACGTTCGGCAGTTGGCCAAAGCGAAGGGCTGTCAGGTTGAGGATCTCACGGTCATCATCCTCGACAGGTCTCGCCATGAGGACATTATTCGAGAGGTTCGCGAAGTAGGAGCCCGCATCAAGCTCATCGCTGACGGAGATGTTCACGCTGCGATCGCGTGCTGCAAAGAAGAGACCGGCATTGACCTCCTGCTCGGTATCGGCGGCGCCCCGGAAGGTGTGCTCGCCGCCGCCGCGCTGCAGTGCATCGGCGGTGATATGCAGGGCAAACTCGTCTTCCGGAATGAGCGCGAGAAAGAGCGCGCGAAGAAGATGATGGGCGACCGAGACATCCACAGCGTCTTCTCTCTCGACGACTTGGCTCACGGGAATATCGTGTTCTCCGCCACAGGAGTTACGACCGGAGACATGCTCCGGGGCGTGAGATTCTTGGGCGACGGCTGCGAGACCCACTCCGTGGTGATGCGCAACAAGTCCGGCACTGTCCGCTTCGTCGAAGCGCGACACAACTTCTGGCGTAAGCCGAGCTATAACGCTGAGGGCGAGGTTCAGCCTCCGACCAACGGCAGCGAAGGCGGAACCGACGCTTGAGTACGGCACCTGTTGACAAAAGATCGATGCGACAGGTACGCACTGCGGCATTGATGAGCCCCAACTTTAAGCGCCACCCGGCAACACGAAGGACACCGAGTTGTCAGATCGGATGAAAGGCATCACGCCGTCGGGCGTTGCCCGGCGGAAAGGGCGCAAGGGCTTGCGCCGCTCGAAGACACTCGCCACGCGGCGTTTGTCTCGAGAAGAAGTCCGCGACGCAAACGAACTCCTGCGCTCGCTGGCTTCCGAGCGGCCGCAGGATAGGGATGATTGCGCCACTGGGCCGCGACCATGCCCATGGGTGAGTTGTCGATTCCACCTGTACCTCGATGTGAACCCGGCTACCGGATCCATCAAGGTGAACTTCCCAGACCTTGAAGTATGGGAAATGCCAGAAACGTGCGCACTTGATGTCGCCGACCGAGGGGGCATCACGCTGGAAG
This sequence comes from Bradymonadia bacterium, assembly GCA_047610025.1. Lineage (GTDB taxonomy): Bacteria > Myxococcota_A > Bradymonadia > REDH01 > REDH01 > JBLFZA01. The sequence goes on along the minus strand of JBLFZA010000130.1, from coordinate 7,733 downwards.
AGATTGGGGTTATCCTCAACCTCACAAGGGAGCGGATCCGGCAGCTAGAGAAGAGCGGAATCGAGAAGCTCTACGCGGAGTACGACGATGAGGACGAGCTCTAACGAGCCGCCGTCATCTGTCGTAGAGGATTGCGGACAGCCGCGAGGGGAACCGGAACGACGCGTGGCATGAGCCGCGAGCGCGCCTCGGTTGACAGGACTGGGTTGGTGCCCGATACGCGCCCGCAGAATCCACTGCAAAGTCCCCCTGCACCAGACGCACGATGGCTCAGCGACGCGCACTTCTCTCCGTTTACGACAAAACCGGCATCGTCGACTTCGCGAGGGCGCTTGTCGAACTCGGATTCGAGGTCGTGTCCACTGGCGGCACCTACCGAGTGATCACCGCCGCCGGAGTCGACGCGACCTACGTCAGCGACGTCACCGCTTCGCCGGAGGTCTTCGGTGGACGCGTGAAGACACTGCATCCCGTTGTGCACGGTGGAATTCTCTTCCGGCGAGGGGACGCAGAACATGCCGCTGAAGCCGCTGCGAATGGAATTGTGCCCATCGATGTCGTCGCCGTGAACCTCTACCCTTTCGTCGACACTATCGCCAAACCTGGTGTCACGATGCCCGAGGCGGTTGAGCAGATCGACATTGGGGGCCCCACTATGGTGCGGGCGGCCGCGAAGAACTTCGTGGATGTGACAATCGTCGTGTCGCCGGCGGACTATGGTGACGTGGCCCAAAAGCTACGTGCCGGCGAAATCGATCTGCCCACCCGCCAGCGTCTCTCTCTGAAGGCATTTGAGCATACCGCGGGATATGACGCTGCGATCGCAACCTATCTTGCGCAGCAGCTCGACACCCCCGCGCTTGCTGCGGAGCGTCATTCGCCCCTGCATAAGGTCACGGACCTGCGCTACGGCGAGAACCCTCACCAATCGGCCGCGTTGTACCGATCGGCGTCTGAGACCGACTACAGCGGCGCGACTGTGCTTCAGGGGAAGGCGCTTAGCTACAACAACATCGTCGATCTCGATGGCGCAGTCGCTGCGGTGCGAGAGTTTCAGGAGCCCGCGGCAGTCGTGGTGAAGCACACGAACCCGTGCGGTGTTGGGCGTGATGGAGCAAGCTTGCTGGTCGCTTACGAGCACGCGCTCGCAGCCGATCCGATCTCGGCATTCGGCGGGATCGTCTCGCTGAATCGCGTAGTTGATGCGACCCTCGCGACCCTCATTGCTGGCCGCTTTTACGAGGTCGTGTCAGCGCCTGACTTCTCCGAAGAAGCGCGCGAGATCTTTGCCAGAAAGTCGAAGCTGCGACTCCTCGTGGTGCCCGAACGTGCGGCGGAGCCCGTCGTGCTGCGTCAGACCATGTTCGGGACATTGGCCCAGACAGCTGACCCTCGGATCAACGACCTCGATGAGACCTGGACAGTGGCCACTGAGAGAGTCCCAACCGACGCCGAGGCCGCCGCGCTCGCGTTCCTTTGGCGCGTCTGTAAGCACGTGAAGTCAAACGCCATTGTTCTTGGGGACGAGACGTCCACGAGTGGAATCGGGGCCGGGCAGATGTCGCGTGTTGACGCCGTCAAGCTCGCCGTCACCAAGGCAACGCGGCCGGTTCTGGGAGCGTCGCTCGCGAGCGATGCGTTCTTCCCGTTCCGCGACGGTGTGGACCATGCCGCAGACGCCGGCGTGAAGGCGATCATTCAGCCCGGCGGATCCATGCGAGACCAAGAGGTCATCGACGCGTGCAATGAGCGTGGCATAGCGATGGTCTTCACCGGCCATCGGCACTTCAAGCACTGACGCTAGCAGGTTCCTAAAGTTTCATGTGCCCTCACTTGCACTCGGCCAAAGAGATCAAATGAACGTACTAATCATTGGTGGAGGCGGGCGTGAGCACGCTATCGCGTGGAAGGTTGCCGAAAGCCCACTCGCGTCGCGCGTGTACGTCGCGCCAGGCAATCCGGGCACGGCCGCCGACTCGCGCTTGACGAACCTCGAGGCCGGAGCGAGCCACGCGGAGATCGTCGCGACCTGCCAGTCTCGTGAGATCGACCTCGTGGTCGTCGGGCCAGAGGCTCCGCTCGTCGCGGGGCTAGCCGACGCGCTGCGTGATGCTGGGATTGGTACCGTGGGGCCGGGGACGCGCGGAGCAGAGCTCGAAGGCTCGAAGGCGTTCGCAAAGCAGATCATGCAGTCGGCCGGAGTACCCACCGCGCGCTACGAGATGGTCGCTACGGAGGCCGAAGTGAACGCGTTCGTCGACGCGTTCGAAGGTGAGGGCCTCGTAGTGAAGGCTGACGGACTCGCCGCTGGTAAGGGCGTGGTCGTCTGCGACAACAAGGAGGCTGCTCGCCGTGCAGCGGTCGAGATGTTGCGTGACCAGCCCTACGGCGATGCTTCGGCGCGCCTCGTGCTCGAGGAGCGGCTGCAAGGCCCCGAGACGAGTTTCATCGTCCTCACCGATGGCGACGACTTCGCAATTCTTCCGACGTCGCAGGATCACAAGCGACTGCTCGATGGAGACCTCGGCCCGAACACTGGCGGCATGGGCGCTTACACCCCGGCGCCCTTCGTCGATCATGCCCTCGAGCAGGAAATCTGTCGCACGGTGATTGAGCCGACGCTCGCTGAACTCAGGAAGCGCGGTATTGCGTTTCGTGGGTTCCTCTACGCGGGCTTGATGCTGACGCAGGGGGGTCCAAAAGTGCTGGAGTTCAACGTTCGCCTCGGAGATCCCGAGACGCAAGCGTTGATGATGGCGCTAGACGGTGATCTGTTGCCGGTTCTGCAAGAGGTCGCGTCGGGGACTGTCCAGCGTCGCGCATTGCGCGGGCAAGCGAGCGCTGTGGTCGTGCTAGCGGCGGAAGGCTATCCTACGGCCCCCGTGAAGGGAGCGGTCATCGAGGGTCTGGCTCAGGCCAGTCGTCACGATCACACCGTCGTCTTTCACGCAGGGACCGCGACACGTGGTGACGACGTGGTGGTCAACGGCGGTCGAGTTCTAGGCGTGACCGCGCGTGCAACGACTCCGGAGGAGGCGCTTACGCGCGCCTACGCTGCCGCTGCGGGCATCACGTGGGACGGCTGCCAGCGCCGAGGAGATATCGGGAAGGCGCTCGCGTCTACTTCGCGAACAACCCCTTAAGCCACGCGATGAATCGCTGAAGCGGGCTCTCAGGCTCGGTCCGCTCCAAGTCCATCGGTGGTTGCGTGAAGCTCGCGGGTAGCTCTTGTTCCGTCTCATCGCCTGCAAGAAGCTCGTCAAGCGCCGCTTCTCCCATTTTCGCGCTCGCCACGCGATCTGCCACGCTCTCTACGAAGTCATCACCGCCGGCGCTCATCGCCATGGTCGCCGCGAATGGCGTCTCAGCGCCGACCACATCGTCGCTGCCGCTCTGGATCGCCGGCGCGCTGCCTGGCATCGCGGCGGCATCCGACGCATCCGCTTGTGGTCGTCCGTCAGATTGGACTGCACTCTGAGCGCCGGGGCCCTCGGTCAAAGCCGAGATGAAACTCTTCACGCGCTCGCCCTGATCGTTGTCCGTCCCGTCAGCGTCGAGAGCGGCATCAGCCTCTGCAGACTTCTTCTTCAACTCCATCTTCGCGAGCGACCGAGGACCGGAGGCGTCGCTAAGAGTATTCGCGTCGAAGGCCGGCATACCAAACATGGTCGAGGAGGCATCGCTCAGCATCTGGGGCTTAGGCGAGTCTTCCGCCGCGCTATCAGATGCAGCCGGCAGGTTTGCGTTGGAGAGCGCATCGAGAATCGCTTTCGAATCCTTCGTGGCTTGCCCTTCGCGTCGGGGAGATCCCTCGAGAGTCGAATCGATGAAATCAAGTGACAGTGCGTCTGGTGCGGCCTCTGAGTCGCCATCGACGGACGCTTCGGCGGAACTGTGACCTCGGCTCTGAGCCTCCGCTCGTGCCTGCGAGAAGACATCTGCTACGTCGAGCTCATCGTCCGGCGCGGCGGGCCGAGAATGGACAGTGGTGACCGCCGGGTGACCGTCCTCGCTCTCATCGTCGGGTAGGGAGAGTTGAGGAGGCGTGGCCAGAACATCGTCTTGAGAGATGTCGAGTTCGGCAGTGGTGAGCCCTGCGGCATCACCGCTAGCGGGCCTCTGAATCGTGGTCTCGCTGGTGTCGACAGCTTGGATGCGCTCGGAGGCTCCCGAGGCCTCCGCGATCAGAGAAAGCGGGGTGTCCGGTCGGGCGGGAACACCTGGCTCTACCCGGGACGCGCTCGTGGGGTCGCTCGAGGTCGAGGTGCGGTGCGAGAGAGACGGCGAAAGCGCCGGCTCTCCTGACGAATCGCGCGACTCTGGGGCCTCGAACGTTGCCGAACTCGCGGTCATCGCTTCGTTTTCAACAGCGACGGGCTGCGTCCCCGAAGCGCTGGTCGATGTGGACGCGATGGCCCCTAGGTCGCCTAGGCTCGCCAGGTACTCGTCTTCTGCGCCCGCCATCGGGCCGCCACCCCCCGCAGGCAGCGCGGCGTCGCTAAAGATCGAGTCAAAGGTGTCATCGATCGCATCGGCGATCGCCGCGATGTCTTGGACGGCCAAATGTTGGCCTGTCGTGTTGTCACGCAGCCGGTTCTTGACTTGAGCGTTGAGCGGCACGGCTTGCAAGCTGCCAGAGTCTGGCGTCTTGCGCTTCGCATCCATGATGCGGTCGACGACGTGCTTGCTGCTAGCATCGAGCTTCGTAAACCGGATCACCAGCCCCACGGGCCGGCCGTCGGAGTTGAGTCGCGTTTGTTTCACGACTCCCTCCGCGCGCAGCACGGTCGAGCCGTCAGCGACTTTCAGATGTAGGGAGACGGACTCGCCTTCGCGCCGCTCTTGGCGCGTTGGAAGCAGAATTCCGCCACGGAAGAAGTATTGCGCATAGCCTTCGACGAAGTCGTCAACGGTTGCGAACTTACCGAGACGGGCCTTAATGGCGCTCATGGGCGGGTGGTGCGACAGGGAAAAAAAGGAGACGTCATAGCGCGTACCCGACTGAGATCACAAATGACTGGAACAAGTCGTTGGACGTGCTGTCTTGGCGCGTCGACTCATATCGGGTTCGCGTCCACTCTACACGTGTCTCGGCTCCGACGGTCAAACCGAGCTTCGTGACGAGGGTCGCTGCGACGGCGCCGCCAGCCCCGCGGGCTTGAGCAGAGTCACCAAACGCAGTCGCTGTGCTGCCGAGAGATAAGGAAGGGCGGCCGAAGATGCTGCCATCCAGTCGTATCGGAATTCGGCCAGGGAGCCGCGTGGCGCGCAGCGAAAGCTCGACGCCGCGGTAGAATGATGAACCATAATAGGAGTTGTAGCTGAGCGAGAACTCCGTGGTCCGCCAGCCGATCGCAGGCGTGATCTGCAGCCGCCGACTTCCGGTCCACGCGTAGGCGAGCGCGAAGTAACTCATGTCGTGACGCGTGGGCACGCTCAAGTCGTAGGGGTCACCTTCGACGCGAATGGCCACAGCAGTCGTCGTCGCGTGTTTCGATGTCTCCGCCCAAAGCGCCACCCCCCCCGCGGGCGAGTCGGGCGCGAACCATGCCACAGGATAGGCTTCAAAGCGGAGCATCAAACCAGGATAGTAAGGTGCGTCGAACTCAACATCCGTGGGGCCTCGAACGTCGAAGCGCCGCGTGACGAACTCAACCCCGATCGACGCACTCAAGAGCTGAGGCCGAAGCTCGCGCTCAACCTCGGACGTGCGCTGGGCGAAGGCACTAGGCGCCCACGTTACGAAGGAGAGGGCAAAGAGCGCGGTGACGGCGAAACGATGGATCGCGCGAAGAGCGACCGGCGGGCTAGAAGTCATCGAAGTCGAAGGTCGGCACAGCGTCGGACTCGCGTGCTTCTCGGTACGGCTTCCAGTCATCGTTTCCAGTGCCTCCAATGCCCGAGACTTTGAGCGCAAAGTCGTCCGGATTGGACGATTGCAGGACCGCCTCTTCGTACGAGATTAGGCCGCGGTTGAGAAGATCCATGAGACCTTGGTCGAACGACTGCATGCCATAGGTGTCCCTCCCCGCCTCAATCGCTTCTCGAATCTCCCGGAAACGGTTCTCGTCAAGAATGAGCTCACGGACGCGCGCCGTGGTCACCATCGCCTCGATTGCTGGCACTCGGCCGCCTGTCTTCGTTGGCACAAGCCGCTGCGCGATAACGCCAGTTAGCAGGCTAGAGACCATCAGCCGGACATGCTTCTGCTGGTGCGGCGGGAAGACGCTTATCAGTCGGGTTATCGTCTCCGTGCAGTCGGTCGTGTGCAGGGTCGCGAGAACAAGGTGTCCAGTCTCGGCCGCCGTCAGACCGATCTCCACCGTCTCTTTATCTCGCATTTCACCGATCAGAATCACGTCAGGGTCTTGGCGGAGGGCCGCCCGCAGCGCGCGCTGGAACGACTCGCAGTCTGTTCCGACCTCGCGCTGATTGATGACGCTGCGTTTGTCGCGAATGAGAAACTCGATCGGATCTTCGATCGTGATGATGTGCTCGGAGCGGGTCGCGTTGATGTGCTCGATGATCGAAGCCAGTGTGGTTGACTTTCCGGACCCCGTTGTGCCGGCAACCAGAATCAATCCCCGTCGGTTGTCCGCGATGGCTTTCACCACATCGGGCAGTCCCAGCTGATCGATCGTGCGGACTTTGTAGGGGATGACGCGAAGCACCATCCCAACGGCGTTTCGCTGTTGGAAGACATTAACGCGGAATCGACCAACCCCGGGGACTCCATAGGCGAAGTCACAATCGTGGCGCTCTTTGAACTCGAGGATCTGCGCCTGCGACATCATGCCGTGCGCGGTTCGCGCGATCTCTTCGGGCGTGAGCCTCTCGGCGTCCTTTAGAGGGACGAGCGAGCCATTCACTCGAAACATCGGGGGCAGTCCCGCCTTGATGTGAATGTCGCTCGCGCCGCCTTTTAGAGCGACCTGCAGAACACGATTGAGTTCGAGTGCCATAGTTGGCCACGCGCGTTTGAAATAGTGGTTTCCGTCTCCGCGTAGACGAGAGACTCGAGCAGCATACCGGGGGAATGCGGCGGGCGCGAGTCTACGCCGGCGAGTAGCATGCCGCTCACCGGTCGAGCACGGGTCCGTGGTGAGGGACCCCGTCGCTACAACGCTGCAACGAGCGCTTTAGCCCACCACTAAAAACGTCGCCACGCGAGCGGTGGAAGCGCCCGCCACACCGGGGCCTCCACCGTCGCGCAGCAAAGCGTTACGCTTCGACTGCCGCCACCGCTTCGGGCTCAGGCGTTGGGTCGAGCGAAAAGTGCTGGCGAATCTGCTTCTCGATCCGATTCGCGAGCTCGGGATGTTCCGCGAGTGCCGCTTTCGAGTTCTCTCGTCCCTGACCGAGGCGCTCGCCGTCGTACGAGTACCAGCTGCCCGACTTCTCAACGACACCGATGTCGGTGCCGAGGTCGAGCAGATCCCCCTCGCGAGAGATGCCTTTGCCGTACATGATGTCGAACTCTGCTTCGCGGAAAGGCGCAGCGAGCTTGTTCTTCACGACCTTCACGCGGGTGCGGTTACCCACCACGCCACCACCGTCCTTCAGCGCCCCAATCCGGCGAATATCTAAGCGCATCGACGCGTAGAATTTCAGCGCGTTGCCGCCACTGGTCGTCTCCGGGCTACCGAACATCACCCCGATCTTTAGACGAATCTGGTTGATGAAGAATAGACACGTATTCGACTTGCTCAACGTGCCGGTAAGCTTGCGAAGTG
>JBLFZA010000129.1:0-12160 GCA_047610025.1 Bradymonadia bacterium | reverse complement strand
CCGCTTCGGGTGAAGTGGCTTCGGTGGCTGGGGCTGCTTCTGGGGCAGCCTCGCCTGTAGCGGTGCCGCCAGCCTCGAGCACGGACTCAGCGTCGGGGTCAACAAAGGTGCCCTCTGCCACGCCACTGTGCGTCGACGAGAGGTGCGCGAGCGTCATGCTTAGCACCATGAAGGCTGCAGCCGAGGCGACCGTCAGCTTCTGGAGGAATGTGGCGCCGCCCGTGGCGCCGAAGACGGTGCCGGATGCTCCGCCGCCGCCGCCGCCGCCGCCCAACGTGAGCCCGCCGCCTTTTCCTGCTTGGAGCAGAACGACCAGGATCAAGAAGAAGCAGTTGAGGACGAAGAGAATCGTGATGGCGGTAGTCATCGCGCGTACCAGTTCAGTGAGGCGCGCCGAGAGGACGCAGGGGCAGGAAAACTAGGGCAGACCGGGCGCACAACGCAAGTGAAAAGGGTGCAGCGTCCCTCATCACTAGGCAGTCATGAGGGTGGGGCACCCAGTGCACGTAGGTGAGCCGGAGATTATTCGCATGCTGCCAGGACGAGACCAAACGTTTCGCCTGAGAGGCTTGCGCCACCAACCAGAGCCCCATCGACGTCCGGCTGCGACATCAATGATGCTGCGTTTCCCGGTTTCACCGAGCCACCGTACTGAATGCGAACAGCGTCTGCGGCGGTCGCTCCGATGTTCTCCGATACCCACGTTCGAATCTGAGCATGCACTTCTTGAGCCTGCTCTGGAGACGCTGTGAGTCCGGTACCAATTGCCCAAACGGGCTCGTAGGCAATCACGATCGACTGCAATTGGGTCGCCGAGAGCGAGGCGAGCGCACCAATCAGCTGGGCCTCGATGACGGCCCACGTGCGAGTCGCTGCCCGGTCGTCCAGGTGCTCTCCAACACAAACGATCGCGTGCAGTCCTTCAGCGAGCAAAGCCTTGACCTTGGCCCCGACGAGCTCGTTGGACTCGCTGTGCTGCGCTCGCCGCTCCGAGTGTCCGACAATGGCGCCTGCTGCGCCCAAATCCTTGAGCATTGCCGCGCTGACTTCGCCGGTGTGTGCGCCGGATGAGTGAGCGGACACATCCTGCGCGAAAACTGAACAGTGGTCGCCGCAAGCGGCGACGGTCTGAGCGAGCCAAAGCGCAGGTGGAGCGACGCCAACATCGAGCGATAGGGACGCGGCGGCCGCAGCGGTCGCCGCAGCAAGTGACCCGCTTTCGGCACTCAGGCCGTTCATCTTCCAGTTACCAACAACAATTGGGGTTCGCATGGCTCCTCTACATCGTGAATTTGTGACCAGCCCTTAGGGCAGCGATGCCGGGAAGCTCACGACCTTCGATAAACTCAAGGCTGGCGCCGCCGCCGGTGGATACGTGGGTCACATCGTCGCTGCGTCCGGCAGTCTTGAGCGCCGCGGCTGAATCTCCTCCTCCCACGACAACCGTGGCCTTCGAGTCTCCGAGCGCGTGAGCCACCGCGAACGTGCCACCGTCAAAGGCTGAGCTCTCGAATACGCCCATCGGGCCATTCCAAAACACCGTGCGCGCTCGCGCGATCTCTTGCTTGTAGAGCTCAATCGTCTTCGGGCCGATATCAAATCCAGCCATTCCGAACGGAATCGAAGCTCCTTCCGTCACATCTCCCTTCTCAGCGCCGATTGCCGCAGCAATCACGTGGTCCGTCGGAAGTAGGAGCTTCGTTCGCGTTGCTTCCGCGGCGACCAGTAAACGCTTTGCGATTTCTAACATATCGGGCTGTACAAGGCTCGAGCCGACCGACTCACCCCGTGCGGCCAGGAACGTGTAGGCCATCGCGCCGCCGATCAGCAACGTGTTCAGGCGCCCCAGCAGGTTCTCGATCACGGCGATCTTGTCCGACACCTTCGCTCCACCCAGTATCCCGAGGAAAGGCGTTTCGGCGTTCAGAAGCAGCGGATTGAGGTGCTCAAGCTCGCGCTCGATCAGGCGGCCTGCTGCTCGCTTATCTTCCGAGAAGAAGCGAGCAACAGTGTATGTCGACGCGTGCGCCCGATGCGCCGTTCCGAACGCATCGTTGACGTAGGCATCGGCCAATGACGCGAGCTCAGAGGCGAACACCGAGTCGCCCTTTGTCTCAGCCGTGTGAAAGCGCAGGTTCTCCAGCAGCACCACGCCACGCGGCGGCAGGTCGCGGATCACTTTTTTTGCCCCGTCTCCGACACAATCATCTGGCACGCAGATATCGCAGTCGAGCAACTCAGCGAGCCTTTCACCGATAGGAACCAGCGAGAGCTCTCGCACTCGCTCCCCATTTGGCCGTCCGCGATGACTCGCTAGCACGACGCGGCAGTCTTGCTCGCGCAGCGCGTTGATCGTTGGGAGAGCTGCCCGAATTCGTCCGTCATCTGAGATGACGCCATCTTGAAAAGGGGCGTTAAAGTCGACGCGCACAAGGACCGTTTTGCCGGGGACCTTAAGCGTATCAAGATTGCGAATGCCGCTGAGTTCCATCGTTCGCTCCTTAGGCCGAGAAGCGGAGTGCGAGGTCGACCATACGATGAGAGAAGCCCGACTCGTTGTCGTACCAACTCAGAACCTTCACCATGCTACCGCCGAGGACCGTGGTCAGCGCCGCGTCGAAGATCGACGAATGAGGGTTACCGTTCATGTCGATGCTCACCAGCGGCTCGGTTTCGTACGCGAGGATACCCTTCATTGCGCCGGTTGATGCGCTGAGTACCGCTTCGTTGATCTCTTCCACCGTCGTGTCGCGCTCGGCGTTGAACGTGAAGTCGACCATCGAGACGTTGGGCGTCGGCACGCGAACCGCCATACCGTCGAGACGGCCCTTCAAGGCCGGCAACACTTGTGCCACCGCAATGGCGGCGCCCGTGGTTGTCGGCACCATTGACAGCGCGGCGCTTCGTGCGCGGCGCAGGTCGGAGTGCGGCGCATCGAGGAGGCGCTGGTCGGCAGTGTAGGCGTGCACGGTTGTCATAAGGCCGTGGCGAATGCCGACCGCGTCGTGAAGCGTCTTCGCCAGTGGTGCAAGGCAGTTCGTCGTGCAGCTGCCGCAGCTGATCACCGTGTGCGCATCGGTATCGAGTGTGTCGTCGTTCACGCCGAGCACGATGGTGGCATCCACCTGTTTGCCGGGGGCGGAGATGATCACCTTTCTGGCGCCTGCCGTAATGTGCTTGCTGGCGGTCTCTTTGGTTCGGAAGTGCCCCGTGCACTCGAGAACGACGTCAACGCCGAGGTCGGCCCAGGGGAGGGCAGAAGGGTCTCGTTCCGAGAACACGCGCACTTCGTCGCCGTTGATGGTGATCGAGTTCTCGCCCACCTCGACGGTGCCGGAGAAGCGCCCGTGTACCGAATCGTACTTCAGAAGGTGCGCGAGCGTCGCTGCATCGGTGAGGTCGTTGAACGCGACCAAATCGACGCCGGCGCGTCCGGCCAGGATTCGAGCGATGTTGCGGCCAATGCGGCCGAATCCGTTTATAGCAACTCGTACAGTCATCTCGCGCCTCGTGTGGAGTAGGTGTTGGGATTGCGCCCGGCTCTAAGAGGGAGCCAGTCGTTGGTCAAGCAGGCACGCAGTGTCTCGAGGCATTCAGACCCGTCGACGCCCCTAGAGCGCAGCTCTCACCTAGTTCATCCACTCTTTAGGTGGCGTCTCGACGACGCTGAGTTTTCTCTTCATTCGCCATCGGCGGAAGCGGAGCGTCCAGATGTCCGGCCGCCAGTACCCCGAAACCCAGAGCAGGCCGAACAGCGTTCCACCGAGGTGCGCGCTGAGGCTCAGTTGGCTGGTGGTTGCGCGCAGAACATCGAGCGCAACCATTAAGAGCAGGAGGTGCTTCCCTTTGAACTGTACGACGAAGAAACTCAGCCATTGATCCCAATACAGCCAGCAAAAAACCGCCGCTACCGCGGAGATTGCGCCCGAAGCACCGACGACCGGAACGTGCGCTATCGGCCGTCCAAGAAGTTGCGGCAGATAGTGCGCGCCCAACACAGCAGCGGCAGCCGCGAGCAGCCCTCCGACGAAGAGTCGAAGGAATGCTTTTTCTCCCACGCTCTCTTCGACGCGAGTACCGAAGATATAGAGCCCGAGGCAATTGAAGAGAATGTGACCGAACGCGTCCGTCGAGTGCAGCAGCCCATACGTCAAGGGCTGCCAAACGGCGCCACCGAAGAGGCCCGGCCCGTACAGTGCAAAACGACGGAGCACGTGCACCGAGTACTCGGAAGCCGAGAGCCCAAACGCCACCGTGCCCAAGATCTGCACAGCGTAGACGACCACGAGCAGCACGATGATGCGCTTCACCCATTTCGTCAGTGGCGGCAGCGCCACCGTCATCCTCGGTCTGTCCATCGTCCTTAGGGTTCTCCGAATAGCCAATCACAGCAGCGTAACACCACGTCCCGCTGATCGTTGAGAACTTCACCAGCCTCTGTCGTGAGGACTGCGCGAATGGTCGCTTCTCTTCCGTCCAGGTCCATCGGATCAAACTCAAGATTGATAAAAACCGTGAGCCCTGTGCTCTGCAGTTGCTCCGCATCGGTATTGCACTCGAATCGACCTGTGGAGAACAGCGCGCCTAAACGTTCGCCGTCTGCTGCGACGATCTCGAACTCGGCTTCATTCCGAAGAGGGCCGAAACCTGCTCCGGCAAGGGCGCCCCAAACGTGCACGCCGCCCTGAATTCCCTCGGACATCATGATTTCCTGACCGTTCTCAATCGGCAGCCATTCCCGAATCCCGGTGCCGAGCGAGAGGACTAGCGGCGCTGTCTCGAGAGACTCACACAACGCTGCGGAGTCGTGAGCGTCGTCCGCAATATCCGTCGTTTCAGCGTCCAGAATCTCAGCATCGATATCCTCAGCGTCGTCCGCATCGGCATCCGCATCTTCTTGAATGTCTGCGTCAGCGGAGGGCGTATCAGGTGTGACATCCGCTGGCCCGGTGTCGAGCGCGTCTTCTGGCGTGTCGAACTCTACGTCCGACTCGCCATCGACGGGCACGTCTGCGGCGTCTTCCCGCGTATCTTCAACGGCGTCGTCAGACACGTCGCCCGTGTCGCCCGTGTTGTCCGGGGCGTCGGCTTCCGCATCGCCTTGAGCTGAGTCAAGGCTCTCTTCGGGCTCGGCGCTCTCACCAGCGTCAGAAGAGCAGCCTATTGCATACGACATTAGCAGCAGCACAAACGCGACGCGCATGGCCCCCGTCGGCTGGAATTGAGCAGAGTTTTTCATGGCTACAAACGTAGACGTATCTCCACAGGACGCAAGCGTCTCGGCTGCCCGCTGCCAGGCGTCATCATGTCGGGGGCTGCCTCCCGTTGACGCCTCAAGTGTTACCGTGACAAAGCGGCGTTCATGTTCCCCTCTGAGCACAGCTGGCGCGCGGCGCTTTTGTTCATCGTCGTTAGCGCGTTAACGCCCGCGCCGACGTGGGCGGCGCCGACGCTTGCTGAAGCCGTGGACGCAGCGAGAGCGGGACGCTGCCGCGGCATAGCGCTGACCGCGCTCGACCCAACAATTGAGTCCGCTCTTGCCGGCGCTCATCTGACACGATGCGCGCTCGATGATGGCGAATGGGAGTCCGCGATCGCGTGGGCCGAGCGCACGGCTAGCGCCGCAAACCGCGCCAACATCGACCTCGCATTGACGCTGGATTGGTACGAAGAGCTTGAGGCGAGAATTGCGCTGTTGAACGGCCAGCCGCAGGATGCCGTTCGCGCATTCGAGGACTTGATCGCGTCAGAAGACGTCCATCCGGCAAGCCGTGGCATGAGAGCGCGCCGACAGTACTACCTATCGCTTGCGCTCGCAGCGTCAGGGCGCGCGGTGGAAGCCTCGACTAGGCAACATGCGCTGATCGAGGAGTACCCCGCGAGCGAGCCGACCTCGCGTCTCGCGCCCCAGTTTGTCGAAAAGTCCTGGAGCGTATCGCTCGCTCTGGAGTGTGGCGAACGAGCGCTCGACGCGCGACATTATGCGTCTGCAGAGACCCTGTACCGACTCGCCGCGTGCGCCGGCGAAGACTGCTCTCCCCTGGAGGCCGTTTCCGCCGGAGGGGCTCGATACAGAGCGGCCTACCAGTTGGGGTGGTTCCTGTATCGATTTCGGCGAGAACTCGTAGCCGATGCGCTCCCGTGGCTGGAGACTGTGGCGTCTAGGCCGGGATCCCATCGCGCGGACGCCGCGCATGCGTACGCGTTGGCGGTTGAGCGATTGCAGCGCTTCGCCGAGTCGCGACGAGCATGGCGCGATTTTTCGGAGCAGTTCAGAGGTGACGAGCGAGCCAGCGCTGCGCTCTCGCGGATCGCCTGGACTTACGTTGAGGAGCGCAACTACGGAGCTGCCGCCGACTCATGGAGCCGGGTACTGAATGCGAACCTTCCGAACGCCGACTCCAGCGAGGCCCGTTGGTGGTTGGGCTGGTCATTGTTGCGCGGAGAGAGTTGTTCCGCTGCCTTGAATGCGTGGCGTGGTGTTGGGGGGGGGAGGGCGCGAGCGGTCACGTACTGGAGCGCGGTGTGCCACGATGAGCTTGGTGAACGCGAACGCGCCGAGTTGATGTGGCACTCACTCCGCGATGAGAATCCTCTGAATTGGTACGGGCTCTGGGCGAGCCGGCGCCTAGGTGTTGCTCTGGTTCCATCGTTGAATGCTGTGCCGCGCGCTGCAACCCCGCCCGCGCACCTGCCCCGAGCTGCAAACGAGGCCAGCCAGAGAGGACTAGTCGCCGAGTCGACGCTGTTGGCAGGAGAGATCTCTGAACCTTTCTCCCGGCTCGCCGCCCGAGCCGACGTGTCAGATTTTGTTCGCTGGAGAGGCGCGGTCGATTTGAGCGAGCTGCCGACCAGCGTCTCCTCACTCCAAGCATGGAGGTTGGCGCTGCCGCCAATGTACCGTCAAACGGTGGATGCTCAGGCAGCGCTAAACGGTCTCGACTCACCGGTCATCTGGGCGTTGATGGAGAAGGAGAGCAGCTTCCGTCGTCATGCCCTGTCCAGGAGCGACGCGATGGGCCTGATGCAGGTTATCCCGCAAACCGCGATCGCGATCGCGGACAGGCTAGACGAACCCTACGTGGATGGGATGCTCTTCGAGCCACACCACGCCGTCCGCTACGGCGCATGGTACCTCGGGGCGCTGCTCCGTTCGTTCGACGGGCAGCTGCCCGTCGCGATCGCGGCATACAACGCTGGACCAACGCTCGTTCGAGGCTGGTTGTCGCGGGCAGACGGAGACACGTTGGACGTGTTCGTCGAGGAGATGGCATCGGCACAGGCACGGAACTACGTCCGGGTCGTCATCGGGCAGGCCGTGAGGTACCGGCTAGCCCATGGGGGCCGCGACGCGCTCGAAGACGACACCCTCGGAGGGTTACTTCCGCGCCGGGTGCGCGACACCTTCACGGGTGAGGTCACTTTTTAGGGAGCGTTAGAGCTGCGAGGCAGCAGCGCTTCTTCGAGGGGGCCACGCCAAGCAATTGCGCCTTCATCTAACCAGTTTGAGATATCGCCATCACGCGGAGGCACCGACGACGCACACCAACGCGCGAAGGTCATCGCCACTTCCGTCGCAAGCGATGGCTGCAACGGTGTCGTCGCGAGCAGCGTGACGATCTCTCGCATTTGGTCCTGTGCACCGCTTGAGCGGCCCAGCGCAGCGTACGTCTCCAGCAGTACGCATCGAGTTTCGACCGAGTCTGGAGCGAGGATGAGCGCCCCTTTCAGCGGCAAGAGCCCAGCCGCTGGGTCACCGAGACGCCGTGTCAGCCACGTTGCTTTCTTCAGCAACAACGTCCTCCGCAGCGCCGCGTCTCGAACGTCCGGCAGCCACTTATCCACGGCCGACACTGCGTCTGCGGCGTAACCGTCCTGCGCCTGCTGCATGAGGACAGCAAGTCGGGCAGCCGGATCCTCGCTCGCCGGGGTGATGGGAGCCGAGACCCGACGCCGCGCAGCAAGCGCCTCCTCCGCCGTCGCGTCTTGCGCGGCGGAATCGAGCAGATGCGGCAGCAGCGCCTCAAGCGCATCGGCGAGCATCGCGTCGTCGCCCGCGTCTCGCGCTGCCTCTGCGAGAGTCTCCCATAGCGTCGGGTCTTCCGGCGAGAGTCGCAACGCGAGCAGTAGATACTCGATGGCGGAAGCGGCATGCCCTCGTTGCCGCAGCTCAACTTCAGCGGCCTCCGCGATTATCGAGGCGGCGGTAGTTCTGAGCGGGGAGGGCACGTCGGCGATGCGCACTTTAGCGACTGCGAGGCTCGCTGGATCGGTGTGGCCGAGTAGAACCCCGAGTTCGTAGCCGAGCCCGGAGACATAGGCAGCCCAATCACCGCGTTCGCCGCGAATGTGCTTGAGAGCGGCGAGCGCCTCTGTGTCGGCGGGAAACGACGAGAGGATCTCTGCAAAACGCTCCTCCGCGATCTTAGGCTCGCTGCCCATCCACGCCTTCGCCGCGTCGCGGAGTACGTCGTGGCGCTCGATCGCATCGAGCTCTGGCATCGCGAGGATCCGGTCGAGTTCGACCGCCGCATCACGCCGTCGCCCGAGCGCCTCCAGGACCTTCGCTCGTGTCCGGCGCCCTGGAACGCTGCGTGCGTCTTCTCGAATGACCTCGTCGCAGAGGGGGAGGGCCCTCTCTGGGCGATTTAGCGCGTTGAGAAGAACGCCAGCCATGGTGAGCTGGAAGACGCGGCGCACCTCGGGCTCCTGCGCTTGAGCGAGCTTCGCATCGTAAATGCGCAGAAGACCTTCGGAGTCGCTGGTGTCCTCGTACAGGGACTCGAGCGCTGACAAGACCGCGTAGTCGGCTCCGGCTCCGTCTTGGTCGAGTTCCCTCGCCCGCTCGAGCGCAGTGAGCGCGGAAGCCTCATCCTCGAGTTCGTAGAAAAAGAGCGAGCCAGCCTCGGCGAAGAGAACTGCTGCTGCGGGGCCGTCCGTCGTCACGTCCGCCAAGGCGACTAACGCACTCGCTACCTCGCCATCATCCCCGCCTGACCGTGCCTTTTGCAGCAGAGTTCTGCGTTGGTCGACGTGATCGTCCGGCACAGCGGCCACGTCTCGCGTCGCCATGCCGCCTGCATCGGGGCCGCTCGATGGTGGAGCCTGCTGCTGAACGGCTCCGATTGACCGCGCTGCGGCAGACGACGAGCGAACACCTGCGTTGGCAGCCGAGGCTGCAATCGTAGACGCCGCTGGCGGCTTCCTGGATGGCTGCTGCCGACGTACGGCCTCCCAATCCTCGCTGTTCCAGTCTTCTTCACCCCACGTATCGCTCGCCGCGTCTCCGAACTCGACCACGCGTGGGTGGTCGCCTGACTGAATTGCTGCGCGCTCTGCCAGTCGCCTGACACGCGCGGTGGTGTCGACAGCGCCTGCGTCATCCAACAACCTCGGGACAGCGAGCTCGGCGCGCCGCACCACCGGATGCCGAGACGCGATTCGTGCCGCGTCTCGGACTAGGCCTACCGCGCTGCTGTCGTTTCGCAGCGCGAGCTGCCTCGCCAGCGCGATACGCGCGGCTACCGAGGCGCCAAGATGTTGCGCGGCATCCGCCGATTCGACGGCTCGCCCAAGCGCCTGGACTACCGCTGCTCCGTCACGCGCCGCTGCGGCTACACGGCACTCAAGAGATGCGCGCTGAATCGAGGACAATGGGAGACTCGTGGCCTCCGTAACGTGTGCCGGGCGACCGCTTGCGATCAACAGATCTGCGAGCCTCGCGGCGCGCAATCGGTCCTGACCGTGTATCAGCGAGGCTTCTCGCAGCGCCTCGATAGCGCTCTGGGTGTCCCCGACTTCAAGGGCGTCGTCCGCCGCGTTCGTCGCGGCTCCGATCCGTGATGCTCGACGGTCCCGTTCGGTGAGTTCAGCGCCGACTCGCAGGCTGACTTCATCGTCCACAACGCTCACCGCGATTGGCCCAACGCGACCGCGACCAGGGAGCTTCCAGCCCCGCTGCGCAACGGTGCAGAGACCGATCCATCGTCCCACGTCCCAACTCAAGGCGCTCGGTCTAGAGCGCATCGTGCGAACAACCGCCGGATCCAGCGAAGAGAGGCGCGCGGCGATCAACCGTTGGAGCGCTGTGCACGCAGGCCCCGCGACATCTCCAAAGGCCACGAGCTCTGTCGCAACGAATTGCACAACGCCGGACTCCGCTGGCCCGAGGACCACCTCAGCCGCAAACTGGGTGGTACTCGACTCGCTGTGTCGCACCTCTGCGACCAGCCAGATGCGTCCCTCTTCTGGGAAGAGCCCGAGCGCGAGCTCGTCCTCGGGCTCGTGCCCAAAAGCAAGCTGGCCAAGGCGAATGGTCGCCGACGCTTCGTGCAGCAACGTTCGCGTTCGTCGGAAGCGTGCGAGGGAGCCGCCGATGTCGACCAAGCCTCTGAGCTCCGGCACTTCAAGCTTGCAGTCGTTCAGAGTCGCGGCGCCGAATGACAAGGCGCTGCACAAAACGATGAAACCTCTCCCATACAAGAACTCTAGCGCGAGCGGAGCCGGCGCGCCGCGCTCCAAGCTGATCACGTCAGCCGATGGACTCGAAGCGCCTCGACCATCGATACATGCGGGAAATCCACCAACTTGTCCGCGATCAGGCCACCGAGGTCGTAGTCGCCTTCCGGCAGCTTGCTCGGGTCGAACTGGGCGAGCTCTTCGTGTACAGCGATCGCTGCCTCTTGAATGGCCTCACGACTGAACTCCCCCGACCCGAATCGGGAGCCGGCTACGAAGCGGTGTCGGATGTCCTCCAGCGCGTCAGGTAGAGGAACTTCGTCGATCGTTGAGGCACGATGAACGTCAGGCAAGATGCGCGTGGCCACCCCATCGAGGTTAGCGGTTGCCCATTCGACGAAGCGGAACATGAAGTCCTCGAAGCCCGTCGCGCCGGGAGCCAGCGTTACGAAGTACGCACTCCGTACCAAGTCGAGAACATAGTCGTCGACCCGCCGTCGGCCAAGGTGCGCGCCTAAATGGTCGCTGAAGGAACCGGGGAGGGTGGCCACTGGTCGCCAACGCCAGCCAGGAATGAAGGCTTCGACGATGTCTTGGGTTTCTGCCGAGGCTTTCGCCAGATCCTTCGTCCACGCGTTTGGTGGGGGTGGTTGGACCTGAAGGTGCAGTCGAACGCCGGCTCTAGCGGAGAGCACTTCTGCTACCTTTCGAAGCGCCTCGCCGGGCGACGAGAGCGACTCCGCTAGGGTGGCGCGACAAGCGTCTGCGTCACGTATGTTGGAGGTGCGCTCGCTCATAAAACGAAGAATCATCTCTTCATAAAAGAGATTCCGCTCATTGTTGCGTCGGGTCACTTCGTCGGTATCGAACAACCTGAGCAGCATACGCGCCTGCCCGAATCGGGCACTGGCGAAGCGCTCCTCGATAAAGGTCAAGACGCGCGAGGCTTCTTTCTGAACGTTTCCCTCGCCGCCGAAGAACGCGAGAAGCAGTGCGCGGGGCTTCTCAAGGTCCTCTTGGCTCAGCTGTAGGTCGGGAGGCAGCGCGTCGTTTTCGAGCAGCATTCCGGCGTACGTTGTGACGAACTGAGCCCGCTCGTCTTCCTCGAGTTCGAGCGATCCGTGGGTCCCACGGGCTTCTATGGCGACGAGACGCTCTCCGATGTATCGCAGTGGATCATCGGAAAACTCCGTCGTCGAAACATCTCCGTCGCGCAGCGGCTGAGCGAGCAGGGCCGCTAAGTAAGTTGGCGTGCTGACAGCGGGCATCTCGTCAGTACCGCCGATCGTTCGCAGGAACTTTCGCAACATGGGGCCGCACGAGCAGTCGAAAGAAGTCGGGGCAGACTATCACCGCGCTGGTACCGTCCGCAAGGGCGCTCACTGAAGCAGGTAGGTCCGTTGAAGGGTCTGCGCACCGCCGTTGAACGACGGGAACTCCCAGCGCCCCCGGTGGCTCTGCACACACCGCTCGAACGCCGTGTCCCGACTTCCACGATCGGCCCGAACGCGCGAGACTTCGCCACTGTTTTCAACGGTGATGGAGAGGACAACCCGAGACTGAACGATCGAACCCGTTTCCATGAGCTGGCGCTGAGTGCATCGTTCCACAGAAGACGAAACGAAGCTTCGCAAACCGTCGGCGAAGAGCTCCGGAGACGGGCCTTGTCGACGATCGCGAAGTTCGGGAGCGTTCAAGTCGG
>JBLFZA010000128.1:0-12160 GCA_047610025.1 Bradymonadia bacterium | reverse complement strand
GTCGATCAGCGCCGCGGCCATGGCGGTGACGTCAGAGGGCCCATCGAGTACGGGGTGCGGCGGCGCCTTGACGGTGTGCTGCGTGAGCGTGCCGGGTGAGTTCCGGCGTGGCAGTGTGCTGTCCCGCGGGTTCCCGCCGGTGCGGAAGAGCTGCACCTCGTGCCCGCGCCCGGCGAGCAGCCGCGCCCACTCGACAGCCATGACGCCGCTTCCGCCGAGCGCGTGATGCGCAACGATCGCGATGCGCAGGGGCCGTGCAGCGTGCAGGCTCGGGTCGTTGGGGTGCAGGCTCGGGTCGTTGGGGTGCAGGCTCGGGTCGTTGGGGTGCAGGCTCGGGTCGTCGAGGCGCGAGTCCGGGGTCATAGGGTGCGACCTGGGAACCAGTGCACGCGCTTGGGCGAGTGCTCTTGCGCGTACGCGACGGGGTCGGGGATCGCGAGCATGCGCTCGGTCATGAAGCCTTCGCCAAAGTCAGCGCCGACCATCGCGCCGAAGGTCTTGTCCCGCGCGGTGATGACGTCGAGAAAGTGTGGTTCGCCGACGAGCGTGACGGTGCTCGCCGGGACTTCGGTGGCGTGGCTTGTCGCAGCGGGGGCTGCTCCCGATCCATCGCTGTCATTGTTGGGTCCAACCTGGGAGCCGTGCGCCTGAATGGCCTGCATCTTCGAGGCGATATCTGTTGCGTCGAGCGGCACAACGAAGCTCGGTGTCAGACCAATCCGCATCATGTAGTGGGTGAGCAGGCTGACGTGATGAGGCTCACCGTCTGCGTCACCGTTCTTGAGAGCGGCGAAGAACACAGCGCGTCGGCAGAGAGCCGCGGCAGCCTCGTGGTCGGGGTGTCGACCGCGCTCGCTTGGCGCGAAGAGGGTGTCTGGCTTGTACTCTCGGATGCAGCTCGCGAGCGCTCGAAGTGCCGCCTTGTCGCGGGCGTCGAGATGACCGTCGGGCAGGCCGAGGTTAACGCGTTCCTCCGCGCCGAGGGCGATTCGCGCGGCCTCGGCTTCGATGGTCCGGCCAGCCGGTGTTCCGTGGGTAGCGAGCTCTCCTCGGGTGAGATCGCAGAGGATGATGCGATGGCCTAGGCGTGCGAGGCGAGCGGCTGTGCCTCCGGCGAAGAGCTCGATGTCGTCCGGGTGCGGACCAACGAAGATCGCCGTGCCGCGCTTGGCCGTTGCGCCATCGCCTTGCGGTGCTCGGCTGAAAGGCTCGGTGCTTCGTTCGGGTCTCGCGTTTGAACTCATACGTGCGCCTCGAGGGAGTGCGAAGTGTCGAGGTCGGAGGCGCGGATGGCATCGAGCAGTGTGGGCGCGATGTTCTGCAGTCCGATTCGGGCGGCGAGGTCGGGCACGCAGAGGGTGCGGTCTTGCGGGGTGCCGGCCGGGTGTAGGCGCGCGCCGGCGAGCCGGGCGTGCTCGTTGCGCTCGCTGTCAGCGTGCAGCATACTCTTCGTGAGCCGCCGCGTGAGCTTCTCGACGCCGCGCATCATGTTGTCTTCGGTTTTGTCGAACGCGTTTGCGAGCGAGGGGTCGAGCGACTCGGCCTCTTGTCGCGCGCGTGCCATCGCGTCTTGTATGGCTGCGCGTACATCGACCTCGAGGTCATCGAAGCTCGGCACGGCCTCCGCGGGGCCGAGCAGCTCCAGGGTGGCGCCGACCGTTTGGGGTAGGGCGCGATCGGGCCCGACGGCCGTGAGGCCGAGCGCAGAGAGTGCGTCTCTGGTGGGGCCGTCCACAACCATGCCAGAAGCGCGCGGAATCACGAGGGGGAGCGGGAGTCCGAAGTGTTCGTAGAGCGGTGGGAGCTGCGCCCAGTAGGAGAGCTCGCCAGGGCCGCCCACGTACGCGAGCGTGGGGAGAAGCGTATCCTGCACGAGTGGCCGAAGCAGCGCAGAGGTGCTGAAGCGCATCGGTGTTTGCCGCAGAGCGGTGTGGACAGCGTCGCTGACATCAGTGGGCGTGGCGGCGCCGTCGGCGAGGGTCCATTGTGTTGGCGCGCTGGTCTCGGTGGATGCGCTTTTTGTTGCAGCGTTCTCGCTGTCCGGACCCTCCTCGGATTTTGTAGGCCGCAATCGGTAGCGATTGCCGTCATCGGCGCTTGGGTGGTAGAAGGAGAGGGGCGAATCAGCCCGGTGCGGGACCTGCTCATCGTACCCCGCTTGTTTGAGCGCTTCGCCGCGTTCGCTCAGGCACCGGACGATGGCGTCGTGCTCGCCTATCGCGCGGCGATGTATAGGCGCCGCTAGTGCCGCAAGTTCTTGGGTGCGAGGGTCGAGAACAAGCAGCGACGTGTTTGCGAAGACTTGGCCAAACAAACGCGCGAAAGCGTCGACCCAACGCTCGCCTGCGCGATAGGTCTCGTTGATCGCGTCGATGGCTTCGCTTGCGTGCGGCAACCCGCTCAGCAGATCACTGACGCGTGCGGATACGCGGACGACGTCCTCGCCCAGGGTGGCGTGCGCGATGGACGCGCGCTCAGCGCTCTTAGACGTGGTCGGAGCGAGGGTTGTCGTGTGCACGCCGCCGCGCGAGTCGGTGACCGTGCAGCTCGCGATCTCGGGCAGGTCATGGTCTTCGCTCTGTAACCAGAAGATGGGAACGACCGGGGCGCCGCTCTCTCGCTCCAAGCGCTCAGCCCACACGATAGCGGTGGCTGCTTTCCAGAGCGAGTAGAGGGGCCCAACAAAAAGGCCGACCTGTTGGCCAGTGACGACGCAGCCGAGATTCGGCGCGTCGAGTTTCGCGAGCGCAGAGGCGCGTTCTGGGCTTTGCGGCCCGAGCGCGACGTTCTGTTCACGAAGCGCCGCTTGCACAGCGAGATGCAGCGGGCGCCTGAGAGACGCAACGGCTTCACGGCCGGCGAGCGTACGGAAGTGGGCTGGGAGGAGCGCCGCGGCGCTGTCCGTCAGCTCACCCGCGGCGTACGCCGGCCCGAAGCGTTGGGTCATCGGCGGGGCCAGTTCTCAAGCGCTTCCTCGGCATCGGGCAGGAAGAAGTTCGTGAAGGTGTCGTTGCCAGCGCCAAGCTCAATGGCCGTCTCGACGGAGGCGCGCGCCTCACGGTTCATGCCGAGGCCGTTTTGGATCTTGGCCATGAACCAGTTGTTCCACCAGTTGGACTCGATGGCGATCGAGCGGCGCATGATGAGGCCGGCCTCGTTCATGTCGCCGCCGTTCTCGAGCATGTAGCGCGCGACGTTGAACTGCGGCCGCCAGAGGCTGTCGAAGGTCGCCTCGGTGTTTGCGGCGATGAGAGCGTCGGTATCGACGGCGATTGGAATTGCGCCGGCCATGCCTGCCCAGCTGAGCGTGAGATGGGTCATCGAGTTGGTCGTGTTGTCGAAGGTGAAGCGCATGCGCTCGAGCGCGGGCGCCTCGGTCGGCGTCACGGTGACGGTCGCGACGTCGTTGGCCGCGTCGTACGCGTAGGCGCCACGTCCGGCGGGGTCAGTGTTGAACATTGCCGTCCAGTTGCCTTCGTTCGGCATGATGAGCAGCGTGTAAGTGCCCGCAGGCACGGTCGCGCCATCGATCATGACGTCGGTGCTGAACGTCACGCTGGTCGGCGCGTTCGCGCCTGCTCGCCAGACCTCACCGTACGGCACCAGGCCGCCCCAGATGTCGCGGTCGCGCGCGGCAGGCGACGAGTACGTGATCGTCATGTCGGTGAGCCCGACCGTCTGCATCGTAGAGCTGCTGAGGCTCGGCGCCGGCACGGCAGGGTGATCGCCAAGCGACTGCGCTTGAGCTGGTTGCGCGATGAGCATGGCGCCAAGAATGGCAGCCGAAGCGGAAGACAGAATGCGGGTGGTCAGGGTCATCGGTACCATTCGTACAGAGGGATCGGCTGCTGAGCGCGCGCGGAGGGGAGACCGCGACGCTGAAACACGTGCGCCGGGAACGGTCTTCGCTGAGCAACTATTCCGCTGTTAATGCGAAAGCTTGGGCGGAGGATGCGATTTGTTGGACGGTGCGCATGTTGGCAGGATTCTGACAGCGTAGGTGTTGGCGCGAGATGCAGGCGCACAGTCGTAGAACTGAAAATCGAGCGGCGCGCTGAATAGAGATGTCGGCGCTGCGTCTACGCGATACTGCCGAACCAGTTGACTACCCTCGCACTGCGGCCACTTTCGGTCGCACCCCCCCGGAGTGCTGCATGTCTCACCGTCGTAGCGTTACTTTCGCCGCATTGCTTTTCGTCCCGGTCGCCTCGCTGGGCGCGTGCACGAGCGAACCTGAAATCTCCATCGAGCAGCTCGGTGACGTGTTTGGCTCGCTCGACGGCTTCGGCGCGTTCGACATCGAATCCGATACGGATGCTGGCGATACGCAGCAGGGTGATGACGCAGACGCCACCGGCGACGTGACCGAAGATGTGGCCCAAGACGCGGCCGATGTGGAGGCAGACGTCGACCCGAGCGCGTGCGCGTGGCAAATCGTGCAGAGCATCGAAAACCCCACGAGTGGTGCGGCCTTCGGGACAGCGATTTCGGCCAGCGGAGACCGTCTGGCGGTTGGTGAAACCGGTGCGAATGGGCGCGGCGGTGTGACCCTCTATGAACGCTCCGCCGATGGGACGTGGGCCTTCGCTCAGCGCGTCGATGCCTCCGAGCAGGAAGACCAAAGCCTCTATGGAACGGCACTTGACCTCGATGAGGACACCCTGATCGTCGGCGCGTACTCGCTCGGCTCCGGAGCCGTGTTCATCTACGCCGACGATGGCGTCGTGTTCAGCGAAGATGGCCGCGTTGACGCGCCGGACGGGATCACGCAGTTCGGCCGCGCCGTCGCTCTGAGAGATCTGGTCGCCTACGTCGGTGCGCCAGGCTCCGGCTCCGTACTGGAGGTCGACGGCAACGCCGGGACGTGGGGAGCACCTCTTGATATCACCGCCGGCAACTCGCAGTTTCTCGGCCTCTCGATGAGCAGTGATGAGGACGCGCTCGCCGTTGGCGGGAACGACCGCGCGCGGGTCTACATTCAGCAAGAGAATCGCCGCATCAGCATCCCCCTCTCCGTGACTGAGCCAGGGAACCAGGAGTCGCTTGGTGCTGCGGTGCATTCGGCCGGTGACTTCGTGTTTATTGGAGCGCCCGGCGACAGCTTCGCCGATGCTTCCGGGCGTGTGTTCGTGTTCGAAGGGGAAGGGCAAACGTGGACAAACGTGCAGGCGCTTAGGGCGTCGGACGCTCGTAGCGAAGATGCATTTGGGAGCTCGATGGCGGGCGACAGCGAACGGCTCGTCGTGGGTGCCAGCGAGGTCGGCTTCTCGTTCGGCCGTGACGCTGTCTACGTGTTCGAGCAGGACGACGCCGGTTCCTGGGGAGAGGTCGCACGCGTGGGCGCGCCCGAAGGAGGGATCGGCTTTGGCCACGCGGTCGCGATGGCCGGCGAGCAGATCATCGTCGCAGACCCCGAGCCTCGCAACGCGCTGCGCGGCAGCGGCGTGGTGCACGTGCTCGCCTGCGAATAGTCGCTTGCCACGACTCTGCTGACGCGACGTGCCGGAACCCGCGTCGTGCACGTCGCTGCCTGCATTGAGGAGCAGCTAGCACGTCGCGGTCGCCCCGTTGTTGGCTTGCGAGCACTAGCCGAGTGCCGTCGCAGCGCCGTCTCGGTGCGCGCCTCGCTGGCCACGCGCGAGTCACCTCGATCAGGAGAATCTCGACCCGCCGGCGCGGTCAAGGTCGCGCCGACCCATCCCGGTGCTACGCTAGCAAAGTCAGAAGACTCTTCTCCACATCACCGTCTATCTCTCCCAGGAGCCAACCATGCTGCCACTTGGTCGTCACACTCTCGTCGCGCTAATCGCCGTCCCCCTCGCGCTCGCGGGCTGCAAGCCGAAGCAACCAGAAGTCGACATCGGCGCCTTCCTGGACGCCTTCTCCGATATCGGCGGCTCCATGAACGATATCCAAGTCAACAACCCACCGGACTTCGAGGTGGTCGATGCGGGGGACGCGGATGCAGGCAGAGAGGACGTCGAGGATGACGCGGACATCGAGCAGGACGTCCAAGACGTGGAGCAGGACATTCCGCCTGAGGCCTGTCAGTGGCAGATCGTGCAGACCATCGAGAATCCGGGTGCGAACCTTCTCTTCGGCCAAGTGATGAGGGCTGACGGCGCGCGTATTGCGATCTCGAGCCTCGCGGAAGGTCTGGATGGGTTGGACGGTGTAACCCTTTACGAGTCTCGCGCCGACGGCCCCTTCGAGTTCGAACAGCGGCTTGAGCCTTCCGGAGAGGCGCGCGTTCAGAACTTCGGGAGCGGGATCAGCTTCGACGATGATAGGCTCGTGATCGGGGCCTCGATTGCAGAGGTCGTGTATGTGTACGACGACGCGGGCGCAGGTTTTGCAGAGAGCGGAGTGATCGAAGGTCCGGAAGGAGCGACCGACTTCGGCGTCTCCGTAGCTCAGCTCGACGACGGAATCTTCATCGGGGCGGCTCGAGACGGATCCGACGCACAAAATGCCGGCGCCCTCTACGAAGTTCGCCCGGACGCGAGCGGATTCAGCGCACCGACCCGCTTGAGTGCAGGGTTGGCGGCCAACCAGTTTCTGGGTCGCGACCTGGAGACAAATGGCGACGTGCTGATTGCGGGCGGCATCAACAACGCGCGGGTGTATGTGCCCCTCGACAGCGGTGTATTGCGCGAGGTGGTGCTAGACGGAAGCCCCGGTCCGAACTCTCAGTTCGGCGCGTCGGTGCTCGCGACGCGGTCGGCTCTCTTTGTTGGCGCTCCGGGCCGCGGCTCGACGAGTGATCGTGGGGGGGTCGTGTTCTATGAACCCAGTGGTGACGGTTGGAGCCATCAAGGCGCCCTGATATCGAGTTCTTCGCCCGCTCCGAACCAATTTGGTAACGCAATCGCCGGTCATGACGGCCTCGTCGTTGTCGGCGCGAGCTCGATCAACGTCGACAACGGATCGGATCAGGTCTTCGTCTTCGCGCCGAGCGACGAGGGCGACTGGGAAGAGATCGCCATGTTCGACGCTCCAGCGACACCCGACGACGATAACGTCACATCGTTCGGCGCAGCGGTCGCGGTGTCCGGAGATCTCGTGTTCATTGGCGACCCTTGGAGAGCGACTGGCGGGGTCGGCACGGGTGTGGTCTTTGTCGCGGCGTGCCGTTAGCGGCACGGATCCACCCGAGAAGTAGGGAGATGTTGCCTATCACTTCGGGACTTTGACTCTCCTAGCCTTATGAAGGACTGTGGGGGCGCACGAACTCCGCCGCTGCTGATGAACCCGAAAGACTTAACCCGCCAGTTCCGCGAGGCCGCGTGGAGAGGCTCCGCTGACGTGGAGTCCTTTGTGGTTGTCGCCGCGACGATGCCTGCGCCCGACCTCCAAAATTGTCTCGGCGTTCTCATGGATCGCAAGGCGGTGTCGGAGGGTCGGCCGCACGCCCTGCGTTGCGCCGTGTTCAAGACGGTCTGTGAACGCGGCGCTCGCCGCGAGCTCTTTGTGCCGATGGTTCGCGCTCTGAAAGCCGCTGACCCTGTCGCCAAGGGGATCTTCGTCGAGCTCCTGCCGAAGATCAACTCGGTCTCTGGGCACCGAGAGCTCGTCGAGCTGTTCCGCCACCCGCAGCTAGAGATCAGGCAGCGCGCACGTGACGTGATGGCGCAAGTGGGCGGCAAGACGGCGTTCAGCGTGCTTCATCACCTGTGTGAGCAGTCGGACTTCCCGGGCCGCATTGAAGCCATCGAGGCGATGGTGGCGCTCGCTGGCTACCACGCGATTCCAGCGCTCCACGCGACCCTCGCCGTCGGCACGACCGAGGAGCGGCTGCAAGCTCTCGACTTCCTCGGCGACGACCGGATCATCACGAAGAACCGCTCTGAGGCGCTCGAGGCGATCGCGGCGGCGCTCGACGACACGGTTGACCGCGTGGTCTTCGGCGCAATCGACGCCTTCAGTCACCTCGCTACCGAAGATGACTACCTGCGCTATGTCTCTCCAAAACTGGAGAGTGGCGACCTGACGGTCGTGCAAGCGGTGGTGCGGGGCTTCAAGCGTTACTGTTCGGCGCGGACGATTCGCCTTCTGGGCGAGCAGCTGCGTATCGGGCCGAAGACAGTTCGGCTGACCGTGCTCGACGTGCTCGAAGAGATGGGCAACGAAGAGGTCTTGCCCACCGTCGCCGAAGCGCTGGAACACAAGCAGATCGAGGTGCGCTTGCGGGCAGCGAAGCTGCTCGAGAACCTCGCGCAACAGAAGAAGATCGACATCGCACGAACCCTGACGTGGCTGCTGCGAAGCAAGGACACGGACGTTAAGCGCGTCGCCGCCGATCTCGCAAAGCGCATCGGAGACCCGGATGGCACTCTCTGGCCGCAGCTCCTGCGATTCCTGAGGGATGAAGACTGGTGGGTGCGCGAGCGCGTAACGGATGCGTTGGTCGAAATGGCCGGCACGAACCTCACTCGTCACGCCGTCGGGATGTTGGACGAGGATTCCCCAATTCTACGCCGCTATGCGGTCGAACTGTTGATGCGGCTGAAGGACCCACAATCGCTTGGAGCGCTCGTCCGTACCGCTGGCGAGGACGAAGACTGGTGGGTTGCTGAGCGCGCCGTCGAGGCGCTGGGCGTGATTGGCGATGCACGCGCTGTACCCTACATCCTCGACTTCATGAATCGGGAGCCCGAGCTGCGATTTGCGTGCGTCGCAACGCTAGCAGAGCTCAATGACCCCGCGGCTGCCGGACCGATCGCGTCGTTGATTCCTGACGCCGATGATGAGCTCTTGCTGCCGATTCTCACGGCGCTCGACGAGTTGAACGACCCGCAGCACGCGGAAGCCGTCATGCCGCTCACGGATCATCTTGATTTTGAGCTGCGGAAGAGGGCGCGCGACCTGATCCAGCGCTGGCGCGTTGAGGCCGAGTTCAAAGACTGGCAGACCGAGGCCGCAGAGCGCCTCTCTACGCTCGACCGGCTGCTCTGGGCGACAGCCAAGGCAGGTGCGGACGACCTCCTGCTCGGTTCGGGGCGGCGGCCCTACATCAAGAAGATGGGCGAGACGTCGGCGCTGGTGCGTAACGAGTTTACCGACGAGCAAGTGCGCGGCCTGATCTTCCCGAATCTCAGCGTGCAGCAGATCGCGCAAATCGAGGTCGGAAAAGATGTCGACTTCTCCTACGAGGTGAAAGCCGCCGCGCTGCGCTTCCGCGTCAACGTGTTCCTCGAACACCATGGCCTCTGCGCCGTGTTCCGAATCGTCAAGAACGAGATCCCCGACCTGCAAACGCTCGGCCTACCCGAACTCGTGCGCTCGTTTGGCGACCTCCGCAACGGGCTCGTTCTGGTCGGTGGCCCCACTGGCTCAGGCAAGTCGACGACTCTCGCCGCGCTGATCGACTATATCAACCGCACCTATGCGCGGCACATCATCACACTCGAAGACCCCATCGAGGTGCTGCACACCTCGAAGAAGTCGCAGATCAACCAGCGAGAGCTCGGTACACACACAGCCGACTTCAAGGGTGCTTTGCGCTCGACGCTTCGCGAAGACCCGGACGTGATCCTCGTCGGCGAGATGCGGGACCTCGACACGATCAGCTTCGCGATCTCCGCGGCGGAGACAGGGCACCTTGTGTTTGGTACCGTCCATACAACAAGCGCCGAGAATACGGTCGACCGCATCATCAACTCGTTTCCCTACGGCCAGCAACCGCAGGTGCGTAGCATCCTGTCGAGCAGTTTGCGTGCCGTCGTTTGCCAGTACCTCGTGCCCCGAAAAGACGGTACAGGACGTGTTCCGTCGGTTGAGATCATGCTCAATAATGAAGCGGTCGCGAACCTGATTCGACAAGGCAAGACGTACCAAATCCCCAACGTCATCGCGACTGCTCGCGAGACGGGGATGCAGTCGATGGACCACGAGCTGATGCGCCTCTATCGCGAGGGCCAAATCTCAAGCGGAGATGGGTACATGCGCGCGCAGAACAAGAGCGAGTTCGAAGCTGTGGTGGCCGAGCTCGACGGAAACACCAGCCGGTCCGAACGACTCGCTGGGGGCGATGGTTCGGGGCGTGAGAGTCTGCTGCGCGATTCCGGCAACTTCAACGCTAGCGCAGCCGAAGTGCTCGCCGCGGCGAAGCTTCAGCCGGGCGTGTTGGATGCCCCGACTGAGGAGGTTCGGCGCGCCCAACCTGGTGAGGGACGATGGGTGTCGGCGGAAGCGGCGAATCCGGGGCCCGCGGAGGCGCGGCAATCACGCCAGTCCAGCGAAGCGAAGCGCGGCCTGCCCCCGCAGTTTGGCGTACGCCCAGAGGCGGCGCCGAATAGCAACGCGACGGAACGAGAGGGGCGACCGCGCAGCACGGACCCGGCCGCGATGCCCAGCAATGCCGCGATCATCCGTCGACCCGGCAAGGAGGACTAAGCCATGGCCCGTTTGGACTCCTTCTTGAAGCTGGTCGCCGAGCAGTCCGCGAGCGACTTGCACTTCTGTGCCGGCTCCCGCCCGACGATTCGGCACGATGGCGAGCTCGTTCAGCTTCCCTTCCGCGAGCTGTCTAGCAACGAGACCCATCGATTCCTGGTGGAGATCCTCGACGACGAGCAGAAGTCGTTGTACGCGGCGAAGCATGACCTCGACTTCGTTTACGAGCTCGACGGCGTCGGCCGCTTTCGCGCGAACTACTTTCGCCAAGCGCGCGGGCCTGCCGCGGTGTTTCGAGTTGTTCCGACCACCATCCCCTCGCTCGATGATCTCGGAATGCCGCAGTCGATCAAGCGGCTGTGTGAAGCGAAGAATGGGCTCGTGCTTGTCACTGGCCCGACCGGCGCTGGCAAGACCACGACGCTAGCGGCAATGGTCAGCGAGATAAACCGCACGTCGAAGCGGCATATCATCACGATTGAAGACCCCGTCGAGTTCATTCATACACTCGACCAGAGTGTCTTGACGCAGCGCCAAGTTGGCGTGCACGTCGAGAGCTTCGCGGAGGCGTTGCGCTCCTCGCTACGTGAGTCTCCCGACGTCGTCGTCGTTGGCGAGATGCGTGACCTCGAGACCATACAGCTCGCGCTAACGGCTGCCGAGACAGGGGTTCTGGTGTTGGGCACCCTGCACACGAACAGCGCGGCGTCGGCGATCAATCGCATCACCGACGCGACGCCTGAAGAGTCGCGCGAGCAGGTCCGTGGAATTCTCTCTGTCCTGCTCCGCGGTATCGTGGCGCAGCATCTGCTCAAGCGCGCCACCGGCGAAGGCCGCGTCGCCGTGGTGGAAGTGTTGCTCCAGAACTACGCGACATCTCACATGATTCGCGAGAACAAGATTCACCAGCTCGACGCCATGCTGCAGTCCGCCGAGTCAGCGGGTGCGGGCATGATGGGGCTCGACACCTGTCTGCTTCGCTATCTGCGCCAAGGTGTCGTCACGCTAGAGGATGCGCTGAGGATCGCGTCCGACCCCGACCACCTGCGGGAGATGGCCGCCAACATCCCGGATGATCAGTAGCTATGGATGCCCGCGAGCGCCGTAAGTTGATCGCTAGAGCGAAAGAGCTGGAGACGAGTGGCCTCGTCGATGGGGCGTTGCGCCTGTACACAGAGGCCGGTGAGCTCGACCAGGGTGCTCGCGTCCTGGTGGGTGCGCGACGTTTCGCTGAGGCCGGCAACCTGCTCGTCGGTAATCTCGGCTTGCCGCGTGGCAGTACGTTCAGCGAGCGCGACATCGCCGGCCTCTCGCCCGAAATGAAGCGCCGAGCGCTACACGCCGCGATTTGCTTCTCTCGCGCTGGGGAGCGCGACCTCGCTGTGCGCATGTTCTTGGCGCTGGGCGAGTCGAGCCGCGCGATCGAGCTGCTTGAGCAAGCGGGAGATCGGCTCGGGGCCGCGAAGCTCCGTGCCGACTACCGCCGTCGCGGCACCTTTGAGGACGGGGAGCGTGCGACCGGCCAGATCGAGGCCGTCGCCGAAGTGACAAGCGACGGCGCGAAGCGATTGGAAGCGGCTGGGAACTTTGAGCGCGCGATGGAGGCCTATGCACGTCTGCGACAACCTGCCAACGCCGCACGCATGGCGCGTATGTTGGACAACCCCCGTCAAGCCGCAGAGCTGTTTGGCTCGGCTGGGATGTCCTACGAGGCGGCTCTTTGCTGGCTCGAGTGCGGAGACACCGGCAAAGCGATCGATAACTT
>JBLFZA010000127.1:0-12216 GCA_047610025.1 Bradymonadia bacterium | reverse complement strand
TTCAGAGCACCCCTATCACTTCGCTGCGGCGGTTCCGGTTCCCGGACGCCCCATGAAGGCACCGCCGCGCAATCACGGCGGTGGTGGCGGCGGTCGCGGACGCTCTGGCGGCGGCGGCGGCGGTGGCGGCGGTGGCGGTCGCGGACGCGGACGCTCTGGCGGCGGTGGCGGTGGTCAGCGCGGCGGCGGCGGCGGTGGCGGTCAGCGTCCAAGTGGTGGCGGCGGTGGCGGTCAACGCGCTGGCGGCGGACCAGGCTCGAGCGGCTCTGGTGGTGGCGGTCAGCGCTCTGGTGGCGGTGGCCAGAGTACGGGCGGCGGCGGCGGGCAGGCCAACCGCGGTCCGTCCAGCGGTGGCGCGGCGAAGCCCCGGCGAGATCGCTGGTCCGACTAGGCTAGGCCTCGACGCGACTAGGCTAGGCCTCGACGCGACTAGGCTAGGCCTCGACGCGACTACACGGCTTCTGCCCGCAGATAGGGCAGAAGCGCGTCGAGTTCGTTGGGGAGGTCATGAGACAGCAACGCCAAGTGCTCTCGCTCAGCGAGAGCCGTCGGCAACGTGAGCTGCACATCCAGCGTCGCTTCCACAGTCTCGCGGAACTTCGCAGGATGCGCCGTGCACAAGAATACGCCTGCTCCGTTTCCGCGCTCCGCCTCCCAGAGCGCGTGATGGGCAATCGCCGAGTGAGGCTCGCTCAAGTAGTCCAACTTGTGCAAGCGGCGCATCGCGGCCTTCGTTGTCGTATCACTCACCGCGAGGGACTGCAGAGGGGGCCCGACCGACATCAGGCGCTGTGCCCGCGGCCAGTTGCTCGGCACGCTGACATCCATGGCGTTGGAGAGTGTGGGCACGGTGGGCGCTGGGCTCCAAGCATCGCCCGAGAGAAACCGTGGCACCGTGTCGTTCGCATTCGTGGCGGCGACGAATCGCGGTAGCTCGAGCCCGATGGCTCGTCCGAGTAGCCCGGCGGTTAGGTTACCGAAGTTGCCGCACGGGACGGCGAAGGTTGTGTCCGATCGCTGCTCACGTGGGAGCTGAGCGAGGGCGTCGGCATAGTAGACGACTTGAGCGACGAGCCGCGCCAGATTGATCGAGTTGGCCGACGTCAGCCCGCATGAATCTCGCAGCCCGGGCGCTTCGAACGCCGCCTTCACGAGCGTCTGGCAGTCATCGAATGTGCCGTCGACCGCAAGCGTCGTGATGTTGTCGCCGAGTGTGCAGAAGAGCCGCTCTTGCAGCGGACTAATGCGCCCCTTCGGGTACAACACAATCGCGCGCACTCCTGGGACGCGGTGGAACGCGTGGGCCACCGCCGCGCCGGTATCGCCAGAGGTCGCGGTGAGTACTGTGGCCGCGGCGTCACCGCGCGCGTGCGCCAGACAGCGCGCCATAAAGCGCGCGCCAAAGTCCTTGAAGGCCAAAGTAGGCCCGTGGAAGAGCTCGAGCGCGAATGTGCCGTCTTGTAGCGGGACGAGCGGGCAGGGGAAGTCAAACGAGGCGTCGACGATCGCGCGAAGCTCGGGCGCCTCGAACGTGTCTCCTAACAAGGCAGTGAGCACCGCCACCGAGCGTTCCGGCCTCGGCAACTCGAGCACGTTGCGCGGCACTCGACCGACCTCGCTAGGCATGTAGAGCCCCTGCATCTCACCAAGGCCGCGTCGGACTGCGGTGAGGAAATCGACGGTCTCGCTAGGCACGCGCAGATTGTAAGCCTTCATCCAATCACCTCGATGCGTGCGCCAACGTCGTCGACGCGGCAAACATGAACAAACCCGTGGGGGTTCGCAACGACTTCGCGCTCGAACGCGGCGGCGACGTCGCGCGCCACCTCAAGAGATGGAGCGACGGCGAACACCGTAGGCCCTGACCCGGAGATGCCGGTGGCGAGTGCCCCCTTGGCCTCGGCACAAGACCGCGCGGCGCTCAAATGAGGCAGCAGATGTCTGCGGCGCGGCTCGGCCAGGGGATCGCGCAGCACTCGCGCTGCGAGCTGGGAGTCACCGGAGTGGCTCGCGTGGATGAACGCGCCGAGGCCACGACCAAACGCGAGCGTCTCCTCGCTAGAGAACACGTCGGGCATCACCGCGCGCGCTGCGGCAGTCGCCACGACGACGCCAGGATGGCACAAGACCCAGAACCAGCCTGCGATAGGCGGGATGCTAAAGGAGCGCTGTGGTGCCTCGTCGACGAGTAGCTGGATTCCACCCAAGAACGCAGGCGCGACGTTGTCCAGATGCGGCGTTCCGCTCACCGTTCCTTCAAGAGCGCCCATCATATCGAGCAGATCGGGCGGGTTGATTGGCCGACCGTGACTTTCATTGAGCGCGACGAGCGCCGCGACAATCGAGCACGCAGACGACCCTAAGCCGCTGCCGATTGGCAGCCCTTTTTCGAGGACCAAGCGTAGCGGCGGCGGGGGGCGACTCTGAGTGGACGCCACGGCCTGCCGAAACGCATGCAGCGCGCGCATTACGAGGTTGTTGCTATGGTCATCGTCGAGGAGATGACCATAGGCGCCGGTGACGCGGAGGCTGTCCTCAGCGGCGGCGTGCACTTCGACCGCGTCCCCTAGAGCCGCGTCATCGACGGGCCTCACGGCTGCCCCCAACAGGTCGTATCCGACGCTGATGTTCCCAATCGTCGCGGGTGCGAAGGCACGCGTGGGAGTCAAGGTCTGGCGTGGGAACTCTGCGCTCACGCGGACTCTCCCGACGAGGAGTACACGTCTTGCTTCCATGGAAGACAGCGCAGAAGGTCAGCAAAGAGCCCCGCCGCCGTGACTGAGGCGCCAGCGCCATACCCGCGAAGGAGGAGCGGCCTTGGCTGATAGTACTCCGTTTGAAACGCCAGCGCGTTCTCGCCGCCGCGCACCTGGGCGAGAGGGTGCGCGTTTGGCAACTCGAGCAGCTTCACGGTGCAGCGGTCACCTTCGATGGCCCCCACGTAGCGCAACACGTTTCCGTTTGCGCGGGCGGCCGAACAGCGGTCAACGAAATAGGAATCGGCCGTCGGGAGCCGATCCATGAACGTCTCGACATCGCCCGTGACATCGAAACCAGGCGGCAACAGCGGCTCAACGTCGATGTCGCCCAGCGACAGGCTAGCGCCCGCCTCGCGCGCCAGGATCAGCACCTTCCTCGCCACATCGACCCCAGACAGATCGTCGCGGGGGTCTGGCTCCGTAAATCCGTTCGCGCGGGCTTGTTGCGTTGCCTCGGAGTAGGCGACGCCGTCGTCAAGCAGGCCACAGATATAGGACAACGAGCCGGAGAGGATGCCCTCAAACCCGAGCAGCTCATCGCCGGCGTTCAAGAGGTTCTGGAGGTTCTCGATGACCGGTAGTCCGGCGCCAACGTTGGTCTCGTACAGAAATCGACGCCGTCCAGCCTTGGCTCGCTCCCGCAGAGACCGATAGAAAGACATCGACATCGTGTTTGCTTTCTTGTTGGCAGTCACCACGTGAAAGCCTGCGGAGAGGAACTCAGGATACTGGCGCGAGACCGCTTCACTGCTGGTGCAGTCGACAATGGCCGCGTTCACGCGGTGCCTCTCAGCCAGCGCGTCTTGCGCGGCTCTTAGGCTAAACGGCTTCGTTGCGCCCGCGAGCCTTTCCGCCCAGTTATCGAGGGCAATGCCGTCGGCATCGAGGAGCATAACCCGACTGTTTGAGATTCCTAAGACCCGCAGTTTAGCGCCTCTCGCCGCGAGTGAATCACGTTGTCGTTCCAACTGTGCGAGGAACTCCGCGCCCACGTTGCCGACACCGAGAATGAAGATGTTGATACAGAGGTCGGTGTCGAAGAACGCCTCGTGGCAGCTCTGAACCGCTACGGCGCTAGAGCGCTCCTCGACGACCGCAGAGATCGAGCGCTCAGATGCGCCCTGTGCGATCGCGACCACGTTGACGGAGGCGCGCGCAAGGGACTCGAAGAATCGCGCGGCGACGCCTCTTGCCTTTCGCATACCATCGCCAACAACAGAGACGATCGAGAGGCCGCGCTGCATCGCGATCGGATGCAACGCGTTTGTCTGCAGCTCGAGCGCAAAGTGTGCGTTGAGCGACTCCATCGCGCGACGTGCATCCACTGAGTGCACGCAGAGGCCGATGCTGTATTCCGATGATGACTGGGTGATGAGAACGACGGAGACGTTCGCTGACCCGAGCGTGACGAACAACCGCCCGGCGATGCCGATGGTGCCTTTCATTCCGGGCCCGGCGAGCGTGAGCATCGTCAGGCTGTCGAGGCTTGAGATGCCCGTAACGATGCGCTCGTGCCCAGGCTCAGCTGTGCCGATCGTCGTGCCTGCAGACTCTGGCGCGAGTGTGTTTTTGATGACGCAGGGGATCTCGAATCTCGCGAGCGGTGCGATCGTCTTCGGGTGCAACACCGAGGCGCCGAAGTAGGAGAGCTCCATTGCCTCCTCGTAGCTCACATGGCGGAGAAGCGCGGCGGCTGGCACCAAGCGAGGGTCGCACGCGTAGACGCCGTCGACGTCCGTCCAGACTTCACAGCGCGAGGCGCCAACGCATGCGGCAAGCAGTGCAGCGGAGTAGTCTGAGCCATTGCGGCCCAGCACGACTTGACGACCCTCTTGGTCGCCGGCGATGAAGCCGGGCATGACCCACACGCGAGCGTCTCCAAGCGGTGCCTCTTCAAAGCGTCGTCTCGACGCAGCGAGATCCACGACCGACTCGCGAGCGGACCCGGACGCCGCAAAGCGATCCCGGGGCTCAATGTGCTGCGCGTCGACTCCCGCGGCACGAAGAGCCGTTAGCAAGATTGCGACCGAGACACGCTCCCCCGCAGCGATGACGGAGGCGTAGGTGTGGTCGGGGCAGTGGTGGAGCAGCGCGACCCCTGTGCAGAGGCGGTCGACCTCGTCCAGGATGCCCTCGATAACCGCATGTGCGCGTGTCTCAGTGCTCTCATGCGCCACCCCCGATCGGAGCTCGGCGAGGTCGCTACGCAGCGCATCAAGCTCCGACGAAACATCATGGCCAAGCTCCGCACGCTCAAGCGCTTCGACCAGGCGGTCGGTTGTCTTGCCAGGGGCAGAAAGCACGACGGCCAAGCGCTCGCCGCCTTGGCGCGAGGCGATAATGTTCACAACACGTTGGAAGCGATCCACGGTTGCGAGCGACGAACCACCGAACTTGAGAACGTGCATGGGGTTGGCCAGTGTGCTTGGGCGGTCGTGTCGTGAGCGCTACGGTAGCGACTTCAACACGCTGAGTCCGCGCCGTCCACTGACAGAGGATCGGAGCGCGGGTTGATGACACCGAGCTTGCTCCATGCGTACGTTATCTTTGATTGTGGTCTTCCTCGTGGCGTCGTGTTCTCGAGGCGACGCCCCAGCGACCGACCCGACACCCGCGGAGGCGACCTCCTCCGGGATCTCGACGCCGGTCGACCCTCCTCCGGCTGAGCTGCCGGAAGAGTCGTCGCTTACGTGGGTCTTCGAAGCCTCGTCTCCCCACGCCGTGATCGAAGAGGGTGGGGTGGTCTACCTGCAGATCGAGAACGTAGCGCTCCTAGAGCATGAGCACCTCGACCGCTCGCTGATTCCGGCGGCGTGGTTCGATGGTGACAGCTCCCGTGGCGCGACGCTGCCGTACACAGGGCTCGGCATCGCGACGCCCGAGATCGCGGTCATCAGTACCGAGGGACGATGTGTCCCTCGGCTCGGCGACCCCGTCTGGGTGAATCGCTCGGGTTGCACCCCGAACGGCGCGCTCGCGGTTCCGCTCTCCGGGTGTTCGGGTCGCATTGCGCCCTTTGCGTGGGCGCCTCATGCTGTGCCAGCCTCGACGACTTGGGTACCCTCCCCGGACTCGGCACCAGAGGCGTGGGACGTGCTTGCAGACACGTCGTCACCGGTCGCTGACTGGGCGGCTGGCTGGCGTGAGAGATTCTCCGCCCGTGCTGAACTCGTTGGCTTACCGGTGTCCGGTCGCGTTGAGTTCTTTGTAGTACCCGCGGGGGCAGAGTCGCTGGATGTGCAGTACGGCGCTGCGCAGTCGTCGCAGGCTCCCGGCTCCGAGTGCGACTTCTTTTGCGAGCACTTCGAGCGCGCGATCGTGCAGCCGGCGGGGGTTGAACTTCCCGTTCGTGGACCGGTGCTCGGCGTATTCGCCACGAACGGGCGAATCGCGGCGGTCGTGTTGGGCACAGACAACTTCCGCCAGCTCTTTGCGCGAAACGACGATGGCACGCTGCGAAAGCACTTCGACGTCATGCACCGCACGGACAGCGACGCGTGCGTGGCGAGCTTGTTCCCCTTGGTGTGCGAGCCGCCCTGCTCCTATTGAGCCGTTCGGAGCGGGCCCGCACTTCGCGACACGCGGCGCCTACTTTTCGAGCGTTT
The DNA here is from genome assembly GCA_047610025.1 of Bradymonadia bacterium. GTDB lineage: Bacteria > Myxococcota_A > Bradymonadia > REDH01 > REDH01 > JBLFZA01. The sequence continues at coordinate 5,852 of JBLFZA010000127.1, read as the reverse complement.
CCCTCAGCTCTTCCAGCTCGGCCCAACGCTCGAACGCGGTCTCGTGCTCGGCCTGCGCTGCGTCGAAGCGCAGCTGCACGCGTTTCGCTTCTTTGAGGTCCGCGTAGAGGTCGGGGTCACTCATCCGGTCGCTGAGTGTCTCGACCTCTGCGTGAAGGGTCTCGAGCAGACCCGGCAGCTCCTCAAGCTCGCGCTTCTGATTGAACGAGAGCTTCTTGGGCTTCGGTGGTTGCTCGGTCGGCTGTGCCTTCACGGTGTTCTGCACCTTCGCTGCATCCCGCGCCTTCTTGGGGGATCCCTTGGCTTCGCGGGCCCGTGCGCGTTGCCAGTCATCGTAGCCGCCGACGTACTCTCGGACGTTGCCATCTTCGAACGCGAGGGTGTTGGTGCAGACGGCGTTGAGGAATGCGCGATCGTGGCTGACGACCAACACAGTGCCCTCGAAGTCCGCGAGCCGATCTTCCAAGAGCTCAAGCGTCTCGGCGTCGAGGTCGTTGGTCGGCTCATCGAGGATGAGAAGGTTCGCAGGCTTGAGGAACTGGCGCGCCAACAAGAGCCGGTTCTGCTCGCCACCAGAGAGCAGGCCGACGCGTGTTCGAGCGCGCTCTGGTTCGAAGAGGAAGTCCCTCAAGTAGCCCATGATGTGGCGTTGTCGCCCATTCACTTCGACATGTTCGGCCCCGCCAGCGACGGCATCGACAACCGTTTGCTCAGGGTTGAGCTCGTCGCGTTGCTGGTCGAAATACAGCGCCTGAAGCTTGGTGCCGTGCTTGATTTTACCGGCATCTGGCTCGATCTGCTTCAATAACAACTTAATAAGTGTCGTCTTACCGACACCGTTCGGGCCGACGAAGCCGATCTTGTCGCCTCGGAGCACGGCGATGTCGAGGTTCTGCACGATGCTCGGGCCATCCGGCCACGTAAACGAGACACCTTCGGCTTCGATCACGAGCTTGCCTGACCGCGCCGCTTCGGAGATCTCGAGCTTCGCCGTCTTGGGGGTCGAGCGCTTGGTCGCCCGCTCTTCGCGCAATACATCGAGCGCCTTCAAACGGGCGACGGACTTCGTGCGCCGCGCCTGCACGTTCTTACGCGACCAGATGTCCTCTTCGGCGATGCGCTTGTCCATTCGCGCAAGTTCACTGGCCTGCTCCGCGATCCACGCGTCCCGCCTCACCAAGAAGGTTCGATAGTCACAGTCCCAGCTGCGCAGCACGCCTTGGTCGACCTCTGCGATTCTGTTGGCGACGCGGGCTAGGAATTCACGATCGTGGGTCACGATGACCATCGCGAGCGGCGATTGAATGAGGAACTGCTCCAGCCACGTGACGGCCTCGATATCGAGGTGGTTAGTGGGCTCGTCGAGCAACAAGAGATCGGGCTGCCCAGCCAGCGCGTTCGCCAACACAACACGGCGCTTCAGGCCGCCGGACAGCGTGCCGAACGTCGCATCTGGGTCCAGCGAGAGCTTGGAGAGCAGGGCTTCGATTTTGGGCACAACCTCCCAAGCAGCGCCCGGGTCGTGGACCTCGTATGAGGCCTCTCCTCCGGCGCGAACGAGCGCCGCGTCGGCTCCTGTAGCCCCCCACGCGGCGGCCACGATCTCAAACACGCTGCCCGGCATTGCGTCCGGCACCGCTTGTTCCAGTCGCGCCACGCGGCAGCCGTCCTCGAAATCGAGGGTACCGGCGTCGGGTGCCAGCTCTTTGGCGATCACCTTGAGCAGGGTGGACTTGCCGGCGCCGTTGCGGCCAACGAGCCCAACGCGTTCGCCCGCGTCAATCGTGAGCTGGGCGTCTTTGAAGATGGGTGCTCCGCCGAAAGAATGGCGGAGACCTCGGACGTTGATCAGGGGCATGGTGCGTCGGCATCAAGGGCGTTCCAAACACGATGGAATGCCCGGGGGTGCAATAAGAAGCTCAAGTGCGTGAGCCCCGGAAGGTCGACATGAGTCGCCCCCGGGACTGTGCAGGTCGTCGCTGGGAGAAGCAGCATGTCCGCATCACTTCCAAGCGTCGTGAGTTCGGGAAACGGGGGCGCGGGCCAGGGGATCTGCTCTTCGATGCCGCGCAGCACTTCTGAGTCGGGGCGCAGGTCCAAGGTCTGGTCATTGCCGCCGTAGCGGGCGGCCAACGTTCCCTGGTGTGGCGTCCCTAGTGTGATCAACCGGCGCACGCGTCGTGCGATATCGGGGTCGAGCAGAGCGTAGCGCGTAGCCAGCCCGCCGCGGCTATGCGCGACAACGTCAACTTGTGCGTCGTCGTCGAGGTCGTTCACTTCAAAGACTTTTCGAATCGCATCGCTGACGTCCGCGCCGAGCTCCGGAATTCGTCGGCCGGCGGGCTGAGGAATGGCGTAGGTGCGGCTGCGGCCCATGATGCGCAGATATCCTCGGAGCCCCGCGAAGTTGCCGGGGTGCCCGACCAGCCCGTGCACACAAATCACGGGGGGGTGGCCGTCATCCGGCAAGCCCGAGATAGGCTTCGGAGCGCCGGTCAAGTGCGTCATCCCCACGAGCGGAGCATGGAACGCGTGCCGCCTCACGTCGGGGTCGACAGCTTTGTAAGCTTCCGCCGCCAGCGCTGCCGTCCACTTCGCTCCTCGAGCGGTCGCGACGCCGAAGCTGGTCGCCCCACGGCCCACGGCAAGCCAAAAGGGATGAATGCCTTTTCGTTTAGGCACGTTCTGAACAGCCACGAGCTCCCGACTCGGCTCGACAGACAAGTCTTCGCCGACAGCTAGCCCGTCGGTATCGGGGCCGTGCGCGTCGTCTTCGGGCGCAGTCTTTTCGTCGGGGTTCACCACGAGCCGGCTATACGCGAGTCATTGCGAATCGCCTACCGCTCGTTGCGTCGCCCGGGTCCGCAAACACCATTCCACCGGAAGCTCGTCGGAGTGCGCATGACCGCGCGAATCCCCGTCTCCGGCCACTCCGAGCGCAGACTCACTCAGCTGCCACTGCACGTCGGCCGTGGCGCCATCTACGCCCATCACGCCAAAGGTCTCGCACTCTGCCCCCGCCAAGGGAAGCGCGGCGCGGTAGACGATCGTCAACATCCACGAGCGGTCGTTGTCCTGAACTCGCGCGAGCTCCATGCTGTTCACACGCCAAGCGCCGCTGGGGCCCGTGAGCCGAGGAAGCGCCGGAAGCTGCTGGGCGAGCATCGCGCTCGCCAGCAGCATCTCTGCGCCGGATACGCGACCGTTCCCGTTCGCGTCGAGCGCCGTCGCCGTCGCGCTAGCGGGCGAGTTGGCGCCGAGCCGCACAACGAGAAGAGCGCCGATGCTGCCACCGTCATCCGATAAGAAAAGCGTCGCGTCGTCGGGCATCGTGTGCGCCTCTGCAGAGGCCGAGAAGACGCAGGACAACGCGACGAGCGCCGAGAACGCGAGGGCTGGAGTGAACGGAGACACGGGTGACAACAATTGGGGGCGTGAGGCGTGAGACAAAGACAAAGGCAGAGACCGAGACCGAGACCGAGACCGAGCGAAAGCCGTGCCCGTGGCACAGAGTGTAATCGCGATGGGGAAGATGCCCAGACCCGTTCGGCGATGCGCCGACCTTTGCTCTTCTCCGCCGAGTGTCACAGCCAATGCCACACTCCCCCGTCTGTAGCCGCCGCGCTATGAGCACGCTCGCTGAGAGATCGTAAAGCGATGGACCACACGCACATCATCGCGGCATCCACGGCTCCCGGACTGACCAATGTGCTGGCCCCGCGCGATGTCCAATCCGAAAGGGTCTGCTCGCAGTTCGGCACACGAGGTCACTCCATGGGGCACTCTGTCGACAACGAGAAGAAGCAACAAGAGGAAGCAACGAGCACGTGCACAGCGCCTCCGAGAGCGACCTTGGCCGCGGCCTTGAGCTTTGGGTCGCGTGCGGAACCGCCTCGGCCCTTCACAACCGGCACTCATTCGGGGTATCGACCGAGGCCACGACTCCGAACCTGACAGGTGATCTATGGGCCGCATTTTCGAGACAAGAAAGAGCACGATGTTCGCCCGCTATGATCGCATGGCGAAGGCGTTCTCGCGCGTCAACAAGCAGATCACGATCGCCGTCGCAGCTGGCGGCCCGCTGCCGGAGAACAACCCGAGCTTGCGGCGCGTCATTCAGAACGCGCGCGCCGTCAACATGCCGATGGACAAGGTCGAGGCGGCGATAAAGCGGTCCGCCGGAGAGGGAGCCGAGGTCTTCGACGAACTCTACTACGAGGGCTACGCGCCGCACGGCATCGCGCTGCTTGTGGAGACCGCGACGAACAATCCCACACGAACGATCGCCAGCATTCGGCACCACTTTAAGAAGGGTGACGGAAGCCTCGGAACGACTGGAACGGTGGGCTACCTGTTCAACCGCATGGGGGTGTTCCGACTAAAGCCGGAGGGGATAGACCAGGACGAGCTGGAGCTCGACCTCATCGACGACGGTCTTGAGGAGCTTGGCGAAGCAACCGACGATGATGGTAACGACCAGCTCGTGATTCGATGTGCGTTCAACGACTTCGGAACGATGCAAAGCGCGCTCGAGGCGCGAGGCATCGAGCCTGTGTCTTCGTCGTCAGAGTTCGTGCCGGTGACGATGACCGAGCTCACAGACAAGGAAGCGGAAGACGTGATGAAACTCGTCGCGCTGCTTGAGGGCGACGACGACGTTCAGACGGTGTTCCACAACCTCGTTTAGCCGCTCGCGAGGTGCTCGGCAGTCGTGGCCGAGTACCCGCTAGGCGACCGCTAGCAGCTCACTTAAGGAGCGGCTAACCGTCTCCGGGCTCGGGGCCGCAGTATCCGAGGCCCTCGCCTTCAAAGCGGAAGAAGCGGCAGGTCTCACCGGCCTCGTTGCACGCGTCATTGCTCGCACAGACTGGGCGACAGACGTTTGCGGGGCCGCAGTAGCCGGTAGAGAAGCCGTCGTCGATCGCGCAGAACTGCTGCAGGTCGCTGACCGTGCAGAAGTCGCCGATCGCCACGTCGGAGACGCGCTCTTCGTCACTGACACAGATCGGGCCATCGCCGGTTCCAAACTCGTAGATGCAGATGCCCTCGGCGCACCCTTCACGGGCATCCCAGTTGCACCCCTCCGTGCAGGAGCCGGCGAATGAGATGGGGTCGAACTCGCAGGTCAGCCCTTCTTCGCAGCCGGCCAGGGGGAGCTCATCTTGCAGTTCGCAGCTAGGGTCGAAGGGCGGGCACTCGGTGACGACGTTGCAGTCTGGGTCCCAGGCGCCGCACTCGCAGTTGCAGGTTTCGTCATCATTGTAGGCCTCCGGCGCACACGTCCACCCGTTTGCAGCGAAGGCTACATCGAGTTGGAAGTCAGCGATCTCGACGCAGCCTCCGCCCGGCACCGGCGTCGACTCTCGCGTCTCTCGACTTATGGTGGACTCGACGAGGCGAAGCCCGGTCATGTTGGCCCGGTAGCTTCGATTGTACGGGTCTTCGAGTGCTTCGAGCTGGCCTTCGGCGGCGTAGTAGACGTTGAGGTTCGCGGCGCTCCGCATGACGACGCAGTGCGCGCACCCGCCATAGTTTGCGTCTTGTCCTTCGCTCAGGTCGAAGATGCCGATGTCTTGCTCGATGGAGTAGCGCTCGAAGAGCAGCGTGAGCTCGAGGAAGCCGCCGTCAACAGGAGGTGCAACGGTCGTCTTGTATCCGATCGACACGTCGTCATCCCGTTCGATCGCCCAGTCGCCCGTGATGCTGACCTGCACGCAGCCTTCGACGACGTCCTGCTCGACGTCCTGCTCGACGTCTGGCGCGTCGGCTTGGATGTCCTCCTCCGCGTCGATGTCTAGCAGCACATCCTCTTCGGCATCCTCTTCGGCATCCGTCACGGCGTCGGTCAGCAC
>JBLFZA010000126.1:0-12244 GCA_047610025.1 Bradymonadia bacterium | reverse complement strand
GCCCACGCCCGCCCCACTGTGCCCCGGGCCACCGCCCCGCGCCGTAATGGTCGCACCCCCCTTTGCACGACCCCCAAATCTCACTAGCGTGCCGAGGCGCTTTCCTCTGACCCACGACTGCTATGCGTTCTCGACTCTGGACCCGTGCTGCCCTTTTGCTGGCCGCTCCGCTGATGCTCAACACCGCGTGCTCTTCGGATGACGCCGGAACACCTCAGCCGGAGCCCGATGCGGGCGCGGGCGACGTGACGGGTGACACGGTGGTCGAAGACGACGGCTCCGGTATGGCGGACGTCGAGCCAGAAGTGCTGCTCGGCACCGACCAGACCATCGTCGCGCTTGAGGACGCGCACGTGTTTTGGACGGGGTGGGACGAAGGACAGAACGCGCGCGAGGTTGAGAACCGCGTGACGATGCCTTCAGCGGACGAGCTCTACAGCCAGATCGAGATGACCTTCGCGCTGAGCTGCCCAGACGGGAGCTGCGACCCCTGGGACCGCCTAGGCTCGTTTGGTGTGGTGACGGACATCGACACAGATGACGAGCAGTACATTGAGATTTCGCGCTTCATCACGCCGTACGCGGTGGGCGCCGAGTGGACGATTGACGTGACGGATCTGCGACCGCTCTTGGCTGACCGCGTGGACTTCCGCGTGTTCATCGATACGTGGGTCGGGCCAGGAAGCCGCTTTGGAAACGGGTGGTCCGTCGACGTCTCCTTCGACTTCGTCGGCGGCGAGCCCGAGAAGACCGTGCTCGGCGTGATTCCCGTGTGGTCTATGCAGCGCGTCAACTACGGTGACCCCCTGCAGCCTGTCGCGGACCAGATTTCGTCCAACGGCGTCGACCTCCCAGAGGGCACACGCACCGCTGCGCTGCGCACGTTCATCACGGGCCACGGCCAAGGCAACAACGACAACTGCGCCGAGTTCTGCCCGCGTGAGCACACCTTCGTGGCCGGCGGCGTGAACTACAGCCGCGACGTGTGGCGCGACGACTGCGAGACGAGCTCCGCGCCGAACCAACAGGGTACGTTCCAGTATCCAAGAGCTGGCTGGTGCCCTGGCGCGGTCACCCACGATTGGACAATCGACCTAGGCGACGTCGGCCTCTTCTTGTCTCTCGACTACGACGTCGAAGCCTACGAAAACACCTGCCGCCCCGACTCAGCGGACTGCAGCGGATGCGCGCTCGGTAACGGCTGTGAGTGGAACGACAGCAACCACACCGAGCCGAACTACCAAATCACCGCGCTCGTCATCGCGTACGGCGAGTAGGTCGCTCGCTGCCCCTTAGCGCCCGCTGCGGGTGACGGTGTAGCCGCGGTCTTCGAGTATCGAGAGCACGCTCCGGTCGCCCAGCAGGTGTCCGGAGCCGACTGCGGCGAAGACGGTGCCGTCTTGCATCCAGGACTCCAGGGTAGGGACCCAAGCGTCGTTGCGGTTGTAGAGCAGCACGTCGAAGAAGTCGGGCCATTCGGCGAGCTCTCCGTCATCGATGACGAGCGACTCGAGTTTCTCGGCGTCTCCGGCAGCGTACGCGTCGACGAGTCCGTGTAGCTCGGCGGCTGCCGAGTCCGGGTTGGTGAGGGTCTCCGTGATGGCTTCGACGACGTAGTCGACGGGCATGGAGGAGATCGCGCCGACTTGGGTTTGCCACTCTTCGAGGAAGCGCAGGTCTTTGCCGGCCTCGATGCCGGCGTGAACGACGGCCATGTCGAGCGGCAGCTCGCCGTTGGGCACGATGAGGCTCATCTGCATCATCATGATGAACCAGGGCTGCAGGTCGTGGAGCGCAGGGCCGGGGATGAGCCCGTCGAGCTGCTCGGTGAGCGCGCTGACCTGGGCGTCATCGAAGTAGTACGCGACGCCCGGTGCGTCATCGGTGGCTTGCGCCATGGCGAAGAGTTCGAAGGGGTTGATGGCGCGGACGTCGGTCTCAATCGCGACGATATCCGAGCTGGAGAGGGCGCCGTGTACGCTGGGCGCCATAGTGTCCCAATCGATGCCGACGTGCACGGTGCCGAGCAGCCAGGCTTGACCTGCGGGGCCTTCGACGTGCCAGAGCAGGGGCAGGGCGTCATGTGCGATGTCGATGAAGTCGTCGGCCACGGGAGCCGGCGAGTCGGTGAGCGTGACTCCTTGCTCCACTTGGACGGCCGGCTGTGTCGTTGGCAGCTCACGAAGCTCGACGTCTTGGGCTGCCGCGGGAGCGGCTGAGAGCATCGTCGCGACGGCTAGGGACGATGTGGCGCGAGTCAGTGGGGGGAAAAGCGACATGTTGGCCTGAGAAGAGTCGGAGAGCGCTTAGGCAGCGAAACGTCGTCGCGGAAAGCCGTTGCGCAAGGAACCCTGCCTGGGTCCGTGAGACTCGATGTCACTGAACGATTAAAATTGTCACGTGGCTCTCGCGGGGGATTACGATGTGGGGTAGAAAACCCCCTGTCCCGCCGCACTCGGCTCCATGCCCTCGATAGCGAACGAAAGCGTTCTGGTGCTCTCTGGCGCTACCTTCCCGGAAGGCGAGCTCGGTGGAGACGTGCGCGCGATGCTCGAAGCCTGCCGGCACGCGACGACGACGAGGGCAGCAACCGCCACCGTCGCGCTAGGGATCGGACCGCCCGACATGTGGACGGGCGACGCGGATTGGCTGCAGCCGACCGCCCGGTGCTTCGTGTGGTTCGACGGCCTGATGGAGCCTGAGGACTACGCGGGCGCGCTGGAGAAGCTGCCGCACGCGCGATTCTTGCACGGGCCGGCTGGCCTAGCGGTCGTGCGCTCGTCTCTCATCAGTCTGGGCATCGCAGATGCTCCGGGACAGGTCGATCAGGCCGGTATCGACGCGATGTTCGATATGCAGGGCGACTACTTACAGCGCCTGCGCCGAGAGTTTGATGAGTTTCAGCAACGGGTGCCGCCGGGTGAGCCCGCGAAGTCGGCGGCGTGGCGCGAGCTGCTCGGACGAATCACAGGAAGCGCTGGCACCTATGGGTTCACGCAGCTGACAGACATGGCCGATGAGTCGCGTAAGCTGTTCTTGGTGGTGCCGTCGCGAGAGGACGCCGATATCGAAGCGTACGCGAGGGTCGGCGGGGCGATCGACGCCGCTGTTGTCGCGCACAAGCGCCAGTCAACCGACCGGCTCCCCGCCCGCATCGAGGCCGATGTCCGCTACCGCGTTCTGATCGTCTCCGATGATCCGACCGTCGCGAACCAGCTCGGCCTCGCGCTGAATCACAGCCGCCTGGAGGCTGTACACCACGAGCTGCCGCACACGTTTCATGAAGCGGTACGGCTGGTTCAACCGGACGTGCTGCTTATTCAGCAGTCGCTGAAGCACTTCGATGGGTTAGACCTCGCGGCGCAGATCCGAACGGACGACAATTACGCAGCCTTGCCGATCATCGCGCTGCTGAACGACACGTCGGAGGATACCCGCACCCGCGCGACTCGCAGCGGGGTAGACACTTGGCTGGTGCGTCCGTTCTCGGCCGAGAGCGCCGTGCTGAGCGTGCTCAATATGCTGCGTCGGGTAGAGGCCGAGCAGGCGCTAGGCGGCCGTGACCCGGTTACCGCCCTGTACAGCCGAAGCGCGCTCGAAGACCGACTTGAGCTGGAGCTGCTCCGCTCGCGTCGAAGCGGAGAGCTGGTCGGGCTCATGCTGATCCACATCGTGGAAGGCGTTGGCGTACGTTACCCGCGGCAGACATTGGTGGCCCTCGCAGAGGTGGCGGATGCCACCTTCCGCCGCAGCGACATTCTCGCGCGCTACAATGAGCGGACGATTGCGGTCGTGTTGCCGGGAGCCGACCCGCGCGTGGTGATGGCATTGAGCGAGCGCGTCGCGGACTCGGTCGACCCCAGCGTTCGCGTGCAGATCGCCGCGAGCATCGCCGAGGGCGCGGTGTCGCCCGTCATGGTGATGGCGGACGTTGAGACGCGTCTACTGCAGGCGATGGACGGGCAGATATCCGGAGCCATTGGCCGATGTATTCAGCCGGTAGAAGACGAAGATGTCGCTAGGGTACGAGCACCGCGCGTTCTGCTGGTGGACAACGACGACGCCATCCTCACGCTTCTGCGCTTCTTCTGCGCACGTGAAGGGCTCATCGTCGATGACGCGCGAGACGGGCTCTCTGCGATTGAGTACCTCGACCGTGCCGCTCGGGCGGGTCAGCTGCCAGACTTGGTGGTGATGGAAGCCTACCTGCCAGGCGTTGATGGCTACTCGGTGTTGCGCAAGATTCACACCGAGTATGGGAACCGAATCGCCGTGATGATGCTCACCGTTCAACGGAACGAAGAGCGCATCGCGAAGGCGTTTCAGCTGGGCGCGGCCGACTTCGTCGCCAAGCCTTTCAGCGTCCCTGAGGTCATGGCCCGCATCAAGAACATCTTGCTGCGATCGGGCGCACTCTAGGGTGCGGGTCGGAGTCGAATCGCGCTGCAGAGTGTGTTCGTTGATGTGCATGCTCGTGCTACTCTCGGGCACTGAGGCCGCGTTGGCGCAGCCGTCGCCTGTCGCAGAACCGCTGCCGCCAGCTCTCGATCAAGCAGTCCCACCGCGTCGTGCTCAACCGCGGTTGACGCCGGACGAGACGGGAGGCCCAGAAGGGGCCGACGCGCCGACTCCGAATGAGCTAGAGCGACGCCACGAAGAGGCACCCGGAGATGTTGACGCCGCCTATGCATGGGGCCGCCAGCTCGCGTACGATGGCCGCTACGATGAGGCACTGGTTGTGCTCAGTGCGGCGCTGCAGTTAGCGCCGCAATACACGGAACTCCGCGTGATGCGAGGTCGTGTTCTGGCCTGGGCCGAGCGCTGGTCGCTCGCGACGCTTACGCTCGACGCTATCCTCGAGGACGCGCCGCAGGACATTGACGCTCTCATCGTCAGAGGTGACGTGTCCCTGTGGTCCGGGGACCCGAGCACCGCAGCAATATTCTACGAGCGGGCGCGGCTGGCCGCGCCGGACGACCCACGAATCGACGGCAAGCTGCTGCAAGCCTATGGCGCGCTGACGAGTGATGATGCGCTGCTCGCGTACCTGCGCACCCAGCCCATGCGTGATGACAGCTCGCAGCGGCGCGATATCCGCACCGCAGCAGAGCAGGGGGACGCGCCCGCGCGTTTCGACGCCGCGGGGCTCATCACCTTTGTACCAGACAACACTTGGTTGAACGGGTCGCTCTCACTCACGAGCGAGATTCGCGACCGCGTCACATTGGGCGGCGGCGTTCTGGTGCAGCGCCGAAGCTATGAGCCGGCGATTACCGACGTGTCGTTGTTTTCTCCGTTGGGTATTCGCGTGTCCCGCAGTGTGTCTCTGAGCTTCGAAGGTCTTGGCACCATCGACCCAGACTTTGCGCCGATATGGTACGCCGACGCCGGCGTGTTCCACGAGCTGATTCGCCGCGCGGCGTGGTCTCTCTCGATGCGGCATTCGGCCTACAGTCGAGAGAACGTCACGATGGTCTACCCTTCGTTTTCCGTGTCGCCGTGGCGCTTTACGATCGAGTCGACGCTCTTCATACTCTTCAGTGACGAGCGCCCGACGCGCGCGAGCGGGCGCCTCAAGCTGTTGTACAATATGCGGGCGCGACAGCGAGTCGAGCTCTGGGGACAGGTTGGGAGTGAACCGCTGGATCGACTGGCCTTCGCCATCACCGAAGATCCCATGCGCGTCGGCGTGTTGTTCGCGGTGGCCGCTGACGCCCGCCCTCTCAGTACAATCCGCTTCGTGTATGGGTACAGCGCGCCATTGAATCCGACGCGTTTGCAACGCCGACTGGCGCCCGTTCGCCAGACGCTCGGTCTGCAATGGACGCAACGTTTCCGATGGCGTAGCCCCTACCGAGCGTCGGCTGGTCTCGGGTCGGGGGAATCGCGATGACCGCCGATCTCATCGAGTTGTGGCGCAGGTTGTGGGGAGACCCGCTTTATCGATTGGTGATCTGCGTGGCCATCGCGCAGCTCTCGCTGCTCTTCGGGGCCATCGCGTCGATTGTGCTCTTGCGCTCGGCGACGCATCGGCGGAGGGCCCACGAGCGCGCGCGCGACGCTGCCTTGCGCGGGCCCCTCTTTGAGTACCTGGCCCACGAACGCACCGTCGAGTCGTTGGTCGCGGCGTCTACCTCGTGGACCTTTGAAGATATCAGCCGAGTGCTGGAGCAATATGCCCCGTCGCTCGATGGCGAGTCATTCGAGCGCATCGGCTTGTTCTACCGAAAAGTCGGGCTGGTCGACTACGCCAAGAAGCATGCGACCAGCGCGTTGTGGTGGCGTCGGCTGGAAGCGATGCGCATGCTCGCGGTGACCGGCGGTCGCGAAGGCACGACGGAGATGACGATTGCGCTCGCGGACAAACACCCTCCGGTTCGCCTCGCGGCGGCACGGGGGCTCGCGAGAACGAACGACGAGAACTTTATCCAGCCCCTGCTCGATGCTTCGCGCCGCGATCATATGTCTCGTTTGCAGATCGCCGAAGTGCTTGTCAGCCTCGGGGAACAAGGACTGCCGCGATTGCGAGAGATCGTGACCGAGCTGCCGGACACGGAGGAGCACTCTCGGCTGCGCGCGACGACGTTGGAGGTGCTCGGAATAACAGGAGACCTCGCCGCTGCCCCTTACATCCGGTTTGCGCTGGAGTCAGAAGATCTCGAGGTCCGCATCGCCGCCTACAGAGCCGCTAGAATGCTCTCGCTTGACCTCACGACAGACGAGCTTCGCTACGGGCTTCGTGATGACGCGTGGCAGGTGCGCGCGGTGACGGCACAAACTGCGGCCGCGCTCAATGATCCAGGAATCGCGACGGAGCTTGGTGCGCTCATTAGCGACCGCAACTGGTGGGTTCGCTACAACGCAGCCTGGGCGCTCAAATCGCTCTCCGCAGCAGGTGTGCATGCGCTGGAGCATGTCGTCGCGACGGCCGAAGACCCCTTCGCTAGGGACATGGCGAAACACATCCTGACCAGCGATCCGACCTACAGCGCGCTGACGATGGGGAGGGACTACTAGTGGAGAGGATTGTCTTCCTCATCGACCTGTTCTTCTTCGCGTTCTTTCTCGCGTTGAACGGAGGGTATTCGATACTCCTGTTGATGTCGCTCGTCGACATCATGGTGCGCACCCGTCGGCGGATTGACCGGGAGCTCTCGCACTCGCTCGCGAGTTACTACACGGTGCCGGTGACGGTTATCGCTCCTGCTTACAATGAGTCACTCACCATCGAGGCCTCCGTCCGCGCGCTGCTGAGTTTGCGATATCCGGAGTTCGAGGTCGTCGTCGTGAACGACGGCTCCAAAGACGACACGATCGGCACGATGATCGAGGCCTTCGACCTCTTCCCTGTGCACCCCATCTACCGGGCCGAAGTCGCCACCCAAGAGGTCAGGGCACTCTATCGGTCGCGAACCGAACCCAACCTCATCTTCGTCGACAAAGCGAACGGCGGGAAGGCAGACGCGCTTAACTGCGGCATCAACGTCGCGCGCTATCCACTCGTGTGCGGCATTGACGCAGACACTTTGATTCTGCCTGATGCGCTGCTTAAGATTGCGCTGCCCTTTATCGAGCAGCCGGAGAAGACGGTCGCAAGTGGTGGCACAATCCGGGTCGCGAACGGGTGTGATATCCGAGCCGGTCAGGTGGAACGGGTCGGATTGCCGACGAGCGCGGTCGCGACCTTTCAGATCGTCGAGTACCTGCGCGCGTTCTTGTTTGGCCGCGTCGGATGGAACTTGCTCGGTGGGACGCTGATCATCTCGGGCGCGTTTGGATTGTTCAAGCGCTCTACCGCGATCGAAGTCGGCGGCTACGCGCATGACACCGTCGGCGAAGACATGGAGCTTGTGGTGCGCATGCACCGCTACCTCCGCGAACGTGATATCCCCTACCGCATCGAGTTCGTGTGGGACTCGGCATGTTATACGGAAGTGCCGGAAGACCTCGGCGTCTTGAGCCGGCAGCGGAACCGCTGGCAGCGGGGTCTCATGGACTCCGTTATGCGACATCGAACCATGCTCTTCAATCCGAAGTTTGGCGTCGTGGGTATGGTGGTGTTCCCCTTCTTTGCCATCTTCGAGCTGCTCGGCCCGGTGCTGGAATTGCTCGGTCTTGTGTTTGTCACGCTCAGCTTCTTTCTCGGCATTGTCGACGTGCCGTTCATGCTCTTGTTCCTGCTTGTTAGCGTGTTCTTTGGCGTGATCTTGAGCGTGCTCACGCTCGTGCTTGAGGAGCTCTCGTATGCGGCTTTCCCGAAGTGGAGTCAGCTCGCGCGCATCGTGTGGTTCGCCCTGCTTGAGAACCTGGGCTACCGACAGCTGACGCTGTGGTGGCGTGTTCGAGGGTTCTGGGACTTCTTGCGTGGCCAGAAGCAGTGGGGCGCGATGGTCCGAAAGGGCTTCGCGAAAAAGTCATGAGCGCGACCCTCAAGAAACGACTGAAAGCGCTCGCGATTGTGGTGTTGGTGCTGAGCCCGATATGGGGCAGCGTCCTCGCGTGGTGGGGGCAACCGACTAGCCCGCGGAGTGTCGTCGTCGTCAACTACACGGTGCCCTACGAGAACTATCAAGTTCACTCGGGTCTGATGTGGGTGCTCGACCATGCCCGGGTGAGGCCGCCGATGCTCGAAGGGTCCTGGCGACCCGCGTTCGACTACGTGGGCTATCAGCCGACGGACCGCGATCTCCCAACGCGGCTCTCCGAGATCTCTCTCGAACCCTACGATACGATCTATCTCTCCGACGCGTACGGCGTCTATGAAGCGGACTTGCAGGAAGAGAATCTGCGTCAGCAGCGCCCGCACCTCGAGTACAGCACGCTTCTGTTTGGTGGGTACAATGCCGCTGACCTCGATGCCCTTGGCGCGCACGTCGTGGGAGGCGGAGATGTGATCGCGGAGTTCAATTGCCTGGGTGCGCCGACCGCAACGCGAGAGAGCGAGCTGCTACAGCGAATGCTCGGCGTGAGATGGTCTGGGTGGTCCGGTCGTGTCTTCAGCACTCTCGTGAACGAGCAAGAGGTCCCCCCCTGGGTTCGCGACCAGTTTGCGGCGCAGTACCCTGATCGCGCGCTGCCCGACGAGCCCTCGCTGCTCTTGGTGCATCGCGACGGCACGCTGATCGTTTGGTCGGCCGATTCGCTCGACAAGGTGGTGCCCCTCCTGCGCTCGACCCCAGAGGGACGCCAGCGCTTGGGGTCTCCGAGCAGTGACGCGCCGTACTTCGGGTGGTTCGCTCTCGTCGAGGCGGTCTCGCCCACGTTGACCGCGGCGACGCTGAACCTGCCGGCGATGACGCAGAACTCACTGGAATCTGCGACGCATGGACTGGCATCGAGCTACGCCGCCATCACGCTTGCGACGGTCGGAGAGTCGGACCGCCTCTATCTGGCGTTCGACGCTTCGAATCTCGACGAGCTCCCGCGCTCGTACCGCGTGCGCTGGCTCTCGAAGTGGATGCCGTTGCTGCACCGTCGCCACGACGTCTGGAGCGCACAACCGGCGTTCTGGCAGGTCTACGTTCCTATGATGCTGCGCTTCATGCGCGAGACGCCGTAGTCCCCCGCGTTGAAGCGGTCGCGGACTTGACGCCGGTGGGCTCTCGTTCGCATAGGGGAGTCTGCACACCTTCACCCGACGCAGATGTACCGGCCCCCGCGAATTCCCCTTTACCCTGCCCGAGCAGCCCGATGGCGCCTTGGCTCCGCGCAGGCACTTTGCGGGGTAATGTTGGTGTGTGTGTTCGGCTTCGGCGCATGTCTAGACGGCGTAGAGTCTGCACAGCCTATCGACGCTGGAGTGGATAGCGACGCCGGCCTGTGCGTGCCAGCCTTCGCGCTATCGGATATGCGCAGGGAGGCGGGCTTGCCCGACGACGCTGCGCCGGCCATCGCGACACGGCGAGTGCTCTATGAACTTCAGGTGCGTTCGGTCAACGCCTGCTCGCCGACCGCGGGAACGCCGGAGCAGCGCGACGCTTGTGAAGCGAAGATTGCGCCAGAAATCCGCTACGCCTCCGCGGGCCCTCAGTGCGATGCGGCGACTCTGCGGGAGCTTGAGAGCATACGCCTAGGTACCTTCGACGACCTAATGCGAGACACTGCAGATCCACGCGAAGCCGTGTCGCTTCGTTATGTCGCGGAGCGCGTGGGCGTGAACGCCATTTGGCTTATGCCGCCATTCCCAAACAACGATCGCTGGGACTTGCCAGCGCCCTGTGACAACTTGGGTTCGCCCTACGCGGTGCGAGACTACATGCATATGCGCGGCACCTTGAGCGAAGCATGCATCCTTGACGGTCGGGATGAGTGGAGCGATGCGCCGTGCTGGGGTAATGACCTGTTTGAGCGAGTCGTCGAGGACGCCGGCAATCGCGGCCTCGATCTTATGCTGGATGTGGCGTTCAACCACGTCGGGCACAACTACGTGCTCTACGACACGCTGGGGGCCGTGACGGTCGCCGAGCAGCTCGATCTTGGCCTCTCCAGAGCCGGACTCTGGGACTTCGACGCGACCTTCGACGCCGCGCTGCTGTCTCCGGTGGTGCTCGACACCCCGGTCCGCATCGCGGAGCTCACCAGCTCGGATCCGGCCGCGGCGAGCGACCTGCAGGCGCTTCAAAGCGCTTGCCCTGTCCTTGACGGGCAGATGCTCGTGCGCGCGTTTGGCCCGTGGAGGCTGGCCTTCGCCGACGAGCGGGTCGGGTGGGATTGTGATGCCGAGTTCCTCGAGTTTCAGCTGCCCTCGTTCTATGTGTCGCGCGACCAGCGAACCCCGTCGCGCGACGCGCTCGACACCACCACCGACTACGGCTGGCGCGATGTGAAGTTCCTTTTTCATCACGAGGGCCCGCTCGGCGACAGAGAGCAGCTTCGCGTGCGCGAGTATCTGTTTCGTGTGATGAACTACTGGGTATCACGCGGCGTGCGGGGCTTCCGTCTCGACCACGCGACTGACGGTGTGAGCGGCTTGAGCCCCGAGACGTGGCGCTACATCCTCGCGAAGACGAATCACTATGCGGCGCTTCGCGGCCAAGAGCCGCCGCTGATCCTCGCCGAGGAGTTCCACGACCCCTATGGCATGGCGGACGTCGCTGACATGCTCACGGAGGGGTACCTGTTTGGCATGTTGTCTCGCGGCGGGTTTCGGGACGTAGGACAGGCGCGCAGCGTCGTCAGCCGGACATCCCAATATGGCTATCGCGCAAACGTGATGACGTCGCTAGAGACTCACGACGAGCTGCGCCTCACCCAGGAGTCCGGTCTCTCGCCGGAGACGGGCCTCGCGTGGTGGTCCATCGGCGCCGCAGTTTGGTCCACCCCCATGATTCTCGCTGGCCAAGAATATGGCGAACGTGAGCGACTCTCGTTTCGCCGGAGTCACTTCATGCCGGGGCGCTTCTCCGAGGACTGGGGCGACGCGGAAGAGCGGCTCATCGATGGGTACGCGGAGGCGATTCGCTTGCGCACTTCCCAGGCGGGCGAAGCGCTCCGTTCGCCTGGGCAGCGCTGGCTGATCTCGTCGCCGCCAGCCTCGGTCTCGTTGGGACAGCTGAAATGGACCGTCGCCGGCGATGTGTGGATCGTAACACACGCGCTCGACGGCGGAGACCAGGTCGTCTCTTGGCAGATCCCAGGCGAGGTCGTTGCGGGTCTGGGGCTGGACACCTGCGGCAGCGTGCGCTTCGTCGACGTCCTCACGGGCGGGACCGTCGCCAGCTGCCGGTCGCTAGAAGAGTGGCGCACCGGGGTTCGGGTGCGCACGCCTGGCTGGCCGGGATGGCAGGCTGCGCGTCTCGAGCGCTGCGAGTAGGAGCCCTAAAACCCCAATAACGATCGCGGAGCGCTACTCGATCCAATCCGGAAGTGACTCAAGGCCCTGACGAAAGACGCCGAAGGAGGGCTTGACGCGTTCGGTGGTTGGCGGTGCGGCGTCCCACGTGGCCCATGTGTAGCGTTCGGTCTCGACCAACACATCATCGATGCCGACCGCGACGGCGATCCCGGCGCTCGTGGTCGTCTCACGCCCAGGCGTGGTACGGTCATCGTCCAGAACGACCCGTTGTGTGGGGTCGGTGAACAAGATCAGGCTCCACGGGATTCGTAGGGTGATGATGTTGTCATCGATCACAATCGCGTCGAGGCTGCTGGGCGGGTCGGCGGCCGTGCGCACGACAAGCTCTCCGATGTCGGTTGACGTCTCCGGGAACTCGAATCGCAGATCGGAGCTGAGATGCGGGCTGTT
>JBLFZA010000125.1:0-12288 GCA_047610025.1 Bradymonadia bacterium | reverse complement strand
CTCGAAGCTGACCAACTTCCAGCAGTGGTTCACCCTCTCCAACGGAGCGGAGTTCGGGCTCCGCACATCCGTGCAGGAGGCTCTTAGCCAGGTCGGCACAGATGCCGACCGAGAGTTGCTTTGGGAACGCGCTACGTCGGGATCCGTCACACGCGGCGGCGCGGCGTTCACTCGTGAGCTGCGTGCGAACGCGCTTCACTTCCTTGGTCGTGGCGCGCGACCCGGCGACATGGCCCGCTATGAGGCCGTTCTGGCAGCCCAAGAGGATGCATCGTTCATGTCCGCCCATCGTGTCTACTTCGTGATGGCCGAGATGTGTGGCGACGACGCGGCGTGTTTCGCCAGCAAGCTCGACGACACCAGCAGCCTCTTAGAGGAGGAGTCGCTGGCGGCAATGATCGCCGCCACCCCTGAAGGACCCAACCGAAACATGGCAACGCAGAACGTGTCCGGTAACGCGCGGACCGGTGCCGTTTGGCAGATCGCCACGCGACTCGATCAGTCGACCCTTCTGCTCGATCGGCTCGCGCATGACAGCACGCAAGTCCGATTTAACATCGGCCGTGCTCTGCTCGTTACGCCGACGCTGCCGGCTGATGCGAGTGCCAAGATTGACGCCTTCATCGAAGCCGATAGCGGCAACAGCGCTGGTGCAGCTCGCGATATTCGGCATGGTTACCGCCTCGTGAAGGCTATTCGGTCGTGAGTCGGCGGCCGGTGGTGGCGTTCGCAGGAGGGCCTCCCCGGCTGAACCAGCACATCGCGGCGCAACTGCTGGCTGCAGGTTACGACCTTGAAGGCGAGCCAACCGTCGTCTTGCACAGCGTTGACGGCCCCTTCGCAGCCGACGCCCCTGAGGGGGTGACGGCGCTGTCGGTGGGCGAGGAAGCCGTCGACGTTCAACGACCGTTCACGCCACGCGAGCTTGTCCGCATCCTCGATGAGCGGCTCGGCGCAGCCTGGCGTGGTGGCACGACCCCGATGGGTGATACCGACAACCCCGCTGAGGTCCTCACTCGACCGTCACTGCCGCAGGTTCGTACCGAGGACTCGAGCCCCGGGCTCGCTAGGCGTATCGCGGAGTCGGTGCCCACGTGGGCGGCGCTCTCGTCCGAGAAGCGCTTGGTGGCCGTCGAAGCGTCGCTGGCTCGTTGGCTCGCTGACGGCGACGACGGCTAGCACCGGACGCACTGCGTGGGGTGAACCCACTGCAGAGCGTCCGAACGAGCCAGGTCAGTGTCCGAACTCTCGTTCGGACACCGGCGACTACTTCTTCGCTGCTTCTTCGGCCTCGATCTCCAACACGAACTCTCGCGCGGTCGCGATATCCACGAGGATGTCGGTATCGTTCTCGGCACGCGCGAGCTCTTCTGCGGCGTCGATGACTTCTTTGGCTCGGTCGATTTCGCCGCAGGCCAGCAAGTCTTCGCCAATGCAGAGCACGAGGCCTGCTTCGTCGCCGGCGCTCTCGAGGATGGTCTGCATGCGTGCGAGACCCTCATCTCGCTCGCCCTTGAGCACGAGCATCACAGCGCTCATGCGATCGACGACCGTCGGGTCGTCCGGTGCGAGCTTGCCGAGCTCGGGGAGGAGCGACTCAGCGAAGTCCCACTCGGCCTCGAGGATGGCGTCATTGACGAGCTCGTAGCAGAGCTCGGCATAGTCGATCGCTGCGTGATGTGTGGCGGAGCGCACGACCTCGAGGGTCAGACGGCGGAACTTGTCGTCGTCGTCGAAGTCAGCCCACGCTTGTGCCGCGGCCCACTTGACGAGGTCGCTCAGGTTCGTCTCATCGAGCTTGGCGAGCTCCTCAACGCTGTAGTCGAGGACCTCGTCGTGAAGATCGATGTCGGCGTCGTCGAGGGTCTCTACGTCACACTCGCGGTAGCCGAGTTGCTCGGACATGTGGCCGAAATCTTCGACCTCTTCGCTACTAATATCGCTGTCGTTGTGATCACTCATTTCGTCTCCAATTCGGGGGTTGCGCGCCCACTGTCACGCGTTCGGCATTGGGTCAATTGACAGATCGCACGCTCTCTCAGTTTCAGGGATCCATGGCTGAGCAATAGGCAGACCGTGGGCAAGCCTTGGGCGGAGACTTGTCTGGCGCCAACGTCCTGACTCATGCGTAAGCGCCGATGCTCCGTCACCGGGATGCAAGAGAGCGGCTGGCGACCCCGATATCGGAGCCTTCGAGAGGGCGGGCCACGAGCTGGCGTGTCGAGGGCGTTCCTATCCGGCAAGAGCTTTGCTAATGCGCGCGCATCCTTAATCTTCACGGAGCACGCAATGTTGGGCACAGCACTCACTTCTCACGCCACTCGGTTGATGTTGCTCGGTTCGGGCGAGCTCGGCAAAGAGGTCGCTATCGAAGCGATGCGGTACGGCATCGAGGTCATCGCCTGTGACCGCTACGACGGCGCCCCGGCGATGCATGTCGCCAATCGGTGCCACGTGTTCAACATGCAGGACGCCGCGGAGGTCCGTCGCATCGTTGAGCTCGAGAAGCCCGACTTTATCGTCCCGGAGATCGAGGCGATCGCGACGGCGGAGCTTGCGAATCTTGAGTCCGACGGTTGGAACGTCATCCCCACCGCACGGGCAACTCAGCTTACGATGGACCGCGAGGGTATTCGAGTGCTCGCGGCTGAGACGCTGGGGCTGCCCACCTCGCCATACGCATTCGCAGAGTCTCTTACGGAACTGCAGACTGGCGCGGAGAGTGTTGGCTTTCCTTGCGTGGTGAAGCCGGTGATGTCCAGCTCCGGCAAGGGCCAGAGCGTCGCGAAGAGCGCAGCCGAGATCCCGGAGTGTTGGCGCATTGCGCTTGAGGGGTCACGGGGCGCCTCGGCGCGCGTCATCGTCGAGGGCTTCGTGCACTTCGAGACGGAGATTACGCTGCTGACGGTTCGTACGAAGAACGAAGGGACGCTCTTCTGCCCGGCGGTCGGCCATCGGCAAGAGGGAGGAGACTACCAAGAGTCTTGGCAGCCGGAGCGACTCTCTGCCGCCGCCCTCAGCGAGGCACAGCGACAGGCCGACGCAATCACCACCGCCCTCGGTGGACGTGGCCTCTTCGGAGTCGAGTTCTTCATTAAGGGGGACAAGGTCATCTTTAGCGAGGTGAGCCCCCGCCCACATGATACCGGCCTCGTGACGATCGCGACGCAGGATATGAGCGAATTCGAATTGCACGTTCGAGCGATTCTCGGCCTACCCATAGGCGAGATTCGTCTGCGCAGCCCAGGAGCCTCCGCGGTCGTCCTCGCCACCGTTGAGGGTACAAATCCCCAATTCGAAGGCGTGGAAGACGCGCTCTTCGATCCACGAATCAAGATTCGACTCTTCGGCAAACCCACCACACGTCCAGGGCGCCGGATGGCGGTCGCGATCGCGTATGCCGAGACCACAGACGAAGCGCGCGCCCTCGTCAGCAAGAGCGCAGGCTTGGTGACCGTGCACCAAGATTCTCCAGAGTCTTAAGGGCACGATGCCTGCCCCCCGTCTCGTGCCGGACCGCCGGTAGTGCAGCACGGCAGGGGTGGCGGGCGCACCATTGCCTACTGTGGCGCCGCCTCAATGGAGATGCGGCCGCTGACTACCTTGCACTGGCAAGCGAGGCGAACGCCATCCGCGAGCTCGTCCGGCAGGAGCGTCATTTGCTCCTCGTCGGTCGGCTTGTTCAGGTTCTCGACGCCCTCGTGAATGACAATCATACAGGTCGCGCAGTTGCCTTCCCGGCAGCCGAACATGATGGCTGCGCCTGCCGAGTCGATGGCGTCCTGCAGCTTGCTGCCATCAGCAACCTCTCGTTCGAATCCATCACCTGCGAAGAAAATCGTTGCCATTGGGGTCCTCTGCGTTAGTCGGTTTGAGTGAAGGCGACCGCGCTTAGCAAATCGTCTGTTGCGGCGATAGGAGTACGTTATGGCGCAGACAAGGCTAGAACTGAAGTTGGACTCGTACAGGGAAGAAGTTCCCAACGTGCGGCGCTTCGTATTCTCCCGCGCGGACGGTGAGGCATTGCCCTTCGTCCCCGGCCAATTCCTCATGTTTCACTACGACGACGATGATGGCGAGTTCCAGCGAAGCTACTCGCTCTCGTCGGTCGCGGAGCACGGCGAGGGAATCGAGGTTGTCATCTCCTTCGTGCCGGGCGGCCGAGGGTGCGCCGCGCTTTGGAAGCTCGAGCCGGGCGACTCGCTGGCGGCTACCGGCCCCTACGGCCGCTTCACGCTGCGTGACGAATTCCCACCGCGCTACATCTTCGTCGGCACGGGGACGGGCATCGCGCCGTATCGAACGATGTTGCCGATCCTCGAAGAGCGCATGGCCGAGCACGGGATGACCGTTGATGTCTTGCTCGGGGTACGGCGCCCGGCGGAGCTCTTGTTTGGCGCGGACTTTCGCGCCTTCGCTGAGCGCGTCGACGGGGCGCGCTTCCGCGCGTGTTACAGTCGAGAGGCTTCGCTGCCCAACGAGACCGACGCCGAGACGGGCTACGTCACTGAGGCGCTTAAGGCCTGGGAGCCCGACCCCGGCGGCGACATCGTATACCTCTGCGGAAACCCCCAGATGGTGGATGACGCTGTCGCCCATTTGAAAGAACTAGGCTTCTCTCCGCGGAACATCCGGCGCGAGAAGTACATCTCCTCGTAGCGGAAGCCCAAACCTGTGACGAAGCTATCGTTTGCGCAGCGACTCGCTGAGGGCCCAATCGTCGTTGATGGCGCGATGGGCACAGAGTTGTACCAGCGCGGCCAATTCATCAACAAGCCCTTTGAGGGCGTCAACCTCTCCGATCCCCGCCTCGTGGAGGCCGTGCACCGAGAGTATCTCGATGCAGGTGCCGACCTGCTGGAGACGAACACTTTTGCCGCCAACCGTCGAAAGCTGCGTCGGGTAGGTCTCGAAGAGAAACACGACGAGATCAACCGAGCCGCGGTAGAGATCGCTCGGCGAGTCGCCGGGGATACCGCCTGGGTCGGGGGAGCTATCGGTCCGACTGGGGCGAAATGGCCGTCGCTCTCGAAGGCTAATCAGCTCGACCTCGAGTCCGTTTTCGCCGACCAAGCCCGCGTCTTGGTGGACGCTGGTGTGGATGTGCTGATCTTGGAGACCTTCAGCTATCTGAGCGAGCTGGAGGTGGCGCTTCGTGTCGTGAGGCCGCTCTTCGATGGGTGCTTGATCGCCCAAGCAGCGTTTACGGGTACCGCCGCCACCGGAGATGGCGCGGGCGCTGATGAAGTCGCGCGGCGCCTCAAGTCCGGCGGAGCTGACGTCATCGGAGCGAACTGCGCAGACGGCCCGATGGAGTTGTACGCCATCGCGGAGAAACTCGTCCGCCACGGTGTGCCGGTGTCGATCATCCCGAACGCCGGATACCCGAAGCCCGTCGATGGGCGAATGATCTACATGGCGACGCCCGAGTACTTCGCAGTCTCGGCCCGACGCCTATTCAAGCTCGGCGTCTCTATGGTCGGCGGATGCTGTGGCACCGCACCCGAGCACATCCGCAGCATGGCTGGGGCTAAGCGCATGATGTCGGGGGGGCGCGTGAGCGCCGCCGCTCTCCCGTCGAGCCGCCACATCACCGAGGAGATTGGTGTAGCGCTCGACCCCACGCCATTCGGCAACCGCTCGTCGCTCGCCGCGAAGATCGCAGGGGATGAGGGCTTCGTCGTCTCGGTCGAGGTGAACCCACCAACAGGACTCGACCCGGCGAAGGCTATCCGCGGCGCGGAGCTGCTAAAAGCAGCAGGGGTCGACGTCATCAACATCGCGGATGGCCCTCGCGCCAGCGTGCGCATGTCGAACTGGAGTCTCGCGCTCAAGGTGCGCGAGCACGTCGGAATGGACGCGATCGTGCACGTCTGCATGCGAGACCGAAACCTGCTGGGGCTGCAGTCCGATGTGCTTGGCTACGACGCCCTCGGGCTGCGCAACATGGTCGTCATTACGGGCGACCCGCCAAAGATGGGCGACTACCCGGACGCGACCGCTGTGTTCGACCTCGACTCTATCGGGGGGATTCGCATGGTCGACAACTTCAACCGAGGTGTGAACCTCGCTGGGCGGTCGCTTGGTGGACAAACAAACTTCGTCATCGCCTGCGGAGCCGAGCCCGCAGCGCTGGATTATGACCGCGAGCTGCGCCGACTGGAAGAGAAGGTGGCGGCGGGGGCCGACTTCATCATGACGCAACCCGTCTATGATCCCGCGGTGCTCGAGCGCTTCTTGGAGGACATCAAGGGGTTCGAGCGTCCCGTGTTGGTCGGGCTGATGCCGCTCGCAAGCGCTCGTAACGCGGAGTTCCTCCACAACGAGGTACCTGGCATGCAGATTCCGCAGCACATCCGTGACCGCATCACCGATGCAGGCCAGGGCCCGGCCGCTCGGCGCGAAGGCGTTGTCATCGCGCAGGAAATGCTGAGCGCGGTGCGTGACCGTGTGCGTGGCGCGTACATCATGCCACCGTTTGGGAGATATGAGGCGGCCATCGAGGTGCTGGAGGTTGTCGGATACGAGCGACCAGCGGCATACGTCGACAACTGGCGATCCTAGCCTCGCTAGAGGCTGATCGAGCGACCAAGGATTCCGAGGTGGTCGACCGCGACGGGCAGCGTGCCCAGGGAGCGACCACCCTCGGCTCCCAGACGGCTGCGGATGAAGGCGTCAGCGACTTCGGAGCTCTCGCCGGTCTGCAGCAACGCCGCCTGCGAGACTAGCGCGCAGAGCTCCACAACCTGACGCGCCTCCGTCTCCGAGAACCCATCAGGGCGCATCCAAGCGAGCACGCGATCTCTCGCAGCGTCGAAACTGCCGTACGCGCCAAGCGCGCCCTCGGTGAACGCAGCGAACGCATCTCGAACCGTCGCGTCGCGGTGAAGCGCACGCATCACATCGAGACACTGAACGTTGCCGGCTCCTTCCCAGATGGAGTTGAGCGGTGACTCCCGGTACAGCCGCGGCAGCGGAGATGTCTCGACGAAGCCGTTTCCGCCGAGGCACTCCATCGCCTCACGAGCGACCACGCTTTCACGCCGGGTCACCCAAAACTTCGAGACCGGGGTGAGCAGTCGACAAAGCGCCGCTTCTTGCGCGCTGTCCCCATTTGTCGCGAAGCTATGTGCCAGTCGCAAGGAAAGCGCGGTCGCGGCTTCGGCCTCGAGGCAGAGGTCGGTGAGCACGTTGCGCATCAGCTTCTGAACGCTGAGTCGCTTACCAAAAACGCTCCGCTGCTCGCAGTGGTTCAGCGCCTCGCTTACACAGCGCCGAATCAGCGCCGAGCCACCGATCGCACAGTCGAGGCGAGTGTGACGCACCATCTCGAGGATGCTAGCGACACCCCGTCCCTCCTCTCCGATTCGCGCGCCGTAGGCGGCTACGAAGCGAAGCTCAGCGGAGGCGTTCGAGCGATTGCCTAGCTTGTCCTTGAGGCGATCAAACTGGAGGCCATTGCGTGTGCCGTCAGGCCGAAACTGCGGAACAAGGAAGCAGCTGAGACCGCCGGCGGCCTGGGCGAGCGTCAGAAACCCATCGCTCATCGGTGCAGAGCAGAACCACTTATGCCCGTCTAAGACGTAGGCGCTATCGTCTTCACCGCTGGGCAGGGCTCGCGTGGTGTTCGCGCGCACGTCGGAGCCGCCCTGGCGCTCGGTCATTGCCATCCCGATGAGGCAGCTCGTCTTCGCATCGGCGGACGCGACACCGGCATCGTAGCTCTGCTGTGCGATACGCGGCACCCACTCCGAAGCGAGCGTCTGATTCAGTCGAATGCTGGGCACGGCTGCGAAGGTCATCGTGATGGGGCAGCTGGTGCCTTGCTCTACTTGGTGGCGAAGGTACATGCGTGCAGCACGTGCGACATGCTCCCCTGCGGCGGCTCCTGCTCGCCAAGGGCTATGATGCACGTCTTGCTCAAGCGCATCGCTAAGCAGCGCGTGGTATCCGGGGTGGTACTCAACAATGTCCTGGCGCCGACCCTGTCCGTCGAACGCATGCAGCACAGGGACATGTACGTTCGCCGCGTCCGCATGTGACATCGAACGATGGCTTCCGAGCGTCGCGCCAAGCTCCTCCAGTGCAGCCGGCGAGACCGGCGCGTTGTACCGTCGGACCGCGTCGTGCAGCGCCGCGTCACAAGTGGCGAGATTCACGTCTCGCCACGTCTCGACCTGGTTGAACACTTCAGAAGTCGGGCGCAGATCAGGGCGAAGATCGGTCATGGCTTACAGATCGAGGGGATTTGAGTGCGCAATAGTTTGCGACTTGGGCGAGAAAGCGCAAGCGACACCGAGGGTGGAACCGGCATCCCGCATCCGGACACGCGACCCTGCGGGGCGCGTGCGACGCATCGGCCCTGTCACTCATCGCCAAAGTCGTTGAAGCGGACGTTGCTTACACCGAATTCAATGCCCGCCGAGCGGGGAAGCGAGAGCCATCGCGACGACGTGGGTGGATCAAGCCGGGCAGGCCGCGATCGTCGAGGAGTGCGTGCGAGCCGAACACGCTCGCCTTCGCGCGTGCAACGACGGGGCTATCCGGAGCTCGCGGTGCGGAACCCAACGATTCGCCATCTGGCCGACTGAACAGGACGGTGTTGCTCCGGCGATGGCCACGACGTTCTAGCGTCACGGGACCGCGTGGTTCGGTAACTGTAGCGACTGATGGCCTAGCGACGGGAGTGAGCATCGATCGGTGCAAAAACCCAAAGCGGCCACCCATTGGGCGGCCGCTTCGAGTTGCGGAGGTTGGATTTGAACCAACGACCTTCGGGTTATGAGCCCGACGAGCTACCTGACTGCTCTACTCCGCGATAATCATGTTTTCGGACCGGTGAGATTTCTCTCAAGTTGCGGAGGTTGGATTTGAACCAACGACCTTCGGGTTATGAGCCCGACGAGCTACCTGACTGCTCTACTCCGCGACATTTCCGGGGGCGTCTCCGTCCTCGGGCGGCAGACCATAAAGGCGTGCCAGAGAGGTGTCAAGCGACCAATGCGCCGCGAAGTTTTATCGTCGTTTTTTGCTCGGGCGCCCCGAGCCGCGGCTCGGCTGCCGCGCTTTTGAGGCGTCTGCGCGCTCCTTTCTCTTGTCGCGCCCACCTGTCCGAGGCTCGCTCGACGCCGCAGCGCCCGGCTTGCGTGCCGACTTGTTGGCTCGCGCTGCGGCACGACCCCGTGGGACTGGACGCGCATCGCGCTTCTTCTGGTCACCGCCAGAGCGCCGCTTCTTCGGTTGCGTCGATGCCATCGGCGTATCTGCCGGCACTTCCTCGCTGGAGCTCCGACTCGGGGACCCCGCGTCGTGCGCGGCGCCGAGACGCCGACCTGCTTTCATGGACGCTGATTTACCGTCCCGGTGCTTGGTGCTGAGCATGCCGCGGCTCGTTGAGAGGACAGGGCGCTTTCCGCCCGCCGCCTCGTACAACTCTTCCACCTCGATATCCGTGAGCCGTCGGTAATCTCCCGGCGACAGATCCGCGAGCAAGACCGGGCCGAACGCGATGCGCCGAAGGCGGAGTACAGTCATACCGACCGCCTCGAACATACGACGGATCTGGCGGTTCTGTCCCTCGTGAATGACCACGACGAACCACGTGTGCTGACCCGTGTCGCCGTCGCGAACAACTTCGGCGGGCGCGGTTTGGAATCCGTCGTTCAGGCGGACCCCGTTGCGGATCTTGATGATGCTCGGATCATCATCGCGCACCATTCCGCGCACTTTGGCGAGGTACGTCTTCTTCACCTCGTTCTTCGGATGAGTGAGCAGGTTGGTCAGATCCCCATCGTTCGTCAGGAGTATCGCCCCCTCGGAGTCCCAGTCCAGTCGGCCAACCGGGTAAACGCGCCCATACGCCGCCGGCACGTAGTTATTGATCACGTCCCGGCCCTCGGGGTCCGTCACCGCGCTGATGACCTTCTGAGGCTTGTTCACCATCAGATACGCGAAGCGCGCGTCGACCGTGATTTGACGGTCTTCGAACTCGACGCGGTCCTCGATTGGGTCAATCTGAGTACCCAACTCGGTGACGATCTTGCCGTTCACCTTCACGAGGCCCTGCCGAATCAGTCGCTCGCTGGCGCGACGCGATGCCACGCCGGCTCGGGCTAGATACTTTTGAAGTCGTTCACGGCTCATCGGGCTCTCGTTCGTCACTGGGGGAAGTCCGGGCGCCCGGGGCGTCGAACGAATCATTGGGTGGCTGTGCGCTGTCAGCGCTCGCCATTGTGGCTTCAGGGGCCACGTCTTGAAGTGGGTCTGGCGTGCATGCGTCCCTTTGGGGCTCCGCGCTATGCTCAGATTCGCTGCTCTCATCGGGCTGAGGCTCAGGCTCAGGCTCGGAAGGCTCTGCGGTGGACGTGCCGACGGGTGGGATGGCATCCAGCACGAGAACGTCTTCGTCCGTCGCCGCCGACATATCGCCGAGGTTAGCCTGCAAGGTCTCCTCAAGGGCCTGGACCTTCACCATGTGTTCCTGCGTGAGTTCGGTGTACTCACGCAATGTGGGAAGCTCGGTCAAGCTGGTGAGCCCGAAGAAGGTTAGGAATTCGGGGCTCGTGCCGTAGAGCATCGGGCGTCCGACGTCGTCGGTTTTGCCTAGGATTCGCAGCAAGGACTTGTCCAAAAGCGCGCGCAACGTTCGCGAGCAGTCGACGCCACGAATCTCCTCGATATCTGCGCGGGTGCAGGGCTGCCGATAGGCCACAACCGCGAGCACCTCGAGCGCGGCGCGCGAGAGTTTCGTCGCAGGCCGCTGATACATCTCGTGAACGTACGCTGACAGCGAAGCCCGTGTGCGAAACTCCCAGCCGCCGCCGACTTCGACCAAGCGAAAGCCGCCCGCGCGCTCGTCCATGTCCGACTGGAGATGCGAGAGCGACGCCTCTATCCAACCGGGCGCGATAGGCGTTCCATCCACACGCTGTACCGTCTCGCGCACATCTTCGGCCGATACGGGCGAGTCCGCGGCGAGCAGAATCGCCTCGATAGCGGCGCGTAGGTGGTCCGGAATGTCAGGGTCGTTCGTCACAGCTCGTCGATGCCCTCAAGGCGCTGCGCGACCTCGTCATAGTCAATGACGGCGCGCTCTATGATAAGATCCCTGCTCGATAGCCGAGTCTGAAGCAGCTTCACAAGACGAAATCTGGCCATTTCGAGCAATGCCAAGAATGTGACGACGACCTGCGCACGCGTTGGGCTGCTGCCGTGCACGTACAAGAGTTCCAAAAGCGTCACCCGCGGCCTCTCTCGCAGAAAGTCGGCGATGTGCCCGATGGTCTCCCGGAGGCTCATCTCTTCCCGCGTCACTTCATGCACAGCTTCGGGGGGCCGCTCAGCCATCAGTTTCTGGAAAGCGTCCAGCAGCTGAAAGAGGTCGACGGGCAGTAAGTCGGGCTCCGGGGACTCGTCGCGGTACAGGTCCGCTCGCGACGGTCGGCGAAAGACGTCTCGGCCTTCTCTGTCTTGATCGGCGAGAAATTCAGCAGCGTCTCGATAGCGCTGATACTCGAGCAGGCGCCACACCAGCAGCTCGCGGGGATCGCCCCCATCCTCACCGTCTTCGTCCTCTTCCTCCTCGCGTCGAGGCAGGAGCATCTTGCTCTTAATGTGCAGCAGCGTAGCCGCCATCACGAGGTACTCTCCGGCGACAGCGAGATCGAGGTGCTGCATCGCGTCGAGGTACTTGAGGTACTCCTCCGTAATGAACGAGATCGGGATGTCGAGGATGTCCAGCTCGTGCTTTCGTATCAGCTGAAGCAACAAGTCGAGAGGGCCGTCGAAGCCCTCGATGTTGATCTTCAGGTTTTGTTCGCCGAGTTCGAGCATTCGCACGCTATACCACCGGCGGAGTCGCGGCGCGCGGGTGAATTCTAGCCGCGGGGGTGATGCTTGGCGTGAATCGTCTTCAGCCGCTCCCGGCTCACGTGCGTGTAGATTTGCGTGGTGGAGACGCTGGCGTGGCCTAGCATCGCCTGCAGAGAACGCAGATCGGCTCCACGCGCTAGCAGGTGAGTCGCGAACGAGTGCCGAAGCTTGTGCGGGGAGAGCGTCTGATCGACGCCAGCAACGAGCGCGTATCGTTTCAGGTTCTTCCAGAACCCCTGGCGCGTCATCGCCTTGCCTCGAGCGGTCACAAAGAGCGCGGGTGAGGCGTTACGCTTCGCACGGTTAAGGAGCCTGGTGCGGGGGCCGTTCATGAACTCCGCAATAGCGTCTCGGGCTTGTGCGCCCATCGGGACGATGCGCTCTTTGTTGCCTTTGCCGACGACCCTCAGATAGCCA
>JBLFZA010000124.1:0-12381 GCA_047610025.1 Bradymonadia bacterium | reverse complement strand
GGCAAGGAGCCTTGAGCGATCGCCAAGGCTTGATGTAGGCTGAGGACGTAATCAAGAGGCTGAACTTACTTACCTCTGAGACCACATGCGATTCTCTCCAGCCGTCTTAGACGCGCTTACGTTGAGGGCTGCTCCGAAGCTGATGCGCGCTTCGGATCGTGCTCTCTCCGACGTCGCGCGCGATTCGCTAGAGCTTGCGATGGCCTTCTTTGGGTCGTGTCGGGCGTCGGTCGTCCGCGTCGAACGCACGGAGAGGGGCTTGCTGGGCAGGGGGATTTGGTCGGCTGCGACGGATGGTGAGGCGCACTATGAAGGCGCGGAGATCTATGAAGAGGCCTTTCCCGTCAGTCTCCCGCGAATCGCGGAGGGCCACTACGCGTGGTGGGGATGTGACTCCTACCACGAATTCGTTGAGCTCTTGGCACTTGGTGCCGCCGAAATACCGGGCGGTGGCGGGTACATCGCCGTACCCGCCCACTTCGACGGAGAGATTGCGGGCTACGTCACCTTTAGCGTGTCAGGTACGCCGGTTCCGTTTTGCGAAGACTTACTCGCGGCGACACGACGCTGGTCAGACCTGCTGATCAGCGCTGTCATTCGCCACGAAGCGGCCTCTCGTTTGAGAGACGTCGAAGAGCGCTTAGTGAGGAAGCAGCGCCTGGAGAGTCTTGGCACGATGGCCGGCGGCATCGCACATGACTTTAACAATCTGTTGGTCGTCATGCATGGGTTTGCCTACTTCGTGTCGCGGGCGATTCCGGACGATGACGTTGAGCTCGCTGAAATGGCACGCTCCTTCAACTACGCAGTTGAGCGGGCATCACAGCTGACGGCGCAGCTGTTGCTCTTCGCGCGCGACCGGCGCCCGGTTCTGAGTGGCGTCGACTTGCAGGATGCGCTGCCACGCGTCATCTCGATGGCTCGCCGATTGGTGCCGGAGTCGTCTGTGATTTCGCTTTACGTCGACAGTGAACTGACGACGGCGACGGTCGAGGCTGTCATGCTCGATCAGGCGCTCCTCAACCTGATCCAGAACGCTGCTGACGCGATGCCCGGCGGCGGACATATCGCGATCTCTGCGCGGTCTCGCCCCCTCGTCGATGGTGCCGGTGGCCACATAGAGATCCTCGTGCGCGACAGCGGCACGGGCATGAGTCCGGCTGATCTCGCCCGTGCGCGCGAGCCATTCTTCACGACAAAGAGTGCTGGGGCCGGGACCGGACTTGGGTTGGCGATGGCACAAACCTTCGTGGACCGCGTCGGAGGCGGCTTAGCGATCGAGAGTTCGATCGGCCTCGGCACAACGGTCACGCTGACGCTACGCGCAGGCCCAGCGGTCCTCGACAGCCTCGATCTTGCCATCGATTTGAGCGGTGGTATCGAGACTTTGTTAGTGGTGGAAGACGACGCGGTCGTGCGACGAGTCGCCCAGACGGTGCTCCAGCGTGCCGGTTACACGGTGCTTACCGCAGAAGACGGGGAGCAAGGCTTGGCGGTGCTTGAAAGACACGAGGGGATTCGGCTCGTCGTGTCGGATGTCGTCATGCCGCGGATGGGGGGCTATGCGATGGCTCGCGGAATCCGAGCCACGCATCCCTCGATGCCAGTACTCTTCTGCAGCGGGTACTCCGCGCTGGATCGTCCTGCGGAATTTGCCGATGACAAGATATGCCACTCCCTCAGCAAACCCTACTCCGCGGAGGCGTTGCTTGGGTACGTGCGCGCGCTGCTGAATCAGGCCCCAGCAAAGGCGCATCTGCCCGCACCAGAGGCGGGTTGAGCTGGGAGGCGCGTCGCACACAGAGCTTCGGTTTTCGAGGATGGACCGTGGCGGCTTAGAGTCGCTACTCGCAGTCCTCGCCGTCCATGGAGAGGATCCACTCGGTGATGAGGTCCACGCCGAAGTCGTCGATTAGAACGGTGGCGAGCTCCGGCATGCGAATCTCCGGATCGGGTGTCGCCATGCGATAGGGTAGAATGCTCAGGTCCGGCTCGCCGGGCCAGATATCGTACGCTCGTCCGCCTGCGCCAACACCCGCTGCGATGGGCGCTTTACATACTCCGTAGCGGGCCGGGTCTTCTTCAAAGAAGCGCAGGTCCAGCCCCGTTCGCCCACCGCCTCCACCTTCGCGGTGGCAGTGCGCACAGTTCGCGTGCAAGTAAGACCGCGCGCGGTCGTGAATCGATATGTCGTCGTCTGTTGGGCTCGAGAGCGGAGTATACGTGCCCGCCTCGACCACAGCATCTGGGCCAAACAACCCTTGGTCGGCCAGCCACTGGAGTTGGTTGACGCTCTCTCCCTCGACGTCGATATCGTAGTCGAGTTGGTAGGCAACCAAGCCAAGCGTGTGCTGCACGTCGCTGCGTTCGTGGCATGACGAGCACTCATTGGTGTTCGGCACGAAGTAGAGCTGCTCGAAGGGCTCGCCGTCTGCGTCGATCACGTCGACCATGACCCGCGAGCCCGCGACTTTACGCTCTGCTGCGTTCTGCTCGTCGTTCCACACGTAGGTGTGCATCGACCAACCGTCGTCTTCTTGAATCATCAAGCGCGTCTCTATGATGCGCGCTTCGCCGGCTTGGGTGTCGCTCCGATCAAGGTCAAGATAGAAGGTCTTAATGATGACGGCGCCGAGCGGATACTGCCACGCTTCACCAGGCTCAGAGCCTTCGTCGTCCGCGGACTGCTCGAAGGTGATGTGTGCCCCTTCGGGAACAAACACGTACCGGCCCTTACCCGCGTGGTCGGCCCAGAGCGGCGAGACCGGGGAGTAGGGGAGAACGCCTGGCGCGAGCGTCTGTTCGCCAAGTTCGCCGACGAAGAAGCCGTACTCGTCGAGGGTGTCGAAGGGCAGGTCTTCTAGGGCGAAACTAGGCCACGTCGGCTCGGGCTCGCCGACCTCTTCGGTGATGTCGGGCTGGCTTGTGTCGCCCTCTCCATCGTCGCTGCCTGTGTCGTCTCGTCCGTCGTCGCTGCCTGTGTCGCCGCTGCCTGTGTCGTCTCGTCCGTCGTCGTCGTCCGCGTCATCATCGCCTGCGTCTTCGCTTAGTTCAGTGGCGATGTCCTCTGGCACAGCGTCCAGTCCGGCGTCTTGCGCGATGTCGGGCTGCGCCGCGGTGTCGAGTGTGCTCTCATCGGTGTTACCGCCACAGGCGGCTATCGCCCCGACCGCGAGGAGCGGCCAGAGGCGTTGGGCAGAGCGCTTACAAACAGAGAGAAAAAACAAGGGCTAGAGCTCGATGGCGGGGAGAGAGGTTTGCGTGCACGTCGCTGCCTCGATGTCCTGCGAGACGTCTGCGAAGTTGTTGCAGAAGTCGAGGGACAGGTACGAGATGTCGCCGTTGTCGGACTGGCAGTTGATCGCGGCCACGTCGCCGTCGATCTGTCGCTGGCTTAGGCAGCCATCGAGCACGATCTCCGGAGTCGGGTCCGGGATGAACTGTCCGGCTACGGCGTGCAGGGTGCCGAAGGCATCGCTGCCGTTGTTCTCGAAGGTGTTGTTGTGCAGCCAGTTGCCCTCGGAGTGCACATCGAAGTTCTCGTCGCTGTACGACCCAAAGAGGCCGGGTAGATACGTGAAGAACAACGCACCGAAGCTGTTGTTGTTGCGGAAGATGTTGTCGTGGATTTCGTTTTCGTCACAGGCGAGAATGAGCAGCCCTGTACCGCCTGGAACAGACGCAACGACGGTCCCTTCGACGCCGAAGTTCACGAGGTTGTTTTCCTCGATGAGGTTGTTGTGAATCTTCGCGCGCGAGCCATACTGAGCCAACCCAGGCAGATTGAAGATCAGGATGCCGGCGGTGTTGTTGTGCGCGTGGTTCTCGTAGACGTCAGCGTCGTTCGAGTTCTCGATCTCGATACCCGCGACGTTTCCGAACGCCTCGTTGCGGCGCACGATGATGTTGTTTGACTGACCGACGTAGATGCCTGCGTCGCGAGCGCCGACGACCACCGAGTCTTCGATGAGCACGTTCGTACAACCGACCGGGTAGAGGCCGTAGGCGCCGCTGGTACGGTCCATCTCGCCAGGCCACAGCACCGAGATGCGGCGGAAGGTGATGTCGTCGACATCGTCAGCGCGGATGCCGTCGCCCGGTGTGTCGAAGACCTCAAGATCCTCAAACGTAACGCCGTCACCCGTGATGCGAATGCCGTTGCCGCCGGAGTCTTGGGTGCTGAAGTCGAGACGCGTGGCGTCAAGGCCCGCCCCGCGAATCGTGACGCCATCGGCAGCGAGGGAGAGCTGCGTATTGAACATGAAGGTGCCGCTCGAGAAGCAGAGCGTCTCGCCCTCGCTGATCTCGATGAGCGCTTCCTGCACACGCTCATGGTCATCCCCAGAGTCGCCGGCGACCACGTAGGTGTCGCAGCCTTCTGGAGGCGTCGTGTCGATCTCAACGTCGCTCTGGCCAGTATCGTCCATGGTGGTATCGTCCATGGTGGTGTCGTCCATGGTCGTGTCGTCCATAGTCGTGTCGTCTATCGCCGTATCGTCCATCGCCGCGTCGTCAACCATCGTCGCGTCATCGCCAGCATCTGCCGTCTGCACATCGGATTCGGGGGCGTCTTCCGCGTCGTCTCCACAGCCAGACGCGGAGAGTAGCAATGCCGAGCTCGCGAGCGTGGTGGCGAAACGGAGAAGGAATGTAGAGCGGTTCATGAATAGCCTCAATTCTGGCGGCGGTGACGTCGTGGTCGACGGCAAGGTTCAATTTCGCCATGATAGCGGAGTTCGCCTCGCTTCGCCACGCTTGCCCGGTTCTGTTCTGATGCGCTCATTGACTGCTGTCCGTTGGGCCTTGCTGTCCTCTCTTGTGACCGCCTGCGGAGGCGCGCAAGTATCGGAGGACACGCCACCTCCGGCGATTTGCGAGGCGCGGGGGGCTGCAGAAAATGTAGACAGCGAGCGCGTGGTCGACACGCCGCTCACCTTCATTGTCGGAGGCACCGTCTTCACGGCCGCAGGCCCCGTCTACGACACC
Source organism: Bradymonadia bacterium (assembly GCA_047610025.1). Taxonomy (GTDB): domain Bacteria; phylum Myxococcota_A; class Bradymonadia; order REDH01; family REDH01; genus JBLFZA01. The sequence continues at coordinate 7,395 of JBLFZA010000124.1, read as the reverse complement.
GGATGGGTGGCGCTCGAAGACGGACGCATCGTCGAGGTCGGCGAGGGCGAGATCGAGCCCCCCAACAATGCCGTCGTCATCGACGCTACCGGGCGCTTCATCACGCCAGGGGTGATTGACACTCATAGCCACCTCGGCGTCTATCCATCGCCCAGTGCGCAAGCGCATCGCGACGGAAACGAGGCGACCAATAGAGCCACTCCAGAGGTGCACGCGATGCACTCCGTCTGGCCACAGGACCCAGGCTTTGAGCGCGCGATGGCCGGCGGTGTCACCGCGATGCAGATCCTCCCCGGCTCGGCTAATCTCGTTGGCGGAGAGGGGTTCATCATGCAGAACCTTCCCGGCGCCCGAAATGCGCTCGAGCTGGCGTTCCCTGGCGCGCCACGCACGTTGAAGATGGCCTGCGGAGAGAATCCCAAGCGCGTGTATGGCGAGCGGGGCGGCCCGTCGACGCGCATGGGATCCACAGCCGCGATGCGTCAGCTCTGGATCGACGCGCAGCAGTACCGCGAGGCAGCCGACGACTACGACGACGCCATCGATGAGTGGTGCGAAGAAGGAGCTGACCCCGATGAAGAGCCGGACGCGCCTGCTCGCTCGATTGGCTCAGACACAATGGCGGCGGTGCTCCGCGGCGATGTCATGCCCCAGATTCACTGCTACCGCGCAGACGAGATGCTCACGCAGCTGCAGACCGCCGAAGAGTTCGGGTTTGAGATTCGCTCGTTCCATCACGCGACGTCGGCCTACAAGATCCGCGACGTGCTCGCCGAGCATCAGGTCGCGGTGTCGACGTGGGCCGACTGGTGGGGATTCAAGCTGGAAGCGTTTGACTCCATCGTCGAAAACGCCGCGTTGGTTCACGAGGCCGGCGGCATCTCCGTGATCCACTCCGACTCCGCGTACGGTATTCAACGGCTGAACCAAGAAGCAGCCAAGGCCTACTATCACGGGCTGCGCGGTGGCATTGAACTCACCGAAGACGACGCCGTCAGTTGGTTTACGTCGAACGCGGCGTGGGCACTTGGCATCGAAGACGAGACCGGGTCGCTTGAGGTGGGGAAGAGGGGTGACGTCGTCATCTGGAGCGCGCATCCACTAAGCATCTACGCTCGAGCGGACGTCGTCTTTGTCGAAGGAACAGAGCGCTGGGATCGCGCAAGTCAGCCCGAGGGCTGGTCGGATTTCGAGACGGGTCTCTGGCCGCAGCTTGACCCCCCTGACGCCATGCCTTCGCAGCACGGCCCCACGCTCGCGACCCCAACGCCGGCATCAGAACGTCGGCCCATTGCGCTGGGCACGTCTCGAAACCCGGCCGAGCAGTGCTTCGTAAACGCATGGGTCGCGGGAGCCGGGTCTGACCCCTTCGTAGGTGGCGTCTGTTGGCGCGACAGTGAGCTGACGCAGATTGGGCCATCGGTGACCCCTGCGCCTGATGCGATCATCTACGACGTCGAGCACCGCGTGATCACGCCAGGCTTCGTCGATGTTTACACGGGCTTGGGGCTCGTCGAGGTGTCGGCAGTGGAAGCCACGCGCCACGCCTCTGAGGAAACCGAAGACGACGTGCGCGCGGCGTTCCACACGCGAGACGCGTTCGACCGCACGTCGTCACTGATTGGTGTGACCCGCAGCGGCGGAGTTACCTCAGTGATGAGCGCGCCGAATGGCGGCCTCATCCCCGGCCAGGCGGCATGGTTCACGCTCAGTGAGACGCCTGAGGTCGGGCCGAGCGCGTTGGTGATGACGTTTGGTCGACGGGATAACGGATCTCGCGCTGGCACCATATTGCGCTACCGCGAGATTCTCAGCGACGCCGCGGTCTACTTTCGCTTTCGAGAGGAGTTTGACCGCGCCGGTCTGCGGGAGCTTTCGGTGAGTCGACTTGACCTCGCGGCGCTGGAGTCGGTGCTCAGCGGCGACGTGCCCGTCTTTGCACACGCGCCGCATCGCGAGGACATCGCCGACGCTCTGGCATTGGCCGAGGAGTTTGGGTTGCGTCTGATTTTGGTGGGCGCGGATGATGCCTGGGCGATGGCGGATGTGATCGCGGCGGCGAACGTGCCAGTGGTCGTCGAGCCCTTCAACAATCTGCCGTCCAACTTCGACCACCTCGGCGCTCGGGAAGACGGGACAGCGCTCCTGGCGGCGGCGGGCGTGCGGGTCATCGTCTCGACGCGCAGCGCGCACAACGTGCGCTTACTACGCTACTTCGCCGGCAACGCCGTTCGGGCGGGGCTGCCTTGGGGAGACGCGCTCGCCGCCGTGACGTCCACACCCGCAGATGTGATGGGGCTCGGCGGAACCCTCGGCGAGCTTGTCCCCGGTCAGCGTGCGGACTTCGTGGTGTGGAGCGGTGACCCCTTCGAGACCTCCAGCTTCCCCGATGCTATGGTGATCGCCGGAGAACCGACGTCGATGCACAACCGTCAGGCGGCGTTGTTTGAACGCTACCGCGTCATTCCAGAGTCGCCTTGATGCGAGCGCTTTCGTGACACCTCGATGACTTCCCGCTCACAGCTCTCGTGATGATCGAGACCCTCAACCCCGCAACCGGCAACGTGCTGGCTACGTACGCCGTGCATACACGTGCTGAGCAGTCGGCTCGACTTGAGACCGCGGTAACCGCCTTCGGGAAATGGCGGGATACGACCATGGCGAGGCGCGCCGAGCTGCTAGGGGGTGTGGCGTCGTTGTTGGTCGAACGCACCGAAGCGTTGGCGCAGCTGATGACAGCGGAGATGGGAAAGCCGATCACGCAGGCGCGGGCGGAGGTCCAGAAGTGTGCGTGGGTGTGCCGACACTACGCCGAGCATGGGGCCGCTGCCCTCGCGTCCCGCTCCGTTGAGACGGACGCGAGTGAGAGCCACGTGCGTTTCGACCCGCTCGGCGTCGTGCTGGCGATTATGCCGTGGAACTATCCGCTTTGGCAGGTGATGCGCTTCGCTGCGCCTACCCTGATGGCGGGCAATACGGGGTTGCTGAAACATGCCTCAGGGACAACAGGGTGCGGTGTCGCGCTCGAGCAGTTGTTTGCGGACGCGGGAGCACCGAGTGGCGTGTTTGCCCATGTTCGCGCGAGCAACGATGACGTGGCGGCGATGGTCGCCGATCGTCGGCTCGCTGCGGTCACTCTGACAGGCTCCGTACGCGCCGGCCGCGCGGTCGGCCGGCTGGCCGGCGAGAACCTGAAGCCGTGCGTGCTGGAGCTTGGTGGTTCGGATCCGCTGCTGGTGCTGCCGGGCGCTGATATCGGGCAGGCCGTCGATGGCGCCATGGTTGGCCGGTTTCTCAACAATGGCCAGAGCTGCATCGCGGCCAAACGCTTCATCGTCGTCGATGAGCTGCACGACGCCTTCGTCGATCTGTTGTCAGCGCGAGTGCGCGCGCAAACGGTCGGCGACCCGCTCGATGAGCGCACAGACATCGGGCCGATGGCGCGCGTGGAGCTCGCGACCGAGCTTGAGGAGATTCGCCAGGCGACCCGCGATGCCGGGGCGGTGGCCGCCGTTAAGGGAGGCCAGCGCGCCGACGCTTTCGGCGACCCCAGCGCATGGTTCGAGCCCTGCTTGCTCACCGGCGTGACGCCCGGCATGCGCGCCTTCGATGAAGAGACGTTTGGCCCGCTCGCCATCGTCGCCCGTGCGCGCGATGTTGAACACGCCGTGGAGCTGGCCAATGAGAGCGAGTTTGGTCTGGGTGCCTCGGTGTGGACAGAAGACGTGTCGCTCGCTGAAGGCTTGCTGCCGCATATCGACGCCGGCTGTGTGTCCATCAATGGCGCCGTGAAGAGCGACCCACGCCTCCCCTTTGGCGGCGTCAAAGACTCCGGCTACGGTCGAGAGCTCTCGGTCGAAGGCATCCGGTCGTTCGTCAACATCAAGTCCGTGTGGATACGCTGATGAGACGCGGCGCATTGATTGACGAAATCCAGCGTCTCGAGCGCGCGCTCATCGGTGATGAGTCCGGCGCCCGAGGCGAAGCCGAGACGCGCGCGGCCAAGCTCGACATCGCCATCGAACGACTCGAATCCGTCGCGCTGTCGCTGGAGCGGCAGCTCGTCACGATCGACGGCGTCGGGGAGTTCTCCCCCGCTGACGAGTTGCTCTTCGTTGAAGAGCGCAAGAGTCTCAGCGCGCGTATCACCAGACTGCGCGACAAAATCGAGCAGCTTCAGGTCAGCCGGCCCATGGTGGAGGTCTCGCCGACGCTCGGCCGCCCCAAGGGCATCGCTCACGAGCTTCGCGGCCGCCTCGCGGAGCTCGTGAAACAGCTGCGCAACGACCCACATGTTTCTCGCGCCGACGTGCGTCCGTTTCAGCTGCGTCTCGTCGAGCTGGTTCGCGACCGCAGGCGTCGTCTCGAAGAAGCCAGCGAGCGCCTGCATGACTCGCGCGACTATCTCTTACACTGCGCGCAACGGCTCGACGGCCTCGCGCACTCGGCCGCGGCGATGCAAGATGACGCGGTCGATGAGCCCGCCGACACGCCAGTCGATACGCCCGCCAACATATCAGGTGTCGACTCCACGATCATCGACACGCCCGAGCCCGCCGCAGCGCGCACCGCCCCGGACGCCAACTGCTTCTTGGGGGATCGCGCCGCTCTCGCCACACGCGTCGAAATGGCTCACCTCGCCCTCGACGATGCGCTCGACGTGGTGCGACTCCTCGCTCACGACTGGCCCGAGCTCGCGTCCATCGCCGACCAACCGGACTGGGACAGGCTCCCTTTCGCCGCCGTGCGTGCCGAACTCTCCACTGCGCGTTCGCCGCGCACGCCAACCAGCGCGGCGTTGGTTCAGCACTTTCAAGAAACCAAACAACTCTGCGAAACCCTCGCTCTCTGGGTCGGCGAGCTGCACAGTGCTGTCTCGTCGGCGCCTCCGCCGGTCACATGAGCGTGGTCACCGTTTCGCCAGAAGACCTCGCGCAAGCTGCCGATTGGATCCGTAGCGCCGCCCAAGTTGTCGTTATGACCGGCGCAGGCGTCAGCGCGGAGAGCGGCATCAAGACCTTCCGCGACGCCGACGGGCTGTGGCGCACGCGTGATCCGATGTCGCTGGCGACTCCCGAAGCGTTCGCCGCGGACCCTCAAAACGTCTGGGCATTTTATCGGTGGCGACAACACATCGCGCGTGCGTGCGAGCCGAACGCCGGCCACCTCGCGCTCACTGATATGCAGATGCGGTGCCGTTCGTTGGTCGTTGTCACTCAGAACGTGGATGGCTTGCACCAACGCGCCGGGACAAAGACCGTGACGCTGCATGGCGACCTCTACGCGGATCGCTGCACGTCGTGTGGCCGCGAAGACAATGTGCTTCATCAGCCGCTGCCCGGGGTCGACCCAAGCAGCCCGAGCGATGACCCGCCCCTTCCCCACTGTACGTCGTGCGGCTCGCTTATGCGGCCGGGCGTCGTCTGGTTCGGCGAGTCGCTGCCAGAGGGCCCAGTCGAGCGTGCGGCGGAGGCTGCTTCAGCCGCGAATCTGATGCTGATTATCGGCACGAGTGGTGTTGTCTACCCGGCGGCGGGTCTCGCGGAACTGACCCAGCGAAACGGCGGCCGGATCATCGTCGTGAATCCGGGCACGACGCCTCACACCTCGACCGCCGATCTGCATCTCCGCGGCACATCGGCGAGCGTTCTGCCCAGACTGGTAGACGTGCTCTAAAGAATTGAGTCTGGGGCGCGCTCGTGCGCTGCAACGGCGTCCTCGTCGTGTCGATGATAGAGGAAAGGAGGATGCGCTATAGCGGTTTCGTTAGCTGTGGGTGCGCTTGAGAAGTTGTGGTTTGGGGTCGATGACAGGGACGAGGCCGAGCGCGCGGCGGAAGCCAGTGCTGCGGCGGCGTTGGCGTAGGCGTAGGATATCGGGCTAAAACTGTTTCGCGACTCGTAGCGCTTAGTCGTCGAACGCGCGGTACTGGCGCTTAGTCGCTTAGTCGCTGAACGCGAAGGCGTCAGTGAGCGTCGCAAACGAGAAGCGCGTGCGAACGATGACGTCGACGACTCCGGTGCCGGCGGGCGTCGTCACGCTAAGGGAGAGGCCATCGCTGGCGACGGCGACGGATGTTCCTTGTGCGTCACCGAAGAAGACCAACGCATCATCCACGAATCCGGAGCCCACAATCTCCAAGCGCGTGCCGCCTTCGGGGTCGCCATTGGCAGGCGTGATGCTCTCGACGCTGATGGTGTCGAAGAGCGTGAGGGGTTGGTCGGCGATGAGTGTTTGCAGACCGTGCAGCAACGTGACGGTGTATTCACCGGCGTCGAGTGGCGGCACGAGGAAGGAGATTTCGGTGTCCGAGTCCCACGAGACCGCGAAGGCTTCGGTCTCGTTGAGCAGGACTTGCAGCGGGTCCGCGTCGGGGTCGAAGGCGGCGCCATCGCCGGTGAGCGTTACGCGCTGTCCTGCTGCGGTTGGCAGTGCATCGGGCGCGACGTCGCTGACGGAGACGGGCTCGATGAGCGCCAGCGCGTCCTCGAGCGTGAATTCGTTGAGCAGGGAGCGCACGACGACATCGACAGGGCCGCGGAGCTCGTTCTCGGGCGCGACAAACGTGAGCGAGAAACCGTCGTCTTCGTACTCGATGGTGGCGGAGTCCGCGGCGACGCCTCCCACTTCGATTTCAATCCCGGCGAAGGGCCACAGGCCTTGGCCTAGGAGCTGGACTTCGGTGCCTCCGCGCGCGTCGGCGAAGCCTGGCAGCGCGGCGTCGACGACGAGAGCGTCGAGGTAGGTGAAGGGGTCTTGTACCGAGGCGCGCTGCGAGCCGAGCTCAACAAGAATGGTGACTTGCCCGGGGGATTGCGCCGGGGTGATCACGCTGATGGTCTGCTCATCGACGAACTCGACGTCCGAGGCGATTTCACCGCCGAAAGACACAAAGTTGCGTTGACCGGGGATAAGCGCGGTGCCGGTGATGGTGACGAGCTCACCGCCCTCGACGCTTCCGAAGAGCGGGCTGACGTCGGTGACGATCGGCTGAATGGGGGCGAAGTACTCAAAGGCGTCCGCGAGCACGACATCGACGCCGCTGCATCGAATGGTGACATCGACGATGCCTGCCTCGATGGCGGCGGGGGTGTTGACGACCATCAACTCTTCGGAGAGCGTGGTGGCGGGCACGCTAGGCAGCTGCCCGAAGCGCACGGAGCAGAGGTCAGGGAAGTTGTCGCCTTCGATGTCGATGGTCGTGCGCCCTTCGATGTCGCCACGCGTGGGCTCGATGCCGTTCACCTCGTGCGGCTCGCGCTCTGCGTCCGGTCGCGCGGTGTCCGGGGTGGTATCCGGCGGAGTAACGTCCACGGCATCGGCCGCGTCCATTCCGGTATCGGCTGTCGTGTCCGTTTCCGAAGAAGCCTCGCCATCTTCGCCACCGCAAGCGGC
>JBLFZA010000123.1:0-12420 GCA_047610025.1 Bradymonadia bacterium | reverse complement strand
GCGCCACACTGCGGCTAAGCTCCGATTCTGTCGTGAGAATTTCCTGATACCCCGCGCTCGCGTGCCTACGGCGAATACTACGGCCAGGATGACGAAGTGTCTGACGTTGCGTGAGGGTGAGTTAATCAGAGCCCCTCGCGCATACTCCCACCACTTCGGTCTGGTTCGCCTGCCTGACTGCGGGCTGGCCGCGGCAGTTCAGCGCTGCAAAAGACACGTGTGCGCCGCGTCGGCGCTACACGGGCGAGTGCTCGCGTAGCGTAAGGTCCTCAGCGCGGCCAAACACATGGCTCAGAGGTTCGGCAGATCCACCGGGACGCCAAACCGGCTGGCCTCGCGAGCACCCGAGATCATCGCGCCGTGTGCGGTCTGATAGTAGTCGGCCACCGTCGCCTCGCCGGCGAAGAGCAAGCGGGCGCCCCACTCCGGTTCGCCGAGCGCGCGTAGGTCGTCGAATCCTGCGCCAACGGGAATGTAGCTGTATGAGCCCATCGAGAAAGGATCGCTGCGCCAGCGGGTCACGAGCTGGTGGGTGGGCGAAGGGACCGGCACACCGAGGCTTGCCTCGAGCGCGGCCAGTGCTCCGGCGACCAACGAGTCGTCGTCGAGGATGTCCAGCACACGCCGGCCCTCTGCCCCCACGTTGAATCCGATGAGCGTCGGGGCCCCAACTGAGCTGGAGAAGTCCTGAAACACGGGGAACGCGCTGCCGCCCGTCTGCTGATGGACGACGAGCCCTCCTTGGAGAGCGTCGCCCCAGAAGGGCTCATCAAAGCGCAGCACGATCTTCTCTAGCGTTCCCATATCCAGACGATCAAGCGCGCCTTGGCGAGCCGATGACAGGGCTGGCGAGAACGCGATGGAACCGGCTGCGAGCACGCCGAGCGGTACGGTGACGATGGCCGCGTCTGCGCTCACCGCGACACCGTCGATCGTCAATGTCACTCCTGTGCCGTTGTCGGTGACGGCGGAGACCGGTTGTCCGAGCCGAATGTCCAAGCCTGTCGCGAGGGTGTCGATCAACCCTGCAAAACCACCTCGCGGTAGGAAGTCGCCGCCCGAGAAGTCTTCCTCTTCCCAGAACGTCTCCAGGGACAAGTTGTCCGACGGGCCCGCGTAGTCGCTCTCGTTTTCCAGGCGGAGTAGGAAACGGATGCGTCTTTGAAAGTCCGCGCTTCCACCGTTGTCCTCTACCCAACTCTCCACCCCGTCGGCGAACGAGGCGTTTGGCGGCAGCCGTCTGCGGGTCCTGCGGCGATTGCCCACGAACGACTCGAGCCCGTCCTCCAGAGCGTCGATCTCGGCACGGGTCAGCACCCCTGTCTCCTCGTCCCACCATCGGTCCACCTCTTGCGGGTCCGCATCATACTTGAGCCCGATCGAGTCCGCGTAGGCCGCCACTGGGTTGCGACGATTGCCGTGAATCCAGGCCGCGCCGAGATCGACAGGAACCCCGCCGACATCTTCGGTCCAAATCCGCCCGCCCACTCGCTGGCGCGCCTCGTAGACGACCACCTCTTTTCCGGCATCGACGAGGATTCGTGCGGCGGTAAGACCGGCGATTCCAGCGCCAACGATAACGACGCGGTCACCGAACGCAGGGACCAGTACGTCGGTAGGCGCGCCTTCGACACACCTGGCGAGTGATGGCGCCAGGCCGAGCGCGCCGAGCGCGCGGAGGAGGTCGCGTCGAGATACGTTCATGGGAGTCCGTAAAGGAGCGCTGGGGGTGACGACGAAGGCATGGATGCTCTTGGCCGTCTTGGGTGAAGACTCGTGCGCCTAGCAGGTCTTGCCGATCACGTCTTCCCCGCGTCGCGCGCTTCTCCCTACGCCGCGAACTGAATCAGCCCGCCGCCATAGCCCTTAATCTCTACCGCAAACTCGAACCTATGCTCGGCCTGTCGGAAAAACGTCTTCAGCTCATCCGGCGCGTCGCCGGGTACCTTGTGTAGGTCTGCCACGCTGACACGGCGACCGTCCGCTGCCCCGGTGAAGAGGCCGGACCCGATGTTCATGATTTCATACAAGGTCTCCATCGCCATTTCGTCGATGATGCCCTTTTGTGTGTTGCCGTTGGCCGCCTGCGCGGGGTTCAAGCAGAGCGCAGCGCTTATGCGGTTCGCGAGGCCAATGTCGCAGTAGCAGGCGCCAATCACTTGACCGTCAGCGTCGACGAAGGTTGCGACTGTCCCGGGGGTGGTGGAATTGAAGCGTGTGGCGCGCCGTTGCGCGATGGCGGTCACTTGGCGTCCAAGCAAGGCGGCTAGCAACGAGCGGACGTCCTCGTGTTCAACTCGGAAGTTCGACATGGGTGTTCTCCTCGACATGAGTCGTCGCGTCGCGGTCTACGCGCTGAGTGCCCGAAGGAAGGCTTCGGGCGTAAAGGGCTTGGTGATTAGAAACTGGGCGCCCGCCTCTCGGGCCTCGGCGCGAACTTCCGGGGCAGACTGCGAGGTGACGAACCCGAACGGTGTGACGTTCCCTTCGCCGCGCAAGGCGCGGAGCATCTCGATACCGTTCATTTTGGGCATGTTCCAGTCGCAGAGGATCCAGTCAGGCATTTTGTCTTTGGATATCGCGAGGCCCTCGCGCCCGTCACAGGCCTCGTAGACCTCGTCGATCTGAAGCCCCGTCTGTCGCAGAGCGCGGTGTACAATCATGCGCATCACGCGCGAGTCGTCGACGATGAGGATGTTCATGCTGGACCTTGCTCGGCACGGAGCGTGATGCGAATCGGCTGTGAGTTTGAGAGGTAGCCGTGAGCGAAGAGCACGGTTGATTCGCCGCTGCGCATCACCAAGTCTCCGGGGCCAACGACGGTCGGCGTTCCGAGGCCGCAGGTTGTTGAGAGACTGGCGCGGAGGCTCCCGCCGATCATGTTTGTCACCTCGCCAAGCGCGTCTTTCAGGTCGTCGTCGCTGAGGTCGTCGGGATCGATGAAGAGCATTTTGGCGCCAACGGTACGAGCGAGGTCTTCGTCGACTTGCACTTCGATGTCGCCTTCCCAGTCACCGAGGAAGGGCACGGATGCCGAGAGCGGATCCGTGAGTGGCGCGTCGGCCAAGTCGACCTTGGTGAGCTCAGTCCCCACTGCCTCCGTCCAAATGCGGGAGATTACATCTTGGAATGTCTGTTCGATGTTTGCCATCAAGACCTACTGCATCAGCTCAGCGCCTGTGTGCCTGCGCGCGTCTCTGGCCTCGGATCCTGCCCACCATTGGGGGCCCAAGAAGGTCCGTGCTCCAAGGACACCATCGGCTCGTCGGTGGGCTCAGTTTAGACGCAGGTCGAGCGAAGAGATCTCTCCGGACGCGCGGCTAGTCCTAGGTCGCCGCGTGGATCGCCTTGGCGTGAACAACATCGTCTCCGATCTGCCGCTGAAGGTCATCTGCCGAATCGAACGCACGTTCTTCACGGACGAATGCGAGAAGCTCGACTTCAATCTCGATGTTGCGACCTTCGATTGGAAAGTCACCGAGTACCATGGTCTCGAAAGAGACGCGTTCTCCGTCATCAAAGCTTGGCCGTACGCCGAGGTTTGAGATTGCGTCGTATCGAACGCCGTTACAGATGACCCGCGTGGCGTAGACGCCGTGCGGAGGGCAGATGATTGTGTTCGGGTACAGGTTTAAGGTTGGGATGCTCATCTTGGCGCCCCGTCCTGCACCTGCAGATGTTTGCCCGGCAATCGAGTAGGGTGAACCAAGCAAATGCCTGAGCAATACGAGGTTGCCACTGCGGATCGCGTCACGTAGCCGCGTGGAAGAGATTGGTTCGCCGCCGAGCGTTACGGCCTCATGCACGGTAACAGGTACGTCATGCTGGCCGAGCATTTGGGACAGCAACTCCGTCCCACCCGATGCGCCTTTGCCGAAGCTGAAATCATAGCCCACGTGCAGTGCGCGGACGCCTAACCTCCCCATGAGGACATCCGTAACGAACTCACTCGGAGAGAGTGACGCAAACGCGACAGTGAACGGCGCGGTCACGACGCTTTCGATGCCTGCGCGTTTTAGAAGTGTTTCGCGTCGCGGGGACGTGGTGACACGGAAGCTTGCCGGGTCAAGCCCGCGAAAAACAGAAACAGGATGCGGTTCGAATGTCAGAGCGATTGGGGGTACCCCTAAGCGCTCGGCGTCTGCTACGACGTCTCTGATGATCGACTTGTGACCCAAGTGTACGCCGTCGAAATTCCCGACCGTCAGCACACAGGGTGCTACACTCTCGTTCGCTTCTCGCTGCTCTGACTTCGGGGCTGCTGACATGGTTTCTTCGCTGGTACCGATGAATGCGGGACGGCTCCTATCACAGACCTGAATGGCCCGCATCTACGCACTCTACGGAAACCCCGTCGCACACAGCCTATCGCCCGCATTCCAGCAGGCGGGGCTCGACCGGCTCGGTGTTGACGCGGCCTACGAGCTGCGGCGGGTCGAGGCCGCTGGACTGACGGCAGCCGCGCAGCAGCTGCGGGTCGGCGGCATTGCCGGCGCGAACATCACGGTCCCGTATAAGCGACTCGCCGTTGATCTCGCCGACCTCGCGAGCCCGGTCGCACACAGCGTTGGCGCAGCGAACACGTGGTGCGTCAGAGAGGGGCAGCTCGCCGCCTTTAACACCGACGCTGGTGGGCTGCGCGTCGCGCTCGAGTTGCTCGGCCTCTCGGCCTCGAAGCGCGCAGTGGTTCTGGGTTCGGGTGGCGCGGCGAACGCCGCAGCATTTGCGCTCGCCGGAACTTCTGTCGCCGTGATCGCGCGTGACATCTCTGCTGCTGCTGCGGTGTACACAGAATCCCAGGCCCTTCGCCGTTGTGCGCTGTGGGGCTCGTCAGCCGCAAGTTCACTATTGCGAGAAGCCGACCTTATCGTGGACGCCACGTCGTTGGCCCATTCTCCGCTCGCGACTGCGGAGGCCGCCTACGCCTCGCTCGGGCTCGGTGTCGTAAGCTCCAGCGCCGCCGTTTACTCGCTGAGCTACGGACTCGGGCTCGCCCCCTTGCGAGCTGCTCTCGGGCCGAGAGTGGCGCTTCACGATGGGCTCTCGATGCTCTTGCTGCAGGGCGCGTTGTCCCTGCGACTCTGGACGGGTGAACACCCGCCAATCAGTGAGATGTGCAAAGCGCTGCAGACAGCGGCACAACGGCCCCTGACATGGAGTGACCAACTAGATGGACCTGAGCGAGAGGCGCACGTCATCGCGTTGTTGGAGAATGTCGCGGTCTAGCGCGCGTCGGAGCCGGGCGTTCTTCTTTGTTGGGGCGACTCTGTCGCGCACTTCGCGCACTTCGCGCGCCGTCGGGGCGCAGGCCAGCGGTGGCAACGGGTCTAGAGAAAACCGGCCAGTCCGAAAGAGATCGAGAAGCCCCAGTGAACCGTCGGTGAGTTCATATCGATGAAGACGCGCGACTCGCCTTGAAGCTCAACATACAGCGGGAGCAGTGACTCCATCCGAAGCGCGACGTTGGCTCCGATGCCATTGAACTGCAGGGAGCCGCCGGTGAAGCGATTCAGAGCGTTCGAGGCGACACCTAGGCTCGTATATTCGATGCCGATGAATGGCCGAAAGCGCTCGATTGGCAGTGCGACACGCGCGCCAGCGCTCACCGTAAATGTCTGGAGTCCTCGCGTGTAGGGCGGCGGCGGCTGATTGGTGAGGTAGTAGTCGGTGCCGAGGCTGAGATAAGCGCCGAGCCACCCGGCTTGGATGCCCTGACGGGCGTGAACTCCGACGCCCGAAGACGCGAAGCGACCCACGTCCCCGCCAAAGCGCATCGTCGACAAGCGCACGTCCGTGTAGACTTGCGGGCGAGGCGGTGACGCCAACGCCATTGAAGGCACAAGCAGACAGCCGGCAAACGCGAGCGCCGCCGGGCCAGCGATCCGAACGGGGGCACGTGGGAAGCGCAAGCCCGCGCCTGGGGTTGGCGCGTGAGCTCGAGGACGGCCCGCCAGCCGCCGCCACACGAGCAGCGAGAAGACAACCAAACCACCCAACGCGCCGAAGCCCCCGCCGGACCCAGAGGCGGCGCACCCGGAACCGCCAGAAGACAGGCAGTATGCATCGCTCGAGCAGGCATCCTCCTGACGGCAGTCGCTATCGGTGCGGCATTCGAGTTGCTCGATGAGGAAAAACATCTCCAGCTCGCCTGCGCACGTCTCTACGGGTTCGCAGCTGATGTTCACAACGGCTTGGTCCCCTACGCCAAGCGAGGCACTGTTCATACGACCGGAGACGAAGCCGCCCGGCGAGAGCGTGATCTCGTCGAGCGTCGTCGGATCCGCTGCGGCCCCAGCACAGGTTCGAGGCACGGTTCGCAGCGCGCCGCACTCCTCTTCGAGGTACAACGTGATCAGCCGGACCTCTGCGCCAGCGTCAATGAGCAGCGTTGCAGTGCCATCGTTCAGCGCCCACTGATCAACGCGGAGAATCTCGAGGCACTCCTCCAAGGTGGCGACGCGAAGCTCGGGTTCGATCTCCGTGCCATCGACGGTGAGCGTGAGCATGGCATCGGGCACGTCGGAGTACACGCGGTAGGTGCTCGCGCTGGGGATGCGAATATCGACGTAGCCTGTGCCGTTCTCGTCGAGCTGCACCGCGTAGCCTCGCTCGCTCACTCTCAAAACCGGGGCGTCTTCGGCGGCTTCGGACGCACGTATCAGGCGCTGGTTGCCGACAATCGACTCACACGCGTCGGCCTCGGTGGCTCCGGTCGTCTGCGCTTGCGCCACGAGGCTGTATGTCGTTGCGGTATCGCCGGTGTTGAGAAGCCCAAAGTCTAGCGTGATTCGCCCGATGTAGGGTTGTTGATAACCTGCGGTTTGGCTTGTCGCGTCGGGCCCGAGTTCCAGTACGAAACGCTCCGAGAAGTCCTGGTTGTCGCACGTGCTCGCCGTGAATATCAGCAACGAGACAAGAGCCAGTAAGGAGTGAACGAGCGTCCTCACCGTGCCTCCGTTAGCGTTCTGAAAGCCTGGGGTAGGGCGTCGATCAGGTCGGACGCGATCAGCGATTCACTTCCGCTTCGCGCGCCTGCGTGAGCCCCGGCCCGCGCGTGGATCCATGTGCCGAGTAGTGCAGCGTCGAGTGCGGGGTGACGCAAGAGCATTGCGCCAATGATGCCGGCCAGGACGTCGCCTGAGCCCGCCGTGCCCATCCCAGAGTGGCCGGCGCCGACGCAGTAAGTTTGTTTGCCATGAATCCATGCGCCGGCGGTTTTTGCGACGACTGTCGCGCCGGTTGTTTGGTACACACTCGCGGCGGCGGCAGGCAGGTCAGCGAGCACGCTCTGCGTCGTTTGGCCTAGCAATCGCGCCAACTCGCCTGGATGTGGCGTCAACACGTCAGCGTCCGACAACTCACGCGTGGTGTTTGATAGCCAGGTCAGCGCGTCCGCGTCCAAGACTGAGGGAGGGCGGCCCTCGGTCGCGTACCACTGGTCGAAGCAGAAGGCTGCATCTTCACTGGTTCCTGCCCCTGGGCCGAGAACGATGGCTTCAAAGCGGGTGAGCTCTGCGAGCACCGTGCTGCGCTCTCGCCACATAAGCTCAGGGCGCACGGCGACGAGCGCTGGGGGGGGAGACGGGCAGGCGATGGTGACTAACCCGGCGCCGCTGCGGAGCGCTGCGCTCGCGCAGAGAAGCGCAGCGCCGTACGTGCCGGGCGCACCCGCGATGACCAGCAAGTGCCCGCGCGTGCCTTTGTGCGCCGCAGTGCCCAGGGGCCGCCAGCGTTCACGGACGACGGGTTCCGTTGTCCAGCGGGGAGAGCACTTCGGTGCGGGTAGCAAGCCGATGGTGTGCACCACGAGAGAGCCACAGAGCTCAGAGCCAGGTGCCAGGAGATGGCAGGGCTTTCGGTGCTCGAATGTGACCGTTGTATCTGCGGCAAGCGCGTCCGGGTGTGTGACCCCGGTGTTGGTCTCGACGCCCGAGGGGATGTCGACAGCGATCACGCGGGTGCGTGATGAACGGTTGTTGTGGGCGAGCTGTAGTGCTTTGGCCACGATTCCGCGTGGGGGCCCTGTCGAACCCACGCCGAGCAGGGCGTCTACCCACACATCGGCCGAGCGAAGGGCTGCGCTGATCCTGGGCGTGTCGGTGTCTAGGTCGCAAAGTGTGAGCGGTAGTTGCCGCGCGATCGCGAGTTGCTCTTGAGCAGCGATGTTCAGGTGTGCGTGCGAATATAGGAGCGTGACATCTAATCCCGCCTGGCAGAGCTGGCGGGCGATGACGACACCGTCGGCTCCGTTGTTTCCGGGGCCGCAGAGCACGGCGACCGCTTCCACGTCGGGCCATCGTTCGACGAGGGCGTGCGTTACCCCGAGTGACGCGCGCTCCATGAGTACGGGCGAGGATACGCCAAGCTCCGTGATGGTGCGCTCATCTAGTGCGAGCATCTCCGCTCCACGGAGCACCGCTGCGTGTACTGCGTCGGGGCGCGCTTTCGACGACGGGTGCGTGCTCATGGCGTAGGCGTGAGCGCCTCGATCATCTCAGCGACGGCAGCAGCGAAGCCAACAAACACGGAGCGCGCGACGATGCTGTGCCCAATGTTGTACTCCACGATCTGTGGTATGCGCACTAGCTGCGCGACGTTGCGTGTATGGAGGCCGTGTCCAGCTGCGACGATGATGCCTGCGTCATAGGCGTGCACCGCACCCGCGCGCAAACTCTGAGCATGGACCGCGCGAATTTCTCCCTCAGCGTCTGCGTAGTCGCCCGTGTGCAGCTCGATCATGGGTACGCCAAGCGCGATCGCCGCGTCGAGTTGGCGTACATCGGGATCGATGAACAGGCTGACGAGGCAGCCTGCGTCGGTCAGGCGTTTGACTGCGTTTGGCAACGACGAGTTGTTCAGGCAATTGAGCCCGCCCTCGGTTGTGCGTTCTTCCCGCTTCTCAGGGACGAGCGTGACCATGTCGGGCTTCACCTCACACGCAATGTCGACCATCTCGTCCGTGACGGCCATCTCGAGATTCAGCCGAGTCTCGACCTCGCTGCGCATCCGAAAAACGTCCTCATCGATGATGTGTCGACGGTCTTCGCGGAGATGAATGGTGATCTGATCAGCCCCCGCGGTAACGGCGATGCGGGCCGCCTCGATCGGATCGGGGTATCGGGTCCCGCGGGCCTGTCGCAGCGTCGCGACATGGTCGACATTGACGCCGAGTTTGGGGCGGCTCGGTGTCATGCGAACCCCACGTCTTTGCCGAAGGCCTGTGTGATCTCGTCGGCGAGTGCGCGAATCTGCGCGTCGTCCGTGCCCTCAAGCATGACCCGGACTTTGGGCTCCGTTCCGGAGTAGCGCACGACCACGCGTCCGTTGCTCCCCAGCTTCTCTCTGGCAGACTTCATCGCGGCTTGCACCGAGCTCAGGGAGTCGAGCGGTGGCTTGGAAGTCACGCGCGTGTTTACCAACACCTGCGGGTAGCGCTCGAAGCCCGACGCCAACTCGCTGAGCGGCTTCTGACGGCCGAGCATTGTGTTGATCACTTGAAGCGCGGCCACGAGGCCATCGCCGGTCGTCGCGTGGTCGAGAAAGACGAGGTGCCCCGACTGTTCGCCGCCGAAGTTGAAGCCGCCCGCGCGGAGCCGCTCGACGACGTATCGGTCTCCGACGGCCGTACGTTCGAGCGTGATGCCATTGCTCTCGAGTAGTTTGCCGAGTCCCATGTTGCTCATCACGGTCGCAACGACGGTCGACTTCGCGAGCGTACCTTGGCGCTGCATTTCGAGAGCGCAGAGCCCCAGAACAGCGTCGCCATCAACGACCTGGCCCTTCTCGTCCAGCAAGATGAGGCGGTCGGCGTCGCCGTCGAGTGTCACGCCCAGATCGGCACCGTGCTCGAGCACCGCGGCGGCAGCGGTCTCCGGGTGCAGAGAGCCGCACGCGTCATTGATGTTGATGCCGTTTGGCGAGGTGCCCAGTTCGATCACCTCAGCGCCAAGCTCGCGGAAGAGCGTGGGGGCGACCTTGTAGGCGGCTCCGTTGGCGCAATCGACGACGATTTTCAGGCCTTCTAGGTCGAACTCGGGGCGCAGCATCGTCTTGAGGTGTGTCACGTAGCGTCCGCCCGCGTCCTCAATCCGTCGCGCCCGCCCAATGTCGGCGCCCTTGGCGAGTGAGGCGTTAACATCGGCGTCCATTTGGTTTTCGAGACGTTCCTCGACGTCGTCAGGAAGCTTGAAACCGTCTCGTCCGAAGACCTTGAAGCCGTTGTCGTGAAAGGGGTTGTGAGACGCGCTGATGACAATGCCGGCGTCCACGCGCATGCTCGTCGTCAGAAACGCGATGCCGGGCGTGGGTAGCGGGCCGAGCGCGATCACGTTCGCACCCGTGCTCGTGATGCCAGCCACAAGGGCCGCCTCGAACATGTAGCCGCTCAGGCGTGTGTCCTTGCCGACGAGAATGCGCGCGCGGTGGGATTCTCGACTGAACGTAAGCGCAACAGCGCGCCCTAGGCGGAGCGCCATCTCGACGGTCATCGGCGCCTCGTTGACTGTGCCGCGAACGCCGTCCGTACCGAAGTATCTCTTCATGGTGTCACTTCTGAGGGTAGCTCAGGCAGCGTGCCGCTGCCTTCCGTTTCTAAGGGAGTCGCCGGGGAAATCTCTGGCAGCGCGGCGACCGTGACAAGAACGGTCTCCGGAATTTGCTCAGCGATTTCGACGGACCGAGGAAGATTGGAAATCGTTGGGGCGAAGGTGTGGGTGCCCGCTCCTAACAACAGCGCATCGGGGCACGAAGTGACCGCGAGAATCACGGACGGCTCTAGGCCGTCGACGACGCTGACCGGCCCGGTGACGCGCAGCTCAAGCGACTCATGAGACAACGCGCAACGCGTCGTATCGCCGGTCAGCTGAATCGGTACCGCCTCAAGCGTACGTTCGCCCACCTGCGCTTCGACGACCGCCGTTAGAATGAACCGCTGCTCGCCGTAGTCCACATACGGGCGCTGGAATGCCAGCCCAACCTCTTCGCGCAGAGTTCCGGTGGCACCGCCCAAGTCGATGGTCTCGGTGAATGCGACGCGGAGATCATCGAAGTAGCTCACGGGAGCTGTGATAAGCGCCGTGTTCGGTTCGATGCGGATTTCAGTGAGCTCGAACCCGGGCGCCGGGTTGCCTCGTCGATTCTCTCGCACGGGCAGGATACGTTCGACCAAGCGCTCCATGTCGATGGGCAGTCGGCTGGGCCGAATGCTTAGCACTTCGAGGTGACTTGGCAGTCGAAGGTCCGACTCTCGAATGCTGTGCTGCGTCTGCGTCGTGTTGGTGATCGTAATGGGCAGCGTTCGCAGGGCATCCGGATCGAGGCGCGCGAACCCACGACGGCTTCCGCGAAGCTCGACTGTGATCGGCGGAAGCTCGCGCAGCAGGACATGGTCGCTGGGCATCGACGCGACCTCCGGCTGCAGCGTGTACGTCTGCGTCATCTCGCTCTCCGCGAGGACGAACGAGTACAGCGTGAGCGTAAGCGTGAACGCGATGACTTTGAGATGAAGGTTTCGGGTGATCAACTCTCTCATGCGACTACCCGGTTCGACTCGGTGGTCCGTGGGTCGCGAGTACCGAGGCCGAGCTCTCGCTGCAGCACGTCACGGAGCGCGTTCGCGTCGAGGTCGCGCTCTAGCTTGCCGTCCTTGGCGATCGAAATGGTACCGGTCTCCTCGGAGACCACGACCACGAGCGCGTCATTGTCCTCCGTTAGCCCAATCGCGGCACGGTGACGGGTCCCGAGCGCCTTATCGATTCTGGGATTGCTCGACAGCGGTAGAAAGCACCCAGCGGCGACAAGGCGGTCGCCCCGAATCACAGCTGCGCCGTCGTGCAGCGGGTTCGCGTTAGCAGGGTTGAACGTCGCGTAGAGCGTCTCGTGAGTGACGAGCGCGTCGACCTGAATTCCCTCTTCAGCGAAGGGGGAGAGGTCACCATCGCGCTCGACCACGATGAGCCCCCCAATGCGGTTGCGGCCGAGCATGACCGCAGCGCGCACGAGCTCTTCTACGAGCTGTGCGCCTTGTTCGCTCGACAACCCTGAGAAGTAGGAGGTGCGACCGAAGCTGGAGAGCGCGCGCCGGATATCGTTCTGAAACAGCACGACAATGAGCAGGATGAACGACGCGATGAACTTGTCGAGCAGCCAGTGAAGCGTCGACAGTCCGAGGTACTCATCACGCGAGATGAAGTAGCCGAAGATGATCAGCAGCAAGCCCACCAGCATCTGCACCGCTCGCGTCCCGCGAATCAGAAGCAGGATCTGATAGATCAGGGTGTAGACGATCGCGAAGTCTACGACCGTCAGGATCAAGTCCCAGGCCGAGCCTATACTCAGCGCTTCTGTGAGGCTGGCGAACACGACGTCTGGATCTCAGTAATGCGGAGCCACACAATGGGCCCCGCGCGGGGAAGGAGCAAC
>JBLFZA010000122.1:0-12438 GCA_047610025.1 Bradymonadia bacterium | reverse complement strand
CGGACGGCAATAGAACTGCCCAAAGACAAAGGCGCCGATAGCGCCGATAGCGCCGATAGCGCGACCGCAACGCGATCGCACCAGCGAGGTACAGGCCCAACATCGTAAGGCCCTGTTGACTCAGCACTCCGAGCACGCGCTTTGGGGCACGAAGGCCGCGATGAGCTGAAAGAAGACAGTCATCGCGGGCGTGAAGGCGAGCACACCCTAGACTCGGCGTCGCAGAGAGGTGTCCAAGCGCTGCGTGAGAGAGTCCTGCACATGCCATGTGCGAACGGTCGTCCGCTTCTCCCTATCGTGACTGCCTGATAGCCCGGCTGAACCGAGTCTAGGCCTCGCGTAGCAGACGTTCGACAGCAGCGGCCGCCGCCATGAAGCCGCAGGTCCCCGTCACGAAAGTCGCAGCGCCGAAACCGACTTGGCAATCCAATTTCACCGGACCGTCCTCTAGAGGCACATCAGAGACAGTGCCGTCCCCGGCCGGATAGACCTGCTCTTCGGCGCTGTAGACGGTGGGGATGTCCCAGATTTCGCCCTTCGTGAACCCATAGTCTCGGCGCAGCTTCTTACGAACGAGCTTCAACAGGCGATCGCCGTTTGACTCGGTGAGATCGGCACAGCGAACTTGGCCGGGGTCTCGCCGGCCGCCGGCTCCTCCACAGGTAACGACAGGGACGCCGAAGCGACGACAGTGATCGATGAGCATCGCCTTGGTCGAGACGCGGTCGACCGCATCGACGACGAGCGACCATGCGGGGTCAAAGAGGTCATCGGCCGTCTCCGCGGTGTAGAACTCCGCCACCGTCTTCACGGCGCAGCCTGGCGCAATGTCGCGCACCCGCGCGGCGAGCACATCGACCTTGAGCTGCCCGATCGTCGAGCTCATCGCGGGCAGCTGCCGATTCGTGTTGGTGACGCAGACATCATCGAGATCGATCATCGTAATCGCCCCAACTCCGGACCGGGCGAGGGCCTCCACCACCCAAGAACCGACGCCACCGACTCCGATCACCGCAACGTGCGAACACGCAAGTCGATGTACGGCAGCGTCGCCATAGAGCCGAGCGATTCCGGCGAAGCGGTCTTCAACAGGGTCCATTAGGAGATCGCGACGAGAGGTTCGGGGCGGACGTAGGGCATTCTTGAACCCCATATTCAACAGGTTGGCAAGAGCGGGCGGTCGCCGAGATTTCAGCGCACTTCGAGTCCCGTCGCTCGCGCGATCTGCTATAGTGTTTGCCCACTCCTTTCACGCGTGTGCTCGTGTCCGTCGCCGCCGTTGTAGACATCGCCCGAGGGGCCCCGAGTCGTGAAGCCTGGCGCCGCCTAGTGGCCGCGCTTGAAGCGATCCCGGAAGACGAGTTGGCCGGGACTGTGTACCGGCTTGAACCGGAGCTGAACCTCTGGCCGGAGCGCCTCCGCGTGCGACCGAGACGCTGGGGTCTTCGTGTCGCGCAGGCCGGATCTAGCAGCCGCGTCTCGATCGTCTCGCCGCTTCATGAAGCGTGGTCACTGGGCCGCACGCTCCACCTCGGAGACATCCTCGACGCCCGCACTGCGGAGCTTCTAAGCGGGTGGGAAGGCCTGCGCCACACGACCGGCCTCACCTGCGAGGGCTCTGCTCCCAACGCCGCCCTCTCCGCGCTCTTCGCCGGCAGCTGGCGGGAAGACCTCCGCTGGCTCGGGCTTCGAGAGTCCGACTTGCTTGAAGCCGGCATTGGCTGGATGGCCGACCACCAGTGGCCGGCGCTTGAACGCCTCGACCTGGCGCAGTCACAGATACAAGACGACGCGCTGCTCGCCATCGCGAACCACGCCTTCCCTCAGCTTCGACGGCTCAACCTCGCTGGACATCGACGCGGCCCGCACATCGCAGAAGCGGTGCTCGCGAGCCCGGCGTTCGCCTTTCTCGAGCGCGTGAACCTCACCGGTGCGCCGTTTGGCGAAGCAGCCGCGCAAGCGTGGGTAAAGACACCCGATCGACAGCAGCTTGATCGCATCACGCTCGGATCCTTCTCGCCAGATGACGCAGCTGTGTCCATCGACGCACTCGTTGACGCGCTCGAGTCCGGCAAGGTGAAGCTCTCGCGCCTCACGCTGCGTCGCGTGGTGCTCGAGCTGAGAGACGCTGAGCGCCTGCAACGTGCCGCCGCGGGTTGTGTCGAAGAGCTCGTCCTCCGAGACTGCTCGCTGCCCGACTCTCTGAAAAGGAAGTGGGTGCGCACTGATTCCGCCGGGCCGCGCATTCGGCTTCGGTGAGTCGCTCCTCTCTTTCTTACAGCGTCACATGACCCAACTCGCCTTTCGTGAAGAGCTCGTCGCCGGCATCCCCCACACGCTCCCAGAAGCGCCGCTCGTCGACCCGGATGTGTCCCGCGCTCCTAAGCGCACCCTGACGCTCAACGCGTCGGAGCGGGAGCTCGCGCTGAGGAACGCGCTGCGATACATCCCCGCGCATCTGCACGCCGAGTTGGCGAGCGAGTTCGCGCTCGAACTGGCGACGTACGGCCGCATCTACATGCTGCGTTATCGGCCGCACTACGAGATGCGCGCGCGTCCCATCTCCGAGTACCCCGCCGCGTGCCCGCAGGCAGCGGCGATCATGCTCATGATCCAGAACAACCTGGACCCAGCCGTCGCGCAGCACCCGGTAGAGTTGGTCACATACGGTGGTAACGGCAGCGTGTTCCAAAATTGGGCGCAATACCGCATCGCGATGAAGTACCTATCGGAGATGACCGAGCACCAGACCTTGGTGATCTACTCGGGGCACCCGCTCGGCCTCTTTCCGTCACACCCCGACGCGCCGCGCGTTGTGGTCACGAACGGCATGGTCATCCCCAACTACAGCTCCGGCGATGACTACGCGCGTATGGCCGCGTTAGGCGTCACCAACTACGGCCAAATGACGGCCGGCAGCTACATGTATATTGGTCCGCAGGGCATCGTACACGGCACCACGCTGACCGTTCTGAACGCTGGCCGCCTCTACCTCGGTGAAGACGGCGGCGACCTCGCCGGTAAAGTGTTCGTGACCTCCGGCCTTGGCGGAATGTCCGGCGCACAGGCCAAGGCCGGTGTGATCGCTGGCGCGATCAGCGTCGTCGCGGAGATCAACGCCGATGCCTGCTATAAGCGACACCGCCAGGGGTGGGTCGACGAGGTCATCACCAACACAAAGGCTCTTGGCGAACGAATCCTCGAAGCGCGAGCGGCGAAGAAGGCAGTCTCCATCGCCTTTCTCGGCAACGTCGTCGATATGTGGGAACACTTCGTCGAGGCGAACATCCCGATCGAACTTGGGAGTGACCAGACCAGCCTGCACCTGCCCTACTCCGGCGGATACTACCCCGTTGGGCGCACGCTCGAGTCTGCGAACGACCTGATGCTGAATGACCCCGCGGCGTTCAAAGAGGAGATTCAGGCGACGCTACGGCGCCACGTCGACGCGGTGAACAAGATGGTGTCCCGCGGGATGTTCTTCTGGGACTACGGCAACGCGTTCTTGTTGGAGGCCAGCCGAGCGGGTGCAGACGTGATGGCCGACGATGGCGTCGACTTCCGCTACCCCTCGTACGTCGAAGACATCATGGGCCCGATGTGTTTCGACTATGGGTTCGGACCCTTTCGATGGGTGTGCGCGAGCGGTGACCCCGCCGACTTGCGCATGACGGACCGAATCGCCGCAGATGTCGTGCGCGCGCTTGCCGACAAGGCTCCTCCCGAGACCCAAACGCAGTACCGCGACAACCTGTTATGGATCGAGCAAGCCGAGGAGAACCAACTCGTCGTCGGCTCTCAGGCGCGCATCTTGTATGCCGATGACGAAGGGCGACGCGCTATCGGGCAAGCCTTCAACGACGCGATCGCCGACGGCCGCATCTCCGCCCCGATTATCCTCGGGCGTGACCATCACGACGTGTCGGGCACCGACTCGCCCTGGCGTGAGACCGCGAACATTCGCGACGGCTCGCGCTTCACGAGCGATATGTCGGTTCAGAACTTCGTCGGCGATGCGTTCCGCGGGGCAACGTGGATCAGCCTGCACAACGGCGGAGGCGTCGGCTGGGGCGAGGTCACGAACGGTGGGTTCGGACTCGTGCTCGACGGCAGCAACGACGCCGCCCGACGCATGCAGTCGATGCTCCATTGGGACGTCAATAACGGCATCGCGCGGCGGGCTTGGGCGCGAAACGACGAAGCCGTGTTCGCCATTCGGCGAGCGATGGAGGCAGAACCTCTACTGCGCGTGACTGTTCCGGAGTTCGCCGACGATGACGTGCTCGCTTTGGCCCTGAAGGCCGCCGACCTGGCCTAGGCACGCCAGATTGCCACTCGAACTAGGGGTGAGAATCCGCTAGGGACACCGTCGATTCATCCGCCTCCCGGAGGAGCGATGCGCTGGCAAGGTGGCAAGAGAAGCACGAATATTGATGACCGGCGAGGGCAGCGCGGAGGCGGACGCACTGGAACGCGTCTGCGCTTCGGCCTGCTCGGCACCGTCGGCGTGGTCGTTGTTGGGCTCTTCGCGGGCGTCGAACCCAGCACGCTGTTCGGCTTTGTGACCGAAGAAGGCGGCGCTCCGACGTCAGAGACGGCACCCGCACCGCGCTCGGCCGAAGAGGACCAGCTGGCCGACATGGTGGCGGTTGTCCTTGGAGACACCGAGGACACTTGGACCCGGCTCTTTGCTGAGCAAGGACAGACCTACCAGCAGCCCACGCTCGTCTTCTTTACCGAAGCCGTACAGTCAGCGTGCGGGGCTCAAACCGCGGCAGTTGGCCCCTTCTACTGCCCAGGCGACAACCAAGTGTACATCGACCTCGGCTTCTTTGAAGAGCTGAGCACGCGCTTCGGCGCGCCCGGAGACTTCGCGCAGGCCTACGTGGTGGCGCATGAGGTGGGCCACCACATTCAGAACCTCACCGGCGTCAGCACCCGCGTTCATCGGGACCGGGCTCGACTCTCGGAAACAGAGGCGAACGAAATGAGCGTGCGCCAAGAGCTACAGGCAGACTGTTATGCCGGCGTCTGGGGGCACCACGCTCGTGAGCGAATGCTTGAGCCCGGCGACCTCGAAGAAGGCCTGCGCGCAGCCCATGCGATCGGCGACGACACGCTGCAACGACAGGCGACCGGGACCGTCGTGCCAGAGTCGTTCACCCACGGGTCCGCAGAACAGCGATCGCGTTGGTTCCGGCGGGGTTTCGACACCGGAGAGATGGCCGCGTGCGATACGTTCGGCGCACAATCGCTGTAGACTCTCACGTGGCTCGCTGCCCGAATTCCCACGACGGAGAATCGCGCAGCGAAGCGAGTCGTGGCGCGCCTCTAGGACGATGCGCTCCACCAAGTCGCCGTCCGTCCGCTCGAATCGCCAATTCGCAAGCGGCGCGATCGTGCTGAGTTCCGGTGGCGCTTCGTGCCCGACGCAGAGAAGTACGCCTACGGGCTTGGGGTCAGCGACGCCAAAGACCTTCTCGAGGCCGACCGCGCGCAGGAAGCGGCGCCATGGGCAACTCCCATACCAGTCCCCCTACGCCTCTCGCTGAATGAGCTGACGGATGACTGGCGCGAGCCCAGTAAGCCCGGTCTCCGCGCCACGCTGTAGGGCCGTTTCCTCATCAGCGCCGTCCAGCCAAGCGGCTCTCAACGCGAAGAGTGCACCGATCCGGTTGCCGCTCCCGCAGTGGATGAGCAGCGGTCGCGGAAGTGAATCGACGAGCGTGGCAAATGCCTGCACGTTCTTGCGGCTCAGGTCGCCCATGCCCGCGATGGGCAGTTCGTGGAAGACCATTCCCGCTCGTTCCACGTCGCCTCGCTCATCGTAGTCGCCGATCTCACCCTCGCCTCGTGTCGTAAGCACCGACCTGAAGCCGGCCTCTCCGGCGGCTGCGATCTGAGTGGGGCTGGGCTGCCCGCCACTCACGATGCCCGTTGCGGGACGCTTGGCGTTGAGAATCGAGAGATCTGGCACGGTGTCACTCATTTGCACTCCGCTGGCGTGGCGTCTTCGAGCGACAACTCGCCCTCGACGTCGTGTTGAAAGGCATTGATCGGAATCTTGAGAAAACGGCGGCCGCTCGGGTCCGCACTCGGCAGCTCGCCGGCGTCGATGTTCACCTGGATACTCTGGAAGAGCAGCTTCGGGGTCGACAAGGTCGCATCGCGCGCTTCTCGCCACCGCACGAAATCGCGCTCCGTTCGCGCTGCGGGAATCGCGACGTTGTTCGCCATGTGGTCGGCGACGGTCGCGAAGACTTGGAGCTCGCGCCCACCCGGCTGGTAATCGTGAGCGACGAAGAGTCGGGTGTCCTCGGGCAACACGTACAAGCGCTCGTGCACGGAGCGATAGAGATCGGCCGCGCTGCCACCGGGGAAGTCGCAGCGCCCAGCGCCGGAGTCCGGCATGAAGACTGTGTCGCCAACGAACGCCAGCGCGCCGAACCGGTAAGAGCAGTCGGCAGGCGTGTGGCCTGGTGTGTTCATCACCTCGAAGCACAGAGTGCCGACGTCGACCACCTCGTGGTCTCGCAGCAGCCGGTCAAACTGTCGACCATCCGTCGGGAAGGACTCTGGCAGCGCGTAGATGCGCTTGAACAGCGCTTGCACTTCGCCAATGCGCGCCCCGATCGCCACGGGCACGTCCGGCCACGCTCTCTTGAGGTAGCGCGCGCCCGACAAATGGTCTGCGTGCGCGTGCGTCTCGAGCACCATGCGAAGCGTCAGCCCGTGCTCTGCGAGGTGCGCCACTACAGCATCCGCCGACTCGGTCCACGTGGTTGAGGAGCTCGGATCGTAGTCAAGGACGGGGTCGATGACGATCGCGTCTCGCGACTGCGGATCGAAGACGACGTAGGTCACCGTACTCGTGCGGCTGTCGAAGAACGGGGTCACTTCTGGTGTCAGCATCCTTCTCCTGTCGCTGGGTTCCACGGCCATCTCAGGCCCTCTGTATGAAGTCGGTCGGCCGACTTCTCAACGGTTTTTGCGACCTTCTAGGCCTTCAGGAGAGAGCAAGCGCTGTACCCGTTCACAAACGCCCGCACGCTCCGCGCTGTTCCTGCAGCAACGCGCCCACAACGTTCACATCGTTGCAACGCGCCTCATCGTTCCGCATCCATTGGAAGCTCGTGCAGGCGTGAGATCTCTCGCACACGCTCTGGCTCAGCGGGCGACGCGTAGCTTCCCACAATCATCGCGAGGAGGCCCGCAGGGAGCGCCCACAGGATCGCCGAGTACGTCGGTCCGAAGCCGCCAAACTGCAGCACCGCGTAAACGGCTCCGCCCACGAGCAGCGCTGCCTCGCCGCCGCGTCGGGTCGCGCGTTTCCACCACAAGCCTGCGATCAGCGGGACGAAGAGCGCCGCGCCCAGCCAACCAATCGCAGCCGAGTAGAACTGGGTGAGCAGCTCGGGCGGGTTCAGCGCGAACACCATCGCGATCAGACCCAGCAGGGACACCGTCACGAAGTTTACCCGCGCCATGATCCTCGCAGGGGGCGCTGCGCCGCCATTCTTCCGTCGCAGATAGGGCGCCACGAGGTCGTGGGCGACCGCTGAACTACACGCGAGCAGCAGCGCGTCGGTCGTCGACATCACCGCCGCGATGACCGCCGCGACCGCGATACCGCGGATGACGGGCGGGAAGCGGTTCTGAATCACCATGTGGAAGACGCGATCGGCGTCCGCCGCCGCGAGATTGGGCGCGTCGATCACTCCGATTGGCACAATCACGAAAACAGCCGCCAGCACAATCACGCTATAGCCCACCATCGCGAGGTTCAACGACATCCGAGCACCGCGAGCGTCCTTCGCCGTGTAGACCCGCATCACGACGTGCGGGATCACTGGGATCGCGGTCGCCCACACCAAAAACGAGCCGGCCATCGTCGGCCAGCCCGCTGCTGACGGCTCCCCCAATTGAGGACGTTGGGTCACCGCGTCCTGCAGCAGTCCCGCCGTGCCGTCATACTGCCACCAAAGCGCAGCGGCTGCGCCGACAACCAGCACGAGCATCAGAGAGCCCTGCATCACGTCCGTCCACGTCACCGCCAGCATCCCGCCGAACGAGACGTAGCCAACGAACACGATCATCGAGATGATGATCGCGAGCTTGTAATCGACGCCCAGCAACACCTCCGCCGTGAGGCCGGCCGCTTTGAGCTGCGCGACCATGTACGCCGTGAACGTCACGACGATGAGTATCGGTACCAACACCCGCACGAGCGGGCTGTCGTAGCGCCAGCCGAGGAAGTCGGTGATCGTGTATCGCCCAAAGTTGCGTAGCGGCTTCGCGACCAGCATCGACGCCAGCGGGAAGCCCACGACCGCGCCAGCGAAGAGCGACAGCGTCGCTGGGATGCCGCTCTTGTACGCGTAGCCCATGACACCAACGACAGATCCGCCGCTCGCGAGCGTCGCCATGATCGCGATCGCGTTGGTCCACGTGCCGACACCGCGACCGGCAACCCAGTAGTCATCGTTCGACGTCAGAACGCGACGCGAGGCGATGTACCCAATGCCGATGCAGGCGAGCAGATAGAGCGAGAGGATGACTGCCTCAATCATTCTTCGCCCCCGCGCGAGGTCGCCAACCGCACAAGCGCGATGCACGGCGAGAGCACCATCAACGCCGCCATGCACCACGCGAGCGGCGCCACGCCACCGGGCCGGCCGTCCCCCCAGAGGGGAAGGAAGGCGAGCAACGAAAACAGCAGCAAGACGACAAGGGTAACCGCGTCGCCCATGCGCATTGGGAAGAACATAAGAGCTCCGAACTTCGGGGTGCTCTCATGTCTTGCTGAGCGCGCCGCGCTTGTCGACCCTCACAGCACGACGCACCTCGACACTCTCGTCGTCACACACCTCAACACTCCGGGAAGCGCACCACCCGACCCTCACGATGGAGGCTCTTACCGCAAGGCGCAGGCGTCTCGGAGTACGGCCTCGGCGGGCTTGCCTCGAGGCGAGAATCCGACGGGGCCCTCCTCGTTCGTTGCCGGGTTGGTGAACCACTTCCACCAGTAAATCTGCTCAACATGCTCCGACTGCCCGAACGTGTTCACCATGGCGCGGTAGTACAGCGCTTGTTCGGCATCTCCCGCCGCTGTAGCGGACGTGTCCGCTGCCTCTGGCCAAACCCACGGGGTTCGGGCACCTTCAGCACGATTCAGCACACCCGCCTCCGTAAGGATCAGCGGCCGATTCTCGCGCTCGGCAATTCCCTCATACTCCGTCAGCCAGCGCTGAGCCCCGGCGGTCATGGTTTCCAACGTGGCGGGCTCGTTGGGCCCGACGAGGGGCGCGAACATCTGCACCCCGATCGCATCCAAAGCGTCCCAGAACGCCACGTGCTGCACTTCGTCCCAGTTCGCAGCATAGCTCAGCTTGCCGGAGTAGGCCGAGCGTACCTCCGCGATGAGAGAACGCCACTCTGCGTCGTGGCCGCGCGTCGCGCTCACGAGCTCCACACCGATCACGAACCACTCCGCGCCGACCGACTCAGCGAACTCGGCACGCGGAATCAAGAAGTCACGATAAGAGGCGAACCAAGTCGTCCAGTCCCCGCCGCTCGGAGCGATATCGCCCCGCCACTCGCCTCGGCCAATCCAAATGTGGGGCTTCAGCATCGTCATTAGACCGAGCGTATCCGCCTGCGCGATGTCGTCCCGCATGCGCTGCATCGTCTCGGCGCCTGGCATCGACGTCGAGCTGCGAATCGTGGTTGAACGCACGCTACGCATCCACCCAAAGTCTGTGTAACTCAGCGCCGTCACGCCGAGCGCCACGAGCTCTTGAAGAGACGCTGCGCTCGTATCCGAGCCGTATCCGTCGGCGCCCAAGCTCTGCCAGTTATGTGCGTAACAGACCCCGCATGACCGTCTCACATAGGCCGACGACGCCTCTTCTGCTGCAAGCGACGCCGGAGCCGCGCGCTGCGTCCCCTGCTCCGCACTGGCCAAGGCGCGCTGGGCTTCCAATCGTTCGATGCTGCGGCCGCTCTGTCCTTCGCTGCCCTCTTCGCTAGCGCTCCGAGCACAACTGCTCATGAGAGTGAATCCCAGGGCGATGCTCAGCAGGCCTGTTTGTACTCGATGCATTCAAAGCCTAGTGCTGACGCGACGATGATAACCCTGCACCACTGTGTAGAGGAATCGAATGAACGCGCCACCATGTTTGCTTATTCTAGGACAGCTCAGCGATGCGTTTTCGCCACTCGTGTGCGCTGCCATGCGCAAGGAAGCCTGTGTCGTTGAGGTTCCTATCGATGCCGACCTGAGAAAGCTCTTGCATCACGTCACGTTCGATAGCGTATTGGATGTCACCGGTGCGGTCACTGCGCAGCTCGTGTTGCACTCCGAGAACGCATTAACTTCGAGCGAGGCGACGCTCAAGGTCGTGAAGCACTGAATCCCTGCCTTGTCGCGGCGAGGTAATGCGGCGAATCAGCGAGCGAACGGTACCGGCGGCGAACGCTCGGTCGTGCTCAGTTTCCACCGCGCGCCACTGCCCAGCGGCCGACCTATCGATGAGGAGGCTACGAGGCCCCAGCGCTAGCGTGCATCGTCCCGCCTTCGCGACGGCCCGTTCTACGCGCCGCTCCGCTTCGGCGCTACCGACGCAGTGATCGAGCGTGATGAGGATTCCGGTCGACTCTGCGGGCGTGGAGCTCGACTGCGCTTCTATCGCGCCTGCGAGCGACTGGTTGGCTGCCCCAGGAGAACTCTCCACTACGGCAGTTTCATCGGGGATCGAGCTGTCGAATCGGACCGAAGCCGCGGCACTCGAGCCAGCGCTCGGGTCTGATACCCCAAAAACGTCATCGTCGAGGGCATCCTCAACTTGCGAAGAACCAGCCAGCACGTGCATCGCAGACCGAACAGGCGTGTGACTAGACGGCCTCGGGACCCCCGTGCATGCGGAGAAATCCGGCAGGTCTCCGACTGGAGAACTCCAGACATCGGACACCAACGACAGCATCGCTCCAGAGTCGTCAAAGCGGGTCACGCCGTCATCGAGGATCGTCACTCCGTTTTCGCGCAGCATTGCGCTGTGCTCGCTTCGCAAGAGTCCGTCAGACCGCCGCACCGCGCCGGCGTCGAAACGCGTGACGTCACCCCCTGAGACGTTGTTCCCTTCGTGAACGACAGGGCCATCGATGAAGCGATGGACCTCTTCGTCGATGCTGGCTCGCGGATCAGCCATGGCGTCAGTCGGCGGGGCGGGCTCGGGAATCAACAGCATGCAATCGACATGCTCTGTGAGGTCAGCCCGCTCTCGCACCGCGGGGCCGCCTGGCGAGGCGGGGCGGGGCGCGAGGTTGGCGGCCATCAGTTCGCTCAACGAGCGTTCAACGACGGGCGGCGTCTGTGCGGCAGAGACACCCTGCGCGGAAGAGCCCAACGGTCCGCCCAAGCCGCTCGAAGCGTCCAGGACATTGCCAAACCCTCCGCTCAGAACGCTTTCCCAGTCGTCGAAGATCGACCCTAGAAGCTCGTCGTCGATGTCGTCGGTATCGAAGGAACCCATCACGACGTCAGCTCGGGGAGGGGGTGGTAATCAACGGACACAGCCTACGGAGAAACGGCATCCAAAGCAAGTTAGCGCGACCACTTTCCTTATCATTTGCGGACACTTACAAGCTCACACATGCTCTGACCAAGCCACACATGTGTGCCGCCACCGCACGTGCTCACACACGCGAGACGCAACGCGGCTTGTCCGCGTGATGGTGGATCGATATGGCTGTCGCTCAGTGCACATCGTCACAGTCGATGGTTCCTGCCCCCGTTCATTGATCGCCGCATGACATTCAGATTGCTCACGGGCTCCGGCAGCCTCTCCATGGCGCTGTCCGTGGCGCTGTCCGCCGCAGCGGCGTGCGGCGGAACGCCGACCGTCGAGGTCGAGGTCGACCCAACAATCGCCGTGGCTAGCCAGCCGATGCCTACGCCAACGGCGATCGGGTCGGTCTCAGTGTCGGCCTCAGCGTCGGAGTCTGTCGCCCCCGGGTTGAACGACCGCTTCACCGCCCCCGGGCTGGACGTTCAGGAGTGGGCAGAACGCTTTGAGGTCGAGTCTCGGGAAGTCTACGCAGCCCGTCAGGCGATCACAGATGCCCTCACACTGCAGCCGGGCGACGTCGTCGCCGATGTGGGCGCGGGGACCGGATTGTTCATCCCGCTCTTCAGCGCAGCCGTCGGGAACCAAGGAGTGGTTCATGCGGTCGACATCTCTGAATCCTTCATCACACACCTCACCGAACGCGCTGCGAGCACCGGGCTCACAAATGTGCGGACTGTGCTCAGTGAGCCCGCGGACGTGATGCTCGCCGAAGACAGCGTCGATGTTGTGTTCACCTCCGATACGTATCACCACTTTGAGTATCCGACGCCGACGCTGCAATCGATCGCCCGCGCGCTTCGGCCCGGCGGGG
>JBLFZA010000121.1:0-12500 GCA_047610025.1 Bradymonadia bacterium | reverse complement strand
GCACGTAACTACGCGCAGTACGCGAACGACGGCGGGCAGTACGACGACGTGCTGGAGTTTCTCAAAGTGCACGGCAAGAAGTAGCCATGTCGATGGACCAGCAACTGTACCACAACCAGTTTGAGGCCGGCCGCGCGTTCGGCGGCGTCGGGCAATGGGCGCGCGCGCGACAAGCCTACGCAGAGGCGCTGCAGGCGAAGCCAAACGACCCGCGCGCTGCCGCGATGATCGCAGAGTGTTTGCGCCACGAAGGCAAGGTGAGCGCCGCGATAGATGCGGCACGTGTCGCTCTCTCTTACGACGCGCAGAACACGCTCGCGCTTGAGGTGTATGCGCTGTGTTTGCTCTCTGCGAATCACAATATCGAGGCGCTCGAGGTGATGACGCAGCTGCTCGCACGCGACCCGCACCGCGCGCATGTGCACCGACACATCGCCATCGTCTATCGCTACATGGGCGACTTTTCGACGGAGCTCGAGGCGTTGATGAACGCCCGCCGACTCGACCCGAGCGACCCCATCACCTTGGGCAGAATCGGCGAGTATTACCGCATACACGGCGACTTCGACACCGCGGAGCGATGGCTGCGCGACGCCCTCGAGCTCGACCCGCGGAACCCGGAAGCGCTCGCGGGAATGGGGTGGTTGTTTATCGAGCAGAACAACCCGGAAGAAGCGATACAGCACGCCCGCTGGCTGCTCGATTCGCGACCGCACTCCCAGGCGGCGCTCGCGCTGCAGTCCGCGGCTAGGCTGCGCTCTATGCCGCTCATCGGACACTTCTGGGCGATAGTCGACAGCAACGCTGCGCAGGGATCCCAGAACAACAAGCTCGTCGGCGCTTGGATCGGCACGATGGTGGCCAGCGTTATCGCGACCGCGAGCGGCGCGCCGCCTGTTGTGATGGTGATCGTGTTCACCGCGTGGACGGCGCTCTTGGCGACGATCGGAGTCGCGCGCTTCTTGCTAGACCGCTATCGGCGTGTGCAGCAGGACCCGATTCGGCTGCAACGCAGCTACTAAGGCGGACGGCAACGTAGCGACCCCGCGTCGAAGATGGGAGAGCGCGGCGCGGCTAGATCATACCGTTGATCAGCGCCGGCATCGACTGCCAGAAGTTCGGCGGCATCGCGTGGTCGCTCATGCCCTCTATGAGGCGCACATCCACCGTAGCGCCGCGTGCGGTCAACTCTGCCGCGAGCTGCTCGGTCAGCGCCACGATGTGAGGCCGCTCGCTGGCCCCGGTGGAGAGGAACACGTGGCGGCCACTGAGATCAGCGTCGGGTAACGTCGGCGTTCGGTTATGCACAGCGCCCGACGAGAGGCCGATCACGCCGCGCCAGCGCTCCGGGTTCGCGGCGAGAAGTCGCGCGGACAGCGTGCTGCCCTGCGAGAAGCCCCACGCGATCATCTGCGACTGCTCAAACGGGCCTTCGCCCAGTAAGCGGTCGAGCACGCTGTTCACGCGCTCAAGATCACTCTCATCTTCGACCCATTGGTAACGATTCGTACCGGCGAAGGTCGTCGCGCTGATGCCAATGAACGCCACCTGATGCGCATTCGCGATGCGCTGCACCGGTGGGGAGGTCGCCGTGCCAGGGTGCCAATTGTACCCGTGAAACCACACGACCGTTGGCAATCGCTCACCGAAGTCGACGCCCTC
Source organism: Bradymonadia bacterium (assembly GCA_047610025.1). Lineage (GTDB taxonomy): Bacteria > Myxococcota_A > Bradymonadia > REDH01 > REDH01 > JBLFZA01. Next base: position 10,838 of record JBLFZA010000121.1, on the reverse strand, counting down.
AGGCAAGGTGACCACAACCTGGTGGTCCCCAGCGCTGAGCTCCGCGAGCACGGCGTCGAGCGACTCTTGCGTCGGCTTCTCACGCTCCGCTCGCCCCGCTGCCGAGTCTTCCTGAGCGTCGCTCTGGGCCATGGACTCGGGGTCGACCTCTGCGCCTTCAGCCAGCTCGGTCGGCTCGTCGGCAACCGCCTCCGCAGCTTGTTGCTCTTCCATCGCTTCTTCACCAGGCGCATCCGTCGCGCCGCGATTACACGCAGCCGACCCGCCCAGAACGGTCGCGATCGCCCAGATTGCGCCGACAAACGCGACCACGCGGGGTGGCGTACACGTGACGGATGCGGGGCGACTCGCTGGCTGCAGCCTCACGACAGAGCCGCTTTCATACGGCCGGTCACTTCGTCCGGAGTACCCACGCCGTCGACGCGCTTGAGAACGCCCTTGCCCTCGTAGAAGGGCACAATAGGCGCCGTCTCGCTGTGATACTTCTCTAGGCGCTGCACGCACGCGACCTCAGTGTCGTCCTTACGCTGCACGACGCGACCTAAGACATCGGCTGGCGGCGGGTTGAACTTCAAGTGGTAGATCGTTCCGGTATCCGGATCAGAACGCCGGCCTGTAACGCGGTCGACGATCAGCGCGTCCGGCACCTCGATCAGCACCACGGCGTCGAGGTCCACCCCGACTTCCGTGAGTTTCGCGTCGAGCGCCTTCGCCTGTGGCGTCGTTCGCGGGAAGCCGTCGAGCATAAAGCCCGCCGTCGCGTCCGGCTTGCTGATACGGTCGATCACCATGCCAATGACGACGTCGTCAGGCACGAGCTGGCCCTGCTTCATAAAAGCGTCAGCCTGCTTGCCCATCTCCGTGCCTTCCTTCACCGCCGCGCGGAGCATGTCGCCCGACGAGATGTGAGGGATGCTGTACGCATCAAGCAAACGCGCTGCCTGAGTGCCTTTGCCAGCGCCAGGAGGACCAACCAGAATCATTCGCATCGGATACTCGCAGAAAGAGAACGCATAATGCGGAAAGCCGCTAACGCGTGATCTCGTGGAGTGCAACCGGAAGTGCGGGGCTAAGCGGGCTTGGGCAGGCTTGGCCAGGGTGAAGGACAAGACGTGGGCGCTGCCCACACCCGCCAAAGGCTGTGCCTTTGGAATCCGCGGCAATCACTAGTGATTCCCTTTGTTGGATTAGTTCGAACCTAGGCAGGGCTGAGGGTCTATCGGAGTTGGCGGAACGCTAGGCTCTTCCTACTCAAAGCGTATTGATGGCTCGAAGCCGGCCAGCGTCGCGCGCCCGATGCCTGGGACAGCGAGCAAGTCGCGGGCGCGGCGGTACGGCCTGCCAGCGATAATGCGTTCGGCGAGAGCGGGGCCAATGCGGGGCAAGCGCTGGAGCTCGGCAGACGTAGCGGAGTTGATGGAGACGGTGGCGGGCGCTTGGGCTGGCGGGGCGTTGAGATTGGGGGTGGTGGCCGCGGGGGTAGGCGTACCGGGCGCACGGCGACCGGCATCTGAGGAGGGGACCGGCGTGATCTGCGAGTCCCGCGGTGCGATTGTGGGGATCGCGGCGGGGCGGGGCGATGCCTCGCCCGTTCGGGCATCGAGTGGTACGTCCATGTCGAGCACCGCGTCCATATCGAGTATCGGCGGTCGTTCGACCGGGGCGTACAGGATTTCGCGCACCCGGGTCGTGCGGCGCTCGGCGATTCCCAACGCGAACGCGACACGAGCACTGGCGGCATGAATCGAATGCGGGCGTCTCACGTCATAGCTCGCGAGCGCTGAATCTCGCCACGGGTACGTGACCCCTGGTGGCAGCGTGCTGACATCCATCGGGTCGAGCCCGCTGAAGCTCCCAGGCGCTATGGCGATTAACCCTGTGACGACCAACGACCCGACAACGGGAACGACGAGCCAGACGCCGTCTACCCACTGCTTCTGGGCCCAGTCCCGCACGGTGCGGTGAAAACTGCGGCCCTTCTCCAACCACGACTCCGGCTCGAAATCTGTCACAGCGCTCCTCAACCTTGCGATTGCTTGCGCGAGCACCACGCTCGCAACAGAGTAGTCGAAGCGAACCCTGACTTGTTGCCTTGAACACCCAAAATTCTGCGATGAAAACCTTCACAACTCTGCTGTCTTTCGCGCTGCTGGCCTCAACGAGCACATCGGCCCAGGCCGAAGAGCTCCGCGAAGTACGTCACACCGACTGCAGCGCAGAGCCGGCTGGCGAGCAAGTTGCTCAAGCGACGAGCATCGCGACGCAGTGGAACAGCATCACGAGCGAGTACGTCACAAGCGATGGTGGCTTCCGTTACGCAGCGCTCGCCGCGAACGAAGCGCACAACGCGTTGCTCGACCAACTCGTCGCCCAGGTTGCGAGCGCGTCAACGAGCGAGCTCACCGATCCAGAACGCCTCGTCTTCCTGATCAACGCGTACAACATCCTCGTGGTAGACGACATGTTGGTGCTTTGGCCCGTCGAGAGCGTGCTCTCCGAAGATGGGTTCTTCGATGGCCGAACACACACCGTCGCTGGCGCAGAGATGACGCTCAACGCGCTCGAGAACGAGCATATCCGCGGTTTCGGTGACCCTCGAATCCACTTCGCTGTCAACTGCGCGAGTGACAGCTGCCCGCCGCTGCTGGCCGACGCGTTCACCGTCGCGAACTACGAAGAGCTCGCCAACACCGCGGCCCAAGCCTACGTCCGCGCTACCGCCCGCGTTGATCGAGAAGCTGGAGCCATCGCTGTTTCGCAGATCTTCGAGTGGTTTGCTGGGGACTTCAGCGAAGAAGCGGGCGTGCGCGAGTTCGTGGCGTCGCACCTGGCCGATGCGGCCGATGCGGCCATCGCGCGGACCGGGGCTATCAGCTACTGGCCCTACGACTGGTCGACCAACGCGCGCTGACCAACGGGGAGGCTAACCGCCGACAGCGCTCAGGCGTAGGCGGCGAACGCTGCAGTCGGTCGATGTCAACACGAGGGCGTCACCTTCAAACTCGCTGATCTGCACCGGCGCGGCGTCGAGCACGGTGTGCGCGCGATAGCTGAGGTCGTTCGCGTCAAGCCACCAGACGCCAAAGGCACCGGGCGATACGTCGAGCACGGCGAGCGCGTCGCCAATCCGAACCGCGTCGAGCGGGAGCGGCCGCATTTGGCCTCGGTAACCCGGCCACAGATCGTGGGTCGCTATCAAGGTCAAGTACGCGCCTTCAAGCCGCCAGACGCTCCCTGTCGCAGGTGAAATCGCGATGACGCCATCCGCGTCCGGAACCCAACCTGAGACAGGGCCGGGCAGTGTGATGACTTGGCCATCGGAGCCATGCTCGAGCTGGATGACCCTCGCTTGGTCATCGGTACCCGATACAACTGACAGTATTGTGTCACCATGGAACGCGACCGCAACGGGCCGCATTTCCACGGGAATTATGCGCACTAGGCGAGGCTCGTCGGTCGAAAACAGCGCGACAGCCCTTGCGGCGAAGAGCGGGACAGCGAGCCAGCGGTCATCCGGTGAAGCGAAGAAGCCAACGCCTCCACCGCCCATATCGAAGCGGTAGTCTGGGGTCGAACCTGCAGTGGCGCCGTGTGAGAACACCTCGACCACCGAGCCTTCCCGCGTGCGGCTGAGCGTCCACGCCTGTTCCGCAATGCGCACGATGTCGACGGGCGTTCCCGCGAGTGTTGACTGGGAGAACGACACTTCGCCGCCAAAGCGCCACTCGCTGAGGATACCGCCGCTCGGCTGCTCATCAGGCGACGGAGGTGCTGAGGTGTGCAGCGCGAAGACATAGGGTGACGATACGAGCCCGTTTATCGTGCGAGCATCTGCCCCAATCGCGTCTTCGTGCAGCGACAAGAATCCACTCGGAGCGGTCGCTGAGACCGTGTTCACGAGCACGCGGCCATCACTCGTCACCCGGAGCACAGTCCCGGTTTCTGAGATGTCCCAGGCGTGGCACTCGCCGACGGCTTCGAGAGTCGAGACCTCTCCGACCGACCATCGCAGCGTCACCATCTCCGAGGGCGCATCAGCCCCAAAGCCCGAACCAGACGCCTCACCCGTACCTTCGGGAGACTCCTCGGTGGTCAGTTGCAGAGGTTCGTCGCTGCCGCCGCACGCGTTGCAGGCGGAAAGCGAAACGCTGCTGGCGACGACGGCGACTAGGCGTACATAACGCATCCAGCCGGCCATTCGTCTGTTTTTGGCGGCCGTCACGAGCGCGTTCCTGTCTTCGCAGACTTTTGCTTCTTTTTTCTCTTCAGAGACTTCGTTGCGCTGCTCGTGGCCTTCGCGACTTCGGCGTCATCAGGCTCATCGGCGTCGTTTGTAATGAGTTGGCTAATCATCTCAGAGACGAACGTCTGAAGCTCTTTCATGTTCATGAACGGCCCGACGAGGTGGATGTCATACGACCAGTCATCCACGCGCAGCGGGAGCACCATCGTGATGCGGCCACGCTGCATGTTGTCGACGAACACGTGTTCGCGCGTGAGGCGACTGCGTTGCACAAGCCACGCGGACTTCCCGGACCCGACGAGCATTTCCGTCTCAGACAGCAAGACGTAGCTGCCCACCAGTCGGCTGTACCAACGAATGACCACCATCCACTGCCAGAAGGAAACGCCGAGCAAGAAGGCGAAACCGGCGAAGTGAATGGGAAGCGCTAAGCCGCTGCGGAAGTAGAGCCAGATCGCCATCGCGCCGGTGAAGACACCCCCCACAATGAGGACCCAGAGTCCCATGTTGTTTGGCGAATAGCGGAAGGGATTCACGTCATTGTTCTTCACCCACTCCACGATCGCCTCACCACGTAGTGGCTGAACAATGGGTGTCGAGTCTGACGGTTGTGCGGCTGTTTCTGTCATCGTCCGTTATCGCGTAATCGTGCCGCCACTCACCTTCCATGGCGTGTAGTCGGCGGAGAGCTTGATGTAGTCCAAGTCAGTGGTCGTGATGAAGACCTGACCGGCAAAATCCGAAAGGAAATCGAAGAGCTTGCGATTGCGCACGGGGTCGAGCTCGCTGGAGACGTCATCGAGCACCAGTATCGGCGGTGCTCCGAGCAGCTGCTCCAGCAATCGAATCTCGGTGATTTTCAGCGCGAGCATGAACGCCCGGTGCTGCCCTTGGGACGCGAACGCCTTCACCGGCTGCCCGCCAAGCCATGTCTGCAGGTCATCCCGATGCGGCCCAACGGTCGTGAAGCCACGTGCGAAGTCAGCTCGGCGTGAGCGCTTGAACGCCGCGCGGAGCTCGTCAGCCACTACGTTCGTGTCATCAGCTCGTGCGCTCATCTCCTGCGTAATCGCGTCGTAGCTGCCACTCGTATCGACGCCCGCGAAGAAGGACGGCACGTACTGGAGGTCGACTGGGATAGCCGCATCGAAGATCTCTGCGAACGCCTCTTGAAAGGGTGCGCGCAGCCGCTCGACCATTGCGCGCCTTCGCGCCACCACCGTACATCCGAGCGGGACGAGCTGCTCATCATAGACCTCGAGCAGCGCCATGTCTGGCCGATCGTTCTTGAGCACAGCGTTCCGCTGCTTCAGCGCTTCTTCGTAGCGACCGCTCTCAATGGCGTAGGTCGGGTTCGCGTGGAAGACGATGCGGTCGAGCAGCAACCGACGCTCACTCGGAGAGCCTTTGAGCACGGCGATGTCTTCGGGGGTGAACGCGACGGTGTTCACAGTGCCAAAGAAGTCTGCGAGTTTGCGGATCGTGTTGCCGTTTAGCGTGACCTTGCGCGAGCGCTGACGGAGCGTGATGTCGACTTCGCGCCTCACGCCGGCGCGGTCGACCATCGCGATACATCGGGCTTCATCCTGCTCGAACTGAATCAGGTGCGCATTGCGCGTCGCTCGAAACGACTTGAGCGTCGAGAGCACGTAGACGGCTTCGGCGAGATTCGTTTTGCCCTGGCCGTTTGGCCCGACGACCACATTAAAACGTGGGTCAGGCTGCAGCTCGACGTGGGTCAGGTTGCGAAAGTGCCGAAGCTTGAGGTCGTCAATGCGCACGAGAGAACGTCAATTCGCTCAGAGCCGCATCGGCATGACGATGAACAACGCGTCTTCTCCGTCCTCACCGTCGAGCTCTCGTACGACTGTCGGCGACAAGGTGTCGATGACCTCAATGCTGACCGCGCTGCTCGCGCAGACGCCAAGCACGTCGAGCAAGTACTTGAAGTTGTAGCCAGCCTTCACCGCGGGCCCGGAGTAGTTCACCGGGATAGACTCTTCACACTCGCCCTTGTCGGGGTCCTGCGCGAGCACGGTGAGGGTGCTGTCTTCGAGCTTCAAGGTGATGTTGTGCGTCTTGGCGCTCGAGAAGAGCGAGACGAACTTCAAGCGGCCGACGAACTCGGCGCGGTCGATTGTCGCGCGGCGCTCTGCCTTCTCTTCCGGCACAACCTGACGGAACGATGGGAACGTTCCGTCGATGAGGCGAACGAAGAGGGTTGTCGTGCCGTAGCGGAAGACAGCGCTGTTGGCGTGAATGCCGAAGCTGAGCGCTTCCTCGGTGAGGTCGACAGTACGACGAAGCTCAGCGAGACCTTTGCGAGGCACGATGACGCCTCCGCCAGCGCGGTCGTCTTCGGTTAACGCCGCTGGCGCGTCTTCCACCGTGAAGCCTGGCTTCATCTCGGCGATGCTCAAGCGGTGTCCGTCGGTGGACACCATGATGAGGTTTCCGCTGGTGTCGACACGGAGCAAGGCGCCGGTGAGGTTCGGCCGGCTCTCATCCGATGCAACGGAGAAGAGCGTGCGGTCGATCAGGCGCATGAAGCTCGCGGTTCGGAGCGTCACAAAAGAGGCCTCGTCCGCTTCTTGAATCTGCGGGAACTCCGCCGGGTCCATGCCGACAAGGCGCGCCTGCACGGTGCCTGACGTGAGGCGAACCCAGAGGTTGTCTTCGCGCTCGAGCGTCACCTTCTCCGCGCGGAGGTTCTTGACCGCGTCGTAAAGGTCGCGAGCGCGGACAGTCATCTTGCCAGGCGACTCCACTTCACACTTCACACGCGTCGACACGCTGATGTCGAGATCCGTGGCGTGCAGCTCAAGGGTTCCATCTGCGTTCGCGACGAGCAACGCGTTGTGCAGAATTGGGAGCGTGCTCTTGGAGCTGACGATGCCTTGGAGCTTGAACAGCTCGCTGGTGAGCGTGGCTGTATCGAGGGTGATCTTCATCGCGCGCGACTACCGGAATTCAGGAGGAATCTTAGCAAAGCGTTGCTAGCGCAGAGTGCGCGGAGTCTCAACGGCTTTGCTAGTCTGCGCGTGCATGCGCTTGCGCGTTTTGAGCGATGAGGTTCGAAAAGAAGAAAAAAGAGATCTAGCTCATAGTCATCATCATAAGCGCTGTTGAATTGTGGAGATCCTTCCGGCGCTCAGTGCCCGCGTGCTGCTGCGTTCTTGTCAAGATGAGCAATTCCAATGGGAGGCGTCATGGTGATGATGGGGAGTGGTGTGGAGGGTTTTTCCGGGGCGTGCGTTTCTCCCTCGATCTCCAGAACGTGTGCACAGCGCTTCCACAGACAGCTGTGTAATCATGGCCTGCAGCATCGCGTCGCGGCTATCTCAGCGGACCGCGCTCCTTCATCTCGTCGATCATCACACCCACCGCGTCCCGCTCGCCGTCTACGTGACGCTCGAGGAGCGTGCGAAGCTGCGGGTCAGTGAGTTCGTGCGCGCTGTACATGGTCACCGGGGTGAAGCCGCGCGTGTACTTATGGTCGCCGCCTGCGCCTGGCTCGATGACGTCAAAGCCCTCGGCGATCGCGACATCGATCATGCTATAGTAGCAAGTCTCGAAGTGAAGGTGCGGGATGTCCTCATGGTAGCCCCAGTATCGTCCATAGAGCCGTGAAGAGCTCGCCAGATTGAACGTGCCCGCGACGCGTTTACCGTCTTCGTTGATCGCGAAGAAGGCTCTAATCGCCTGTGGCATCGTCGCCGCGACCTCTTCGAAGAACTCTCGGCTCAGATACTGCTGCCCATACATGTATCGGGAGCAAGTCGACTCGTAGAACGCCACGATGTCGTCGAGCATGTCCGGGGTGAGGTCCGCGCCGTGCACCGCTTCTACGTGATAGCCGGCGTCTCGGACGACTCTACGCTCCCGTCGAATCTCTCGGCGGCGCTTTGAGCGGAAGCGTTCGAGGAACTCGTCGAACGAAGCATAGCCGTCGTTGATCCAGTGATACTGGTGCGCCGTACGGATAAAGTACCCTTCCCGATCAAAGAGCTTCGACTCCGCTTCGTCGACAAAGAGAGCGTGAACACCGCAGAGCGCGTCAGGTCGGCAGAGTGACTTCAGCGCGCTCAACATCGCGACCCGCACCGTCTCCGTGAGCTCGGCGTCAGCGTCCGGTGAAACCCGCAAGCGTGGCCCTGTGACCGGGCTGAAGGGCGACGCCAGGATGAGCTTGGGATAGTACGCTCTGCGGAGACGCTGCGCGAGGTCCGCCCAAGCCCAGTCGTAGATGTACTCGCCGTAGCTGTGTCCCTTCACGTACGCCGGACATGCGCCAACAAGTTTGCCGTCGAGTCGCACGAGCAAGTGCTGCGGCATCCACCCCTTCTCCGGCGCTACGCAGCCGGTAACCTCCATCGCGCGCAGCCACGCATAGGATACGAAAGGGTTACCGGTGGGGTCGAGGGCATCCCATTCTTCAGCACTGACTCCCGCGAGGTCCGTCGCGATGGTGAGGTGAAGTGTCTGTGTGATGGTGTCGTTCATTCGCAGCGGCGAAGGGGTTGGCAGAAGCGCTCTGCGCGTCGGCATTAGGTCTATTCTGAGGGTTCGCCAGCAACGGCAGGGCAATGTTCGTTATCGCCGAATCACCTCTACCGGTTGCAATGCCGTATCGGCCGGCGTTGGTTTACGTACGGTCCATCATTTGCGATGCTCGGGCTAGACGCTTTCTCCCCTGCGCAGAGTCAATACCATGCCTGATCTTCCATTTATGCAGCGCGAGCTGATGTTCGGCGTAAACGTACAACAGGTCGTGATTGCTGTTGCCGTGCTATTCATCGTCTTGAGGATTTGGAACCGCATTGCGCGCGCGAAGATGAAGCTGCCCGGCAATTGAACGCCCTCGCCGAGTCTATTGGTGGTGGGCTGATCGTCCTGGACCTCGCGGCGATAGTGCTCTTGCTCTTAACTGTGGCGGTCGTTTACCGCGCGGTCACGAGCGCTAGCGCGCGGGTGACTGGAGGTCGTTCGGCGGCGCGTGATTGCCGTTGTGGCAACTGCGGTTGGATAGGCACGGTCAGCGCTTTCGCGCCACAGTGTCCGCTCTGCAGCGCGCGCCTAGACTACTCTGCTGAGTCGTAGCTCAGAGGCGTAACACTGTGCAGCGCTTGATTGCTCGGTGGGTAACGGGATGTTGCGTTTGGCACAGCCAGGTCGCTCGGTTGTTCCGTTAAGCGTTGGCTTGCGGCAGCGTTGCGTCAGTTTCCAGCTGGGAACTCACGCCGGATGCTAGGCGATCTTCTCGATTTCGACGACGAACGGCCGTTTGGGGGGCGCTCATTTTTTGCAGCGGCCAACGCGCGCCTCAAGTGCAGGACGGTGTCGCGGTTGGGCACTCCGCGTTGATTACGGCGAGGGCCTCATCGGCGTCAGCGTTCGCATGCGTCGAGACGTCGATGTCTACGCGACGAATGGGCTTCACGGTGAAGTTCTGAATGGTACCCGCGCTCGCCGTGCCGTTGGCAATGATGACCTTGCGGTTGTCGCGTGTATCCATCGTGACGACGAAGAGACCGAAGTCCTTCACAACGCCGCTTTCGCGACGAAATCATCACTGTCGAAAAGGCGGAAGGTGAGAATCATCACGCCGGCCGCGAAGTTCGACAGCGTGCCTTGGAATGCGAGGCCGATCGCTAAACCGGCCGCACCGAGAACGGCGGAGAAGGTCGTCGTCTCGACTCCGAAGATCCCAAGGCAGGCGATGACGGTCACCGTCAGCACCAAGACTTCATCACGTCCCCGAAGAAGACGGTGAGCGCCTCGTCCATGTTCCGCTTCGACCGCGCCTTCACGAACAATCGCTGCAGCGCGTCTACAACACGGAAGGCGAGCCAGAGCCCGAATGGGGCTCCGAGCAGTCGCCATTTCGGTTGCGTCTGATGTGGGGACAGAACGGCCAGCATTGCCGCGCTGGCACAACGCCTAAAGCAAAATCTTGTGCGTAGGAAAAGGCCGCGTCTTACGTCGCGTGCTCCTTGCTGATGCCTGCGCCCGCCTACGCGCTTAGTGCCGAAGCCTGTTCACGCACTGCCGAAGCCTGTTCACCCACTGCCACCTGCACGTTGTTTCGTCCCGCTTTTTTGGCCTTGTAGAGCGCATCGTCGGCGTCCTTCACGATGCCCGCTACGGAGAGCGCAGTCGGAAACTGCTCTGTCGACGCGACGCCGAAGCTCGCGGTGACGGTGTAGGGCTCACCGTTTGGTGTGGTGAGCAGTAGGGTTTCGACGGCTCGGCGAATGCGCTCTGCAACCAGTAGCGACCCTTTCAAGTCCGTGCCATCAAGAAGCACGACGAATTCCTCTCCGCCGTAGCGGCAGGCCGTGTCGCTGGTGCGCAGTTGTTTGCGCAGGCAGTCCGCGAGTTTAGTGAGCACGACATCGCCAAAGGGGTGGCCGTGGTTGTCGTTGCAGCGTTTGAAGTGGTCGATGTCGAACAAGATGACTGAGCTTGTGCGTTGGTACCGGTCGGATGCGCCGACCAACGCGGTGACGCGCTCATCGAAGTACGAACGGTTCCAGAGCCCGGTCAGGCCGTCGAGCCGCGCGCGCGCCTTGAGCATGTCCTGCAATCGCTTCGT
>JBLFZA010000120.1:0-12583 GCA_047610025.1 Bradymonadia bacterium | reverse complement strand
GCGAGAGGCGCGTTCACGCGTCGATCAGGAGAGGGCGCTGCAGCTAGCGAATTGCGACGCTGCGCACCTGCGCGAGTGGGTCTTGAGGTGGTATCAAGCGCCCCTCTTTACGACGCTTGCCGCCACACCTATCACTTTCGCCGACACCGTAGATGCGAGATGCCGCAACAGCGCCACCGCGATGGCAGAGGTGGTGGCAGCGTTAAGCCCAGGCGTGGCGCCGTATCGCGGAGAGTGGAGCGAGCGCACGACGATTCCAACGCTCTGGATCGCCGGTTCCAGAGACGAGGGGTACGCGCAGAGAGCGAGCGCCGCCGCCGGCCGAATGCTCCGTGGACGAGTGGTGATCGTGAAGGGCGGGGGTCACGCGTTGCTCGCGACTCATCCGGTCGAGGTCGGGCAGGCGGCTGCCTCGTGGTTGTCGCGCGAGTCCAGCGCTTAGCCAACGGCCTCAGAGATGCGGTCGAGCAGTTCTGTTGATGAGAACGGCTTGGACAGAATGCGATCATCATCAGGCGAGACCACGTCTTCCACGTAGCCAGACATGAACATGATTTTGGTCTCAGGCTTGGCCTTTCGGACTTGGTCCGCGAGCTCACGTCCGTTCATACGAGGCATGACAAGATCCGTCAGGATGAGCTCGATCTCGACTCCGTGTTCGCTGAACTTCTCCAACGCATCGACACCGTCGACCGCAGCGATGACTCGATATCCGTGCGTCGTGAGCGTTTCGTGTAGTACTTTCCTCACGATCTCCTCGTCTTCGACGAGCAAGATGAGCTGCCCCATGCCTGGTATTGACGGGTGCGGACCGCTGGCTTCTCTGGGGGGCTGAGAGGGCGCGTCAATGGCGGGGAAGTACAGGCGGAACGACGCACCGGTTCCCGGCTCGCTGAACACCCGCAGGTGACCGCCGGCTTGCACAACGATGCCGTAGCAGGTGGCGAGCCCTAGGCCGGTGCCCTTGCCCGGCGTTTTTGTCGTGAAGAAGGGCTCAAACACGCGCCACTTCGTCGCCTCGTCCATCCCGCAGCCGGTATCCGTGACGACGAGAACGACGTGCGGCCCCTCGGTGGCGTCAGGGTTGGACCTCACATACTCTCGGTCGAGAAGCACGTTGCCCGTCGCTACCGTGATTTGGCCGCCGTTCGGCATGGCGTCGCGCGCGTTTACGGCGAGGTTGATGAGAATCTGTTCAAACTGAGACGGGTCCAATCGCACTGCGTGCAGGTCTTCTGCGAGCTGCGGGCTGAGCTGAATGTCCTCACCGATCAGGCGCTGCAGCATGGGCCGCAGGTCTTCGATCACCTCGCCGACATCGATCACGCGGGGCTCGACAACGCGCTTTCGCGCGAAGTCGAGTAGCTTCGACGTCAAGTCTCCGGCACGCTGCGCTGCTTTGACGATCTCTCCTACGTAGGCTGCGCGGGGGTCTCCCGCGAGGCGCAGCTGCAGGAGTTCCGCGTACCCCATCACCCCGGTGACGAGGTTGTTAAAGTCGTGCGCGATCCCGCCAGCCATGCGGCCAAAAGAGTCCATCTTCTGCGACTGGAACAACTGATCTTCTAGCTGGCGCCGCTCGCTGATATCGCAAACGGTGCCCGCGAAGCGCCGCGCTCGACCGTTGTCGTCTCGCTCGACGACTTTGCCGCGTGCGGCGATCCAGGTCCACTGTCCGTCGCGGTTCCGCGCTCGTACTTCGGTGCGGAAGAACGAGGACAGGCCCTTCAGCGTCGCCACGATTTGATCTTGGACGGCCTCTACGTCGTCGGGATGAAGCGACTCCACGAGCCAGTCCCCGTACGACGCGACTTCTGACCGGCGGTAGCCCAGCAGCTCTAGGGTTCTGGCGGACAAGAACATCTCGTCGTGCTCGACGTCCCAATCCCAGAACCCATCTCGGCTGCCCTCCAGAACGAGCTCCAAACGGGCTCCAAGTTTGTCGACTTCGTTGCGCGCTGCGACCTCTCTATCGATGTCGCCGGAGACCCCGATGAGTTCAACAACGTCGCCGCTCTCGTTTAGGAGTTGCGTCGCGCGGGTGCGCACCCAGTGTGCGTCGCCGTTGTCGTCGAGCACACGGTACTCGCGCACCAGTATCTGATCCTCACACTTCTCCGCGAGCTCGAGGAATTTCGCTCGATCATCAGGGTGAATGCGCTCTAGCCAAGATCGCGCGGAAGAATACTGGCCGACGCTCGGGTGAGGCCAAAGCTTGGCAGCGACACTGCGCACCACTTCGACCTCTGCGCCCACAGTAGAACTCCAGAGTTGTAGCCGCAGTTTGGGGAGGCAGTCTACGATCCGGCGAATGTGCTCTGCTCGCTCCGTGGTGAAAGCGGGCTCGAGCGTCTGAGCGAGCAAGTGGCCGTCCCCGCAGGCTCGCAGAACAATCGAATAAGAGAAGGCTTCGAGTTCGATGCGGTCGCGCTCCCCAGTCAGCACCGCTGTGATCTGCTCTTGGCCCGCCTCTGCCGTTGGCGAGATGTCCCAGATCGTGCCTTGCTGAGCGAAGGGCCATCGCTCGTTTACTTCCACGAGCTGACCGCTCGCGGAGACCAGGGCTGCGCCGCAGTCGAGTGCAGCGAGCCAAGTGTTGGTGGAGGAGCTAATCATCGCTGCCAAAAAAGTGCCGCCCAGGATGAGCAAGAACGCCGAGTCTATCAACCCCTCGGCCTGATGAGCTAGAAACGATACGTCAAAACTGAATTCAAACCAAAAGGAGTGTCGAAGGCTCGGTTGTCAAAGGGCGCCACGTACAGCGTAAGGTGAATCCGCAGGTCGATCCAGAGCGGGCCCGCAAGTTGAGCGCCGACGCCCACCCCAAACTGGGGCCCCGCTTGCACCTGCGCTGCGCGATCCACGATATCCGCAGCGTCGCATTCCCGGCCGTCGTCGAACACGAAGGGATCTCCCTCGCTGACCTTGCACCAGAACGATGTTGTCGCCTTGACGGCGCCGATCCGAGTGACGTCCAGAGCCGCATCAACCGAAAGACGTAGCCGGCCTAATCGCGCCGCCGTGATCACACCGGCGGTGAGTTGGATCGACTCCAACTTGGTGATCAAATCGCCGTCGCGGTCTCGCCGCGCGCTCCATTGCGACCCAGAAAGCCTCAGCCCAACGTTCTCGGTGAGCATAGCGGCGAGTGAGAGCGTGGCGCCGTGCTGGAAGAAGCGCCGTCGCGTTGGCGTGCCGAGGAAGGCACCAGTCGCGTATCCAGCGGACAGGTAGACCGAGCCGCGTTCGTTGTCTTCGAGCTGAGCGTCGGTTGGCGGCACTAGCGGAAGACACGCGACAACCCGCGACACAGCTGCATCGACGAGGGTCGCGGCCGCTTCGGTTTCTTCTGGGACGGCAACCACCTCGTCATGTACGAAGCGCCCGGCGCGGGTGTTCCACACTTGGATGACAATGCGTGGGCCGGCCGCGTCCACCATAGCAAACACGCTCACGACGTAGTCGACGCTGAGCCAACCGCTCAGCTGGTTGGCTTCGCCGGGCCGCATCCGAAGATCACTCCCGTCGTTTAGCCAGTGGCGCGTGTACGCCTCACGATGCGCTTGAACAACCATCGCGGGATAGGCGTTGGGTCCGTAGTCGCGCGTAGGCGAAACACGAATGAGCTCTCCGAAGGCCTGCATCGCCCGGGCTTCGTGGTCCGCTGCATTCTCTGGTTCAACCTGTGCGCGCTCGAGGTAGGTGAGCGCTAACGCCTCCCAGGCCTCCGCCACGTTGCGAGGCATTGTCCAGGAGGCTGCCGTGCGGTTGTAGCCATTGATTGCAGCCTCGAGTTCGGTCGCCGCGGATGCGAGATTGTAGGCCCGGACATGCTCTCGACCGAGTTCGACCGATCGTTCTGAGACGAAGAGCACGTCGGCTTGCGAAGGCGCGCGTGCTTGGGCGGCGAGGCGCTCCGGGACGTCGTTCAGCGTGTCGAAGCGAGGATCTGACGCGAAGCGCTGACGCACAGACGCAGCCACTTCTGGCAGGGATAGGCTACCCAATCCTGCAGAATCGTCGGCGAGTGACGGCGCGATGTAGATGCGCACCGGCGACATCACGGCGACGCGCCTCGGGACAAAGGCTGGCGCGTCGTCGGGGGCCACCTGCGCATGTGCCCGCGGTGCGTGCGCGAGCGTGACGACAACGAACTGGAGACATAAAATCAGCCATGCAAGGGACGCGCCCCGAGACGCGATCCAAGAGCACCCCTGCCGCGTGGAGCACCACACCCGGCAACTGCAGCCCACCCGCGCCGGGGTGGTGTCCCAGCCGCAGCCCACTAGATTTGCGTTGGGTGTGGAACGCCGATCATCTCCATCGCGGACTGCAGGGTCAGTCGTGCGCCGCGCACCATTGCCGTCCGCGCAGCCGACAGCTCAGCGTCGTCTGAGACGATGCGATAATTCGCCTTATCTTCGTGCGAATAGAAGCTGTTGAACGCGTCACAAACACTGATCGCATACCGAGAGATTACGGCAGGCTCTAGCTGATCTGCGGCCTGCTCAACCGTAGCCGGCCAGCGCTCAACAGTCGCTACGATGGCCTTCGCGTCAGGCTCGGTCAGCCGACTGTACGCGACGCTCGCAGGTAGCTCTCCGAATCGGTCCGTAAACTGCGCCTCGACCGAACACAAACGCGCGTACGTGTACTGCAGCTTGATGCCCGTGTTGCCTTTGTCGCCGCGCTGCATTCCGAGCAGCATATGGTCCCAAGAGAAGTCGTAGTCCTTTATGCGATTGCGCGAGAGGTCGTAGAACATCACCGCGCCGATGGCGATCTGCTCGGCGATCTCGTTGCGCTTGGCCTCGTCGTATTCTGGCTTTTCGTTCTGTAGGAACGCCCGAACGCGCTTCGCGCCCTCATCGAGGATGTCTTCCAAGAACACCAAGGTTCCTTGCCTCGTCGAGATGCCATGGATGTGCCCGAATGGCACATGCTTCAGGCTGTCCGCCCAGTCGTAGCCCATCTTGTTCAGCACGCGGAACACTTGCTCGAAGTGTGTCGCCTGCGGCGCACCCACAACATACAGGAAGAGGCTGAACTGAAGCTCTTGATGACGGTATCGAGCAGCCGCCAGATCACGCGTTGCGTAGAGCGTCGCTCCGTCCGACTTGCGGACCAAACACGGCGGCAGGTCCTCGCCGATGTCAACGACCAGTGCGCCCTCGCTCTCCTGCAGCAGGCCCGCCGCGGCGAGGTCGTTGACCACTGGCTCGAGCATCTCCTCGTAGAACGCCTCGCCCCAATCGTGGTCGAAGGAGACCCCGAGTCGTGCGTAGATGCGCTCGAACTCCCTCAGTGAGAGCGCGCGAAACTCGCGCCAATAGCTCATCGCCTGCTCATCGCCGGCCTCGAGGCGACGGAACCAGTCTCGGCCCATCTCCTCATACTCGGGGTTCACCTCCACCTGTTGGTGAAACCAAACATACAAGTCGTAGAGATGCTGAATCGGATCATCGTCGAGCTTCTGGCGGTCGCCGCGCTCTTCGAACGCGGCCATGAGCTTCCCGAACTGCGTACCCCAGTCGCCGAGGTGATTGATGCCGACAACGCGGTACCCAAGCATCCGGTGGATGTTGCCCAGTGCGTTTCCGATGGACGTCGATCGCAGGTGTCCGATGCCGAAAGGCTTTGCGATGTTTGGCGACGAAAAGTCGATGCCCACCGTCTTGCCAGCGCCGAACGATGACGAGCCGTAACCCCGCTGAAGAGCTGCGGTGAGCACAGACTCCGCCCGCGCGCCAGCGTTCAGCGTGAAGTTAACGTAGGGCCCAACGGCAACGGCTGATGTCACCTCGGCCGAGTTTTCGAGGCCTGCGACAAGCGCCGCTTCCAGCGACTGGGCGATCGCGACGGGCGACTTGCGCAGCGACTTCGCGAGCAAGAAGCACGGGAAGGCGACATCGCCATGGTCGCGGCTCTTGGGTTCCGTGAGCACGGCCTCAACTTCAGCTGAGGTCATCGCGCCACCGGCGACGTCGATGGCCTGCTCCAACAATTCTGCGACGATGTGATGCACTGTGAACCTCTGTGTCGATCGGCTCCCCCGCGTACACGACCGCGGGCCGTGCTGTCGACCCCCGTCCCGCTAGCGCAGGAGGACTTCGACCGCCCGCTCTCGTAGGCAGTGGTCGCTCGCCATCGAACTTGAGTACGCGCCTGCGTTGAGAATGGCGACCACGTCGCCCTCTTTGATCGAGCGGAACGACGCGCCGCGGGCGAACACGTCGATCACTTCGTTGATGTTGCCAACCACCGTGCACACTCGCGCCACGGGGCCGCTACTCGCGTGCACCGCGGGAAGCACCGTGTGGCGGAATGCGTAGTGCGCCGCTTGCGGGTTCGAGTTGAACCCGACGTTAAGACCAACGAAGAGCTCCCCGCCCTTTTCCTCCACCATCGTGACTTCAGCGAGTCCGATGCCAGCATCCCCAACGATGTACTCGCCGGGTTCGCAGCAGACTTCGACGTCTGGTCCGAGCGCTTCACGCACTCGAGTCACGATTCCGGCAGCGTAGTGCCGCAAGTCGACGGCGCGTTGACGGGGCTGATGGACGACGCCAATGCCGCCGCCCACGTTGACGTAACGTATATCAGGCACGCGCTTGGCGAATCCGCAGAGGCGATCGGTCGCGGCGTGTAACGACGACACGCCTTCAGCCAACCAGCCGCTGCCGACGTGCATGTGCACGCCGTCGACGATGAGGCCGTACGACGCGGCCAGCAACATCGCCTCGTCGAAGCGGTCTGCATAGATGCCGAACTTTGTCGGTCGCTTGCCGGAGTACGTGAGCTGCTCTGAGCCCCCAACGCCGAGCTGCGGGTTCACGCGGATGCCGATGCGTCGCCCGGGGAAGCGCTGGCCCATCTTGTGGATCGCGCTGATCGAATCGAGGTTCACCCGTATCGGCAGCGCACCAACGGTCGCGACGTCTCGATCCGAAAGCGCGGTGCCTGTGAATGAGACCTCGTCGCCGCTGAATCCAACGTCGAGCGCTAGCTGCGCCTCGCCGGGTGAGCAACAATCGATGCCACAGATGCCGTCTGCGCGAAGACCTTCTAGCAGAGCCCGGTTGCGATTCGCTTTCACCGCGAAGTGGACCCGATGCGGCTGCTGGCTGACTCCGAACGCTTCGTCGAGCCTACGGACGTTCTCGACCGCCCGCCGCAGGTCGATGAACTGCGTCGGCATTCCGTACTCTGGCGCGAGCTCATCGACGAAGTGACCCGCGAACGTCAGGCGCTCGCCCTCGTAACGAAGACGTTCGCGTTCCCACCAAGGGGAAGCGGCGGACCGGCCAATGCCGGGCAGCGAGAGCGACGAGTCGAGCGATTGCATCCGTCGACGTCCAGGGTAAATGGGCGTGATGTAGGCGGAGCGCCACGGTGCCGACGGGCGGCGCGAACGAGTTGTGACCGGCGCCCCGTAGTGCAGACTGGCGGGATGCGCAATGTCACCTAGCGCTCGCGCGTCAGATAGTCGGCGTCAGACCCGGCTAGAACGCGCCGCCCAGAACCTCGCGGCGCGACGACCCGCCCGTCGACTTTCCGACGACGCCCTCACGTTCCATCTCTTCCATGATCCGTGCCGACCGGTTGTACCCGATGCGGAGCTTACGCTGGATCAT
This sequence comes from Bradymonadia bacterium, assembly GCA_047610025.1. Taxonomy (GTDB): domain Bacteria; phylum Myxococcota_A; class Bradymonadia; order REDH01; family REDH01; genus JBLFZA01. Next base: position 4,949 of record JBLFZA010000120.1, on the reverse strand, counting down.
CGAGATCGACGCGAACCCCTCTTCGCAGACGATCTGCACGGCCTGGTCGTACAGCTCGTCCACCGGCTCGCTGCTGCCACCGCCGTCGTCACCGTTCTCCGCCGCTGCGAGAATGCTCTCGTCGTAGTCGGGCTTCCGCTGCGCGTTGACGAATTTCACGATCTTCTCGAGCTCTTCTTCATCGACGTAGGCGCCATGAACGCGCGTGAGCTCGCTCTTGCCCGGCGGTCGGAAGAGCATGTCTCCCATTCCGAGCAGGTTTTCGGCTCCAATCGTATCCAAGACGGTGCGGGAGTCGGTTCCGCTCATCAGGCGGCAAGACAATCGCGTCGGAAAGTTCGCCTTGATGAGTCCAGTAATGACGTCAACCGATGGGCGTTGCGTGGCGAGGATGCAGTGTATGCCCGCCGCACGAGCCTTCTGGGCGAGGCGTGCGACAGAGATCTCGACCTCTTTTCCTGCGACCATCATCAAGTCGGCGAACTCGTCGACGATGACGACCAGCTGGAACATCTTGCGGTGGCTCGGGCGCCCGTCCTCATCAAGTCGCGACAGCAGCTCGATGTTTGGATCATGTGGCGCGTCTTCGTCGAGCTGATAGTCGACGTATTTCTCGTGGAGCTTAGCGAGCTTCTCGTTGTAGCCGTGCAGGTTCCGAACGCGCATCTCTGCCATGAGGCCGTAGCGACGCTCCATCTCCTGCACCGCCCAGTTTAGCGCGGTTGCTGCCTTCGATGGGTCGGTCACGACCGGCAAAAGCAGGTGTGGGATGCCCTCGTAGATCGCGAACTCAAGTTGCTTCGGGTCGATCAAGATCAGCTTCACGTCGTCCGGCGACGCGGAGTAGAGCACGCTGGCGATCATGCCGTTGACGGCCACGGACTTGCCCGCTCCGGTTGTACCGGCGATCAGCAGGTGAGGGCTCTTCGCGAGGTCCATAACTACGGGGTAGCCTTCAATGTCCTTGCCGAGCGCCATCGTGAGCTTCGAACGCGCCTTGGTGAACTTGTCGTCGGCCAGGATCTCCTTGAGATAGACAATCTCGCGGGTGTCGTTCGGAACTTCGATTCCAACGCAACCCTTGCCGGGAATCGGCGCAATGATGCGGACCTTGTGCGCTTTCAATGCCATGGCGATGTCGTCCGAGAGTCCACTGATTTTAGACAGCTTTGTCCCCGACTCAGGCTGGAATTCGAAGAGCGTGACGACCGGACCCGGGCAAATGCCGCTGACCTTTCCGTGGACGCGGAAGTCGCCAAGCACCGACTCAAGCGTCGCCGCAAGATCGCGGAGCTTTCCGCGATCGACTTCGGTTCCCGCGGTCTCCTCGTAGTTGAGGAAGGACATCGGCGGCAGCTCCCAATCGAGAGACTCACCGATCTGAAGGCGTTGCTGCTGAGCGCGATCGAGCTCGTCGGCGCGCTTCCGGTTCGTCTGTGCGGCGGACTCGACGATCATGGGTCCGAACCCGGCGGGAACAGGCGGCACGCTTGATCCAGCGCTGCTCTTGGCCGGCTCGGTGATGGGGGCGTCATCGTCGCGGTCACCGCTGATGGACTCCTCCGTCTGCGCTGGCTCACTCCTCGTACCCGTGACAGCACGAGTGCGATCGCTCTTCGGCTTCGAGCGAGGCAGCTTGTGCCGGTCCGTAATGACGGGCTCGTCCTCCTCGGCTCCTCCCGCTTCGTCGACATCGCCAAAGATATCGCTCAGCGAGGACGCCCACGGTGGATCATCTCCCGGTGCAACATCGTCGCCAATCGGCTCGTGTAAAACGGTGCCAGTGCCGGTGCGCAACACCGCGTTACGCCCCGCAGAGGCGCGGCCGGCCAATGCCTTGAGCTTGTCCGTCCAGCGGCCTTGAAGGGGTACGCCTGGGCCAGCGTCGATCGCTTCACCGGATTCGCCAAGTGGACCTGCAGCGCGAAGGTCTTCGTCTTCGTCTACTTCGATGGCCTTCGCTTCGGCCTTCGCTTCGGCATTTTTGGGCCGCTTCGACGCCTTAGGGAGCGCCGCGACAGGCTCACGCCGACGCCGATCCGTCCATCGGGCGCGCGTCACGCTCCAATCGTTCGCCAAGCGAGTGCGTGACCTGGTGAGTGAGTCGCTCAAGCTCCACTCTGTCAGCAGCATGGCTCCGACGGCCATCGCAGTGGCGAGCACGAGCACGCTCCCTAACTCCCCCATCAGATCGCCGAGCGCATTGCCGACGAAAAATCCGAGCATGCCGCCCGACTCGTGGTGCAGAATCTCGGGCACCCACACGATGTTGGCGAGCGCCGCCACGGAGATGAGAACGAGTACTGCGCCTGCGCCCTCTCGCGCTTCGTCGAAGAGCGAGCCCCCGCGGCGCAGCGAAACACCCCACGCCCCGATCAGCATGACGAAGGAGAAGCTCGCGACCCCGAAGAGATAGAGAAGTGAGTCGGCGAGGTGGTGACCGAACCACCCGATCCAGTTCCCGCCACCGGGGGAGAAGCTGACCAACGACAGGAGCACCAGAACTGCGGCAACCGAGATCGCGAGCGCTGTGGCTTCAGAAGCAATACGAGATGTGCTCTCGCCGCTAGAGCCTGCGCCGCTTTGGGTCGCGATTCGAGACCTGCCTTTCGCACCCTTTCGGGCACTGGTTGCGGTGCTGCGCTTCGCGCGCGGCTTCGACACCGCCGTTGCAGTCGTCGTCGAGAGGATGTCCGGGGTCTCCGCGCTCATGATGTGCTGTTCGCTCAAGGAATCTACGGTACAGGTAAGTAAATGTACCGCCATGTGAGGATGCGTCGAGTTTTTGGGGGATCGTAGGAACGATTCGACGACCGATCCGCTCCAGCACGCATTCTTCGATTGCACAGGCTGGGGTGCTGAGCAGATAGTGCGCATGAGGGGCGTGCCATCCACGCCTCATTTACAGACTTGGAGGTCTCGTTGAACGCTACGTCTCGGCTCCTGATCGCGGTTGTCTTCTCTCTCTCTGCTCCCTCGCTGCTCACGGGCTGCGTGAAGAAGGGCGTGCATGAGGGGGTTCTTGACCAACTGGCGCAACGAAATGCAGCCTACGACGACCTAGCGACAGAGCTCGTCAATTGTGAGACGCTGGCAGCCGATCGCGCGTCGACGATCTCCTCGACGGTGCTGGAGTTGGAGCAGCAGACCGGCCGGCTGGCGGAGTGCAACTCGTCGCTCGCTGAGTCTCGGTCACTGCTTGAGCAGAGCGGTGAAGAGACGCAGCTCTTAGCCTCACGCCTCGCGGATCTTGCTGCGGTGGAAGCGGAGCTGCGTGAGCGCGATGCAATCTTCCGAAGCATCATCGAGCGGTTTCAGAGCCTCATCGACAACGGCCTACTGGAGGTGGTCGTCGAGCGCGGTCGCCTGAGCTTGAAGCTCCCACAAGACATCCTCTTCGAGCCAGGTTCTGCTGAAGTAGGGGAAGAGGGCGAGGTCACCCTTCGCGAGGTCGCGACGGTGCTCGCTTCCCTTGGTGATCGACAGTTCCAGGTCGAAGGGCACACAGACAACGTTCCGATCACCCGTCGCTTTGATTCGAACTGGGAACTTTCGACCGCTCGCGCTCTAGCGGTCGTGCACATCTTCGTGGATGCAGGCGTCCCGCCGATAAACGTCTCGGCTGGAGGCTTCGGCGAGTTCCAACCCCGCGCGACCAACGACACCGATGAGGGGCGAGCGCTGAACCGTCGCATCGAAATCGTGATGGTGCCGAACTTGGAGAACATCTTCGGCGACGCTGTGGTCGAATAGGAGGCAGCGACTGGTGGTCGCTCTCTCCAGTCGACTCATTATCGGTGTGGCGGCGGCGCTATCAGCGCCAGGGTGCGCTCGAGTTGACCCCTCGCGCTAAAGACCGGACGGGTCCGGCGTTCGGAAGTGGGAGCGCTACGACGAGCCTGTGTGTGGAGACGATCTCGACGCCGAAGCACCGGACTCAGGGTGAGCTGTAGGAGCTCGTTCTCGTTGCTGTCGAGTGGCGCGACAGGACGCGGTCCACGCTCGGAACCCACCCGGCGATAGAGGGCTGGCTAGTCGTCTGCTCCGAATTGTCGCTCACCGCCGTCACAAGTGCCTCGTACTGTTCGGGGGGGGATGGCTTGCGCGCGGCTCGCGAGGTGCGATGTCGCCCCTCTTCTCGGCCCTGCTCGATGCCCTGCTCGATGCCTTTCGGTAGACCCGCCTGCCCGCGTTCCCGTTCGGCCTTCTCCCTGCGTTTGCGGACCAAGCGTGCGAAACTGTCTTCTTCGAGAACACCGTTCATTTCAGTTCGCCTGTTCGAACGCCGCCTCTTCCGTCAGGCAGCGGCCGCGCCAACCCCACACTTGAATACTGCCATCATGGCGCATGAATCTACCCCGTCCCGACCGCTTGTCGTCAGCCTTCGGAGCGGCGCGAGCTACGACTAATGACGCGATTGGGGCGTCGTACTCTCGTAGCAGCTCAATCGGGTAGGCGATCACCCTTAGCCCCCTCTGTTCGGTCTGCTCGTGACTGAAACTCGGTGTGGTAGATCCGCCACCCCATTGCTGAGAACGACGGTCTACGGCACATCAACGCAACGCCGTGTCGACGTCGAGAGTGCAGTGGCTGACGAGGCAGGGCGTAGATCGTCTCCGCATCGTCGTCGAACACGTCGAGAATGCGGTTCGAGGCCACGCGTGCAACGAACAGGAGTTGGTCGTCGAACGCGTGGGCGAGGTCGGCAAGTACAACGGTATCGAAGGGCGCGATGTCCGGCAACATGAGGGGGCTACCCGAGTTGTCGACTTCGTGATGTCGATGTTGCCAACTTTTCGGTTTGCATCGCTAACCCCGCCGGCCGCCGGCTCGCCGCCGCGACTCTACGGATCCGCCCGCCACCGTTGGTACAGGCGTGGCCAGCTGTCTCCTTTCGCGAGCTGCCGCCCAAGCGTGCCCACATGCTTTGTAATCCATGCGGGTGCGTC
>JBLFZA010000119.1:0-12615 GCA_047610025.1 Bradymonadia bacterium | reverse complement strand
TATCTAGACAAACATCGAAACTGTGAGCGCCTTGATTCGATAGTTGCCTGAGCACAATGCTCACAAAGTGAGAGCATTTGCCCCGTCACCATCGACTCCGCCCGATGAACAACGCCGTCTTTGAAGACCTGTCACACCCCGATCGCCAACGCATCCTGCAGATGCTGAAATCGGGCGGGGAACTAGCAGCGGGCGACATCGTAGACTGGGCTGATCGACCGCCAGAGGCGCGGGACCTTTCTATTCTTCCGCATCAACCTGTCGGCGTTTGAAGAGACGCTGCAGGTCCTGATGACCCTCTTTGACGTGAGTGATAAATGACGCACGCCCTCTCAGTCACCCTCGCTCTGTCGCTTGTCGGCGTCGCCATATCGCTCTTTGTGTGGGGAGACCTGCCCGACCCCATGCCCATACACTGAAACGAGCCAGGCGATCCCGACGGCTTCGCCTCTCGCGCGTTCGGCGCGTTCCTTCTCCCAGCCTTGAGTCTGCTGGCGGCAGCACTCGTCGCCGGCCTCGCCAAGATCACTTTGCGCCGCGAGCATCTCGAGCGGTCCAGCGACGCGAACGAGCTCGTCATCGTGGGCACGTCGGCCTTCCTTTTAGCGGCGCACGTATTGGCCCTTCGCGCCGCGATTAGCGCGGACCAAAGGTTAGAGACTCACGCGCTCGTCGCCTTGCATTGTGGGCTTTTTGTGATCCTTGGTCAGGCCCTTGCCAAGCTACGCAGCAACGTCATCGCGGGCATTCGCACCCCGTGGACACTGGGCAGCGAGGCCGTCTGGGATCGTACCCATCGCTCTGCGAGCGGGGTCTTCTCTCTCGGCGGCATCGTCATCATCGCTGGGGCTTTGCTACTGCCGGAAGGAAGCTCGGCGATCTGGCTTGTGCTGGCAGTCTCCATTTTCAGCGCCGTCACAGGCGTCGCGTACTCCCCCCTACGTGGGTCATCAAGAGCAGAGCGACTAGGGGCCGAGCCGAGATTGCACGTCACTATGAACACGCGAAGGGAGAGTGTCATCAACCTGTCACTCTCCCTTCGCGTGAACTTTGTGTATTGTGGCTTTCATCGCGCCCCTACCACTACTGAGACACGATGACGCTGAATCGACGAGAGCTCTTGAAGAGAAGCGGCTGGCTCTGCACCCTCACGACCGCTGCATGCGCGGATGACGACAAGGGGAGCCGACCAGAGCCGGACGCGATCGTTCCGGATGACCTGCCCCAATACGAGTTCACCGGCACGCCTGGGTCTGATTCGCTGTTTCAGCACGGTGTCGCGAGCGGCGACCCACTGACCGATGCGGTGGTCATTTGGACGCGGGTGACGTCAGGCGACTCGGCGCCAGTAACCGTTTGGTACGAGGTTGCCCGTGACCCCGACTTCGTCTCGCGACTCTCGGTTGGTGAGTTCGTCACCGATGACGCGATGGACTTCACGGTCAAACTCGATGTCGTCGACCTCGATCCCGGTCGCGCGTACTATTATCGCTTCGCGACAGCGGGTCAGTGGTCCTCGGTCGGTCGGCTGCGCACCGCGCCTGAAGGCGAGGTCGACCGCCTTCGCTTTGGCGTCGTGTCGTGCTCCAACTACCAATCTGGCTACTTCCACTCCTACCGGGTGCTCGCCCGGGACCCCAGCCTACAAGCCATCATTCACCTCGGCGACTACATCTACGAATACCCGGCTGGGACGTACGGGTCCGAACGGCGGCACGAGCCCGAGAACGAGATCATCACGCTCTCGGACTATCGGCAACGCTATGCGCAGTATCGGCGCGATCCCGATCTGGCCGAGGTGCACCGCCAGCACCCGTTCATCGTCGCTTGGGACGACCACGAGTCTGCAAACAATTCTTGGTCGGGTGGCGCACAGAATCACAATGAAGGCGAAGGCGAGTGGTCTGATCGTATCGCCGCCGCACGCCAAGCGTATCTCGAGTGGATGCCGATCCGTGAGTTCGAGGGCGGCCGCATCTACCGCGCGTTCACGTTTGGAAACCTCGTCGACCTCATCATGCTCGACACACGCATCGAGGGCCGCGACGAAGAAGCGGCGACCACGGACCGCGAGACGCACCTTGACCCCGATCGTTCGCTGCTCGGAGACGCGCAACATGCGTGGCTCGCGACAAACCTCCGCGAGGCGTCCGCACAGTGGAAGCTGCTCGGGCAGCAGGTCATGTTCTCGCAGCTGAAGCTCGTCAACGTACCGATCGCCGAGGGCCCTGGGCAGATTCTCAACGCCGATGGTTGGGACGGCTACGAAGCGTCACGTAATCTCGTCCTAGACCAACTTCGCGACGAAGCGATCAACGACGTCGTTGTATTGACGGGGGACATACACACCAGCTGGGTCTTCGACATCACGAAAGACGCCGCCAACCCGGATGCGTACAATCCCGAGACGGGAGACGGCTCGTTGGGCGTGGAGTTCGTGTGTACGGCGACGACGAGCCCTGGGCTCGACATCAGCGCCCTCGGTGACCGCGTCGACGCGATCATCAAGCCGCCGAACCCGAACCTCAAGTATGTAAACGTCGAAAAGCGCGGATACCTGGTGCTCGACATCACGGCTGAGCGGACGCACGGTACGATTTGGCTTTTCGAAGACATCGACAAGCCCGAGGACATCGCGCCCTTCATCGGCGCAACATACGAGACGACCGCGGGCAGCAATCGCGCTCGCATCGCGGGCGCGGTGGACGCCCCCGACAGCTCTCCGGCAGCGGCCCCCCCCGCGACCAGCATCGAGAGCTGACGGATGCGGCAGCGGCAAGAACGCCTATCAAAAGAGATTAACTTCCTCACATGGCACTTGACTCCACATCTCTGCAATGGAACGAAGCCGCAACGAGTCGTGGCTCGAACATATCTGCCCTCACCCTGGAAACCGTTATGAATAAACTTAAGTTCACGATCGCTGCATGCCTTTTCGCCTCCACTGCTGCCCTCGGCGGCTGCGCTTACGGCGGCGTCGCTGCTGTTGATGATGACACCGTCGTCATCTTGCGCAACAACGGATTCCTGTTCGGACTGCTCCGTAGCGTGCACGTCTGCCAGGTGAGCGACAGCGGACTCACGAACTGCGCAACCAGCGATCGGCCCTAAGTCGAACTTTGTTCGCAGAAGCGGCCGGCAGGGTGACCTGCCGGCCATCTTCGTTTTGGCTACCTAGGCGTCCGCATGAGAGTTCCTACAACACTCCTCCTCTTCTCGTTTTGCCTCACGGCAGGCTGCCAGTCGAACGAGCCTGCGCAACGAGAAGAGTCATTGAGCTACTCACGAGTCGAGGCGCCCGCCGCGGAGCCCCTGCCTGCGCTTGATCTACGGGTGCACGCAGAGGGAGACGGCGCGCCACCGGATGTCGAACTGGCGAACGTCCTGTACCTAGCGCTGCGCACATGCGCCGAAACGGCGATGCTCGAACCAGGCCAAGGAATTGGTGTTCTCTACTCCACTCTCGACGGCGCGACCTCCACTGTGCTCACGCAGGAGCACCCCGACACAAACGCGGCGCTCCCGAGCGATGAGCTGCAGGACTGCGTAAACGCCGCCGTCGAAGCCGCCACCGTCGAGGCTGCCGGCGCGTGGGATGTGAACGTCAACGCGCGGATTCCCTCGACATGAACCGACAGCTGCCACTCCTGCTGCTGTTGACGTCGCTGATGGCGCCTGCACGAGCCTTCGCGACTGATCCAGAGCCACCGACCGCTGCGCCTGATACCGTGCACAACACGGAGCCTGATGCCGAGTCTGCTGCTGCGTCTGCGGCTGACGCAGCAGCAGACGAACAGCGACGGGCAGACCGCGTCGCTCGACAGCGCGCGGTGGCTGCCGCCCAAAGAGACCCCTACGCGCCGGGCGGATGGCTCCGCCAAGGATGGACGCACTTCTTCGCCGCCGAAGCGGGGGCCGCGCGCATCAACGGTGAAGCGGTGTGGACAGGCCGACTGCTGTTGGGCCCGGCGTATCGACGCGAACCGAGTTACCTCGCGCTGCCCCTCATGTTCGACATCACAGAGGGCTCGGGAGTCGCCGTCGGTGCCGGAATCGACATCCTCTCCCAACGTGCAGGCACCTTCATGACGCTTGGCGGACTCGTTGATCCCGGTGACTCCGGCATCTTCACCGCGTCGCTGGGGTGGCAGCTCTTCGTCGTCGACGTACAGGTCACGGCCCGCGAGTCGACCCGCAATAGCCAGATGTTCTTCAAGCTACGACTGCCGATCTCCACGCTGATTCGCGCGGTCACCGAGCAGTAGCCGCGCCGCTGTTTCGGGGCGAAACGGTGCCCATCTAGCGACGTGCAGTTATGCGTCGTCGACGCAGTGCCGCTCCTCCATTGGAGGCAATCAAGGCTCCTGTGCCACCGCGTTGTATGCCAGCCGCGTTGGCCTCATCAGTGTCGATGTGCATCTCCAGCGCATACTTCTCGGACACGCGCACGAGCACGTCGCCATACGTGAGCGTTCGGTCTTCGGTGGCGACCTCGACGTCGACGACATCTTTGTCGCTTACCCCAAACGCCTCGGCGTCTGCGGGCGTCATGTGAATGTGGCGCCACGCGCAGATCACGCCCTCTTTCAGCGTCAATCGCCCCGCAGGACCTTCTAGCGTGATGCCCGGTGTATTCTCGGTGTGACCGGACGCGCGCACCGGCGCGTCGAGCCCGAGCGCGAACTCGTCTGTCGCGCTGATCTCGACTTGATCCTTTGAGCGCGTTGGCCCGAGCACACGGACGTTCTCGATGTTTCGCTTGGGGCCAATGAGGTTTACGCGCTCTTCGCACGCAAACTGGCCGGGCTGGGAGAGCGGCTTGTATTCGGTGAGCGTGTGACCCTTGCCAAACAACGCCTCGACCGTCTCCTGCGTCAGGTGAATGTGGCGCGCGGACACGGCGACCGGAATGGTGAGCTCTTCGTTCACCGTGTCCCGTCCTCCGATTAAGGCGGAGGCCTTCATCGCCATCTGCCACTCTTCGTCCGTACGCACCGCCAACAACGCGACGCGACTCGCGCGGGTCGCGAGGTCGGCGATCGGGGAGTCGTCTCCAATCCGAGCGTCGCGGTTCTTGTCTTCGTCCAGTCGTGCCCCGAGGAAGTCGAGTCGCTGACAGACACGATGCCGCACTAGCGCGCTGTTTTCACCGATGCCCCCGGTGAAAACGATGGCGTCCACACCGCCCATAGCGGCGGCGTAGGCGCCCACGTACTTTCGCAGGCGATGGCAGAAGACATGAATCGCGAGGCGGCACGCATCGTCGCCGGCGGCGGCACGTTCCTCAATATCGCGCATGTCGTTGCCCGCACCGGACATGCCCGAGAGGCCGCTCTTCTTGTTGAGGAGCTCGTCGACTTCATCGACTGACATTCCTAGCTCTCGCTGCAACGAGATCAGGACGCCCGGGTCGAGATCCCCGCAGCGGGTGCCCATGACGAGGCCTTCGAGAGGCGTGTAGCCCATCGATGTCTCGACAGAGCGTCCATACTCCACTGCACATACACTCGCACCGCTACCCAAGTGACAGGTGATAACGCGCAGCTCTTGCACGTCGCTATCAAGCCACTCTGCAGCACGTGACGCGACGTACTCGTGGCTTGGGCCGTGAAAACCGTAGCGCCGGATCCCATGCGCCTCGGCCAGCTCTTGGTTCAGCGCATAGGTGCGTGCACGACGCGGGAGCGTGTGGTGAAACGCTGTGTCGAACACCGCGATATGGGGCACATGCGGAACAATCTGAAGCGCCGCGCGGATGCCAGCCAAGTTGGCCGGATTGTGCAGCGGTGCGAGCGGGGCAAGCTCCTGGATCTTCGCGCAGACCTCGTCGCCGATTCGAACGGGATGCCCAAACTCAGCCCCTCCGTGCACGACCCGATGCACGACTCCGTCGATCGCCTGCCCTTCAAGCACCATTGGCAGGGCGCAGCGTAGAGCGGCGTCGTGAGTTGGCGCGTCGCAAGGCTGCTCGCGATCGGCGATGATCATTGCGGGCGTAGCCTCGCCTATGCGCTCCACCTTCGCCGAGATGGCGCGTTCACCGGTGCGCGGATCGAGGACGGCGAGCTTCAGGGACGAAGAGCCAGCGTTGATGACAAGAATCATGGGAGTCGTTGTGGGTCGGAATTGGGATCGGAGGGTGCGCCACCCGGGCACAGCAGGACACGCCTGAGCTTGGTGTCGAATTGTCGGCGCGCAACCACCGGAGACTTAGACGTCGAAGCGAACACCCTGCGCGAGGGGCAGCGTGTCCCCGTAGTTCACCGTGTTCGTCGTGCGTCGCATGTAGTTCTTCCAGGCATCGGAGCCGGACTCGCGCCCGCCGCCCGTCTCCTTCTCGCCACCGAAGGCCCCGCCTATCTCAGCGCCGGACGTTCCAATGTTCACGTTCGCGATGCCGCAGTCCGAGCCAGCGGTGCTGAGGAATCGCTCGGCCTCCCGCATCGACTCGGTGAAGACCGCGGACGAGAGCCCCTGTGGCACCCCGTTCTGCAGCGCGATAGCCTCTGCGAAGTCGCGGTAGCTGACGACATACAAAATGGGCGCGAAGGTCTCTTGCTGCATGATCGTCGCATAGGGCGAGACACGCACGATGGCGGGCTCTACATAGACCCCACCTGGCACGCCGTCCGTCACGCGGCGCCCGCCGCAGAGCAGCGTTCCGCCCTCTTCCTGGGCCTGAGTGAGCGCGGCGGCCATTGCGTCGAACGCGGCTTCATCGACGAGTGGCCCGACGAGCACGCCGTCTTCCCGAGGGTCTCCGATGCTGAGCGTGCCGTATGCAGCGACGAGCTTTTCTGTCAGTGCGTCGACGAGCGACTCATGCACGATGAGACGGCGCAGGCTTGTACAGCGCTGACCGCACGTGCCAGCCGCCGCGAAGACGATGCCGCGAAGCGCGAGGTCGATGTCCGCGCTCGGCGTAACAATCGCCGCGTTGTTTCCACCCAATTCAAGGAGCGCGCGCCCGAGACGGCCGCCAACCACTGCGGCGACCCGCTTACCCATAGGAACCGATCCCGTCGCCGAAACCAGCGGGAATCGGTCATCGGCCGCGAGCGAGGCGCCAATGTCGGCGGCTCCCACAACAACACTCGAGAGCGTCTTCGGCACGCCGGGTGTGTTCTGCATGGCGAGCTCCACCATGCGGTGTGCCGCGATGGCGCAGAGCGGAGTCTTCTCGGACGGCTTCCACACAACGCTGTCGCCGCAGACGAAGCCGAGCATCGCGTTCCACGCCCAGACCGCCATCGGAAAGTTGAACGCAGAGATTACGGCGATAGGCCCCAGCGGATGCCACTGCTCCATCATGCGATGCTCAGGCCGCTCGGAGACGATCGTCAAGCCGTGCAGTTGTCGCGAGAGGCCCACGGCGAACTCGCACATGTCGATCCACTCTTGCACCTCTCCGAGTGCTTCGGATGTGGTCTTGCCTGCTTCGATTGAGATGACCGCGGCAAGTGCATCTTTGTGCGCGGTGACCTGAACCCCGATCTCGCGCACGAAAGCACCACGAATCGGTGCCGGCACGACGCGCCATGCGTGGTGAGCGGCGATAGCCGACGCCGCGACGATGTCGAGGTCATCGACGCTCGCCCAGCGCACGTTGGCGTAGTTCTCTCCGTCGATTGAGCAGCGCACAGGGTGCGCTTCTCCGCACGCGCCTCCCTCCGCAGCACCGAGGCGGACGCCGTCTAGCGTATTGGTGAGGTCGAGGCCGAGAGTATCCCAGGGCTGTTTCGTCATGCGTTTTGCCTTCGTGTTTGGCGGCGTGTTTGGCGGAGAATTGGATGGCGCGCTGAGAGCGGAGCGCAGGCGCGCCGTCTAGCGGTCCGTTGACTCAAAAATCTTATCTGCGCTAGCCGGCACAAAGCCTTCATACAAGCTTCCGTCCGGCTGCCGGTGACGAAGCGCAAACTCGTAGTAGCAGGTCGGCACGGTCAGCTCTCCGTCGGCGAAGCACACCGTCGCTTCGTCAGCGATTGTCGACGCCTGCTCAAGGTAGACTTCAGGTGAGCCTTTTATGCGTCCGCCCGCGTCGCTAATCGCCGCGCCCTTGGACTCGACAAACTGGAGCAGCGACTCGAGCGAATCGAAGTGCTCGAGCTCATGGACCGCGATCGTGAAGTGATTCGCGCGAAGCCCCAGCGCCGCCACCCAGCCAGCGTACTCGCTCTCGTCGGCGAGTCGGATGTACTCGTCCCGCGTGGTGGGTGCCCAGAGGCGACCGGCCCAGAACGCCTCGGGCGTCGACACGCTGCTCGCGTCTACTTCAGAGGCAAGCCGGCGCAGTACCGTCTGTGCGTCGGGGCTCAGCTCCTCAACACGGAGTTCGCTGAGGAACACCCGCGGGAGGATGGCGTTCGGCGGTGCATACGACCACGCGTCGAGCTTCTTTTTCGCGAAGTGGTAGGGCTCGTGTCTGCGGTAGCCGAGCTGAAGCAGGTGAGGTTCCAGCGCCTCGATGTTGATGGGCGAGAGATTCAAAGTGCGGAACGCGACGTGGTCATTCACGACGCGCTCTTCTCTGCGCTCGACCGCCTCTCGCAGCGCAGCGGCTCTTGGAGCGACGTCGACATAGTCGTCCCAAAGTCGGGCGAAAAAGCTGTTGGGCGTCATGCGCTGCTCTCCGTGTTCGGCGATCGGCAGCGAGCAGAGGACTAGCCCTTCCGCTCGCCCGACCCCGATACCGCTTCTGCGCCACAGTTCCAACACATCGAGAACTGGCCTCCCACCGACTCCGCGCATTGGCGGCAGGTCCAGCGAGCTAAGTCGGTCGGAGCTTCCGTGAGGAAGGGCTGCACGATGCGCTGCGCTGTGCCGAGATCCTTCTCGTGAATCAGCCACAGCTCAGGCCACGTCTCGTGCCAGGGAAGCTCTCCAACGGCACCGCCGAGCGCAGCGCCGCGGACAGTACACTCGATGCCGTTCTGCTTCAGCAGCTGTTCGAGATGCAGAATCAGCGGTCGGTCTTGTGAGACATGTAGCTTGAACACGTGCGCCTCGTTGGGAATCAGGTGAGCAGCCAACGCGTCCCTCGTCGCGATGGCGCTACCTAAAGGTGAGCACGGCGACCGGCATTGCGAGCAATGGGGACCGATGGCAGCCCAGGAACGCCCAGGAACGCCGAGAGCGCGATTAATCTGGGTTTCCACGCAACATCTGCGGCGAGCGCTCGACAACTCCACAGAGTCCCCTCTCCTGGAGCCCCATGTCCGTCGCCCCTTCGTTGTCACTTCTCTCTCGGCGATTCGCCCCTCGCTACCTGGCCGCATCCTCTCGACGCGCAAGTCAACGGCTACTCTCTCCGCTCATCATCATCATCCTACTGCTCGGCTTCACATCCGAGGCATCCGCACTCGAGCGTTTCTCTGCGACGCTGCGCGGAGGCGTGCGCGTGACTGGAAACGCGCTGGGGCTCAGCGGTGGGGACTCACGCAACGCGCCCGGCCGCGCTGGGTCCCTCGCGACGTTCATGGCCGACGCCGGAACGCGAGACGGAGACTTCCCGGCCGGCACAACCAGCGACTGGGCAGACAACGCGTCCACCGCGATGCTCGCGCTCCCCGAGAATGCGCGTGTCGTGTATGCAGAGCTGACCTGGGGAGCGTCTTGGGCAGGGGGCGGCGCCTCCGTCGCGGAGCACCTCGATGATGACGTCACTCTGGGTACGAGCGCGGGAGATGTCGTCGTCTCCGCCGACCCCAGCACATCCGTCACGCTCGATTCCCGCGCAGCCGCTGGCTTCCTCGTGCGCTACTACGTGCGCAGCGCGGAGGTGACCGAAGCGATACAACGCAGCGGCTCCGGGCAATACACCCTCCGAGGCGTACCGGGCGTGCAAGCAGCGAACGTCGACGAACTCAACGCCGGCGGGTGGACACTAGCCGTCGTCTACTACGACCCGCAAGACGCGATGCGGAACGTCACCATCGCCTCGATACCCACCTGGGTCGATGAATCGCAGACGCTAGACCTCGGCCTCTCAGGCTTCTGCGCACCAAGCACGGGTGAAGTATTCGGGCACTTGGCCATCTGGGCAATGGAAGGGGACGCGCACCTCTCTGGCGACCGCATCTCGATCGACGCACCGGCCGGCGCCGTGCCGATCAGTAGCGACGCAAACCCCAGCGGGAACTTCTTTGGCGCGCAGCTCGTCGCCCGCAGCGGAGGCCGGGACCTCTCCGGGCAACACGGGGATCGCAACCACGACGCCGTGCGCGGCGTAAACGTGCCCGGAGGGCGACAAGGCTGGGACATCGCGCAAGCCACGCTCACGAGCTCGGCCGGACATCTGCGCAATGGTCAGCGCTCCGCTCGCTTCTTGGTCGAGACGGAAGACGACTCCCTGCTCGTCGTCGGCGCCGCGTTCGAGATCGAGATGCAGGCTCCACGCATTGAACTTGCCGCGGAGTGGCGAACCGGCGCCACGCTAACCACGGCGTCCATCACCCTTCATAATCTCGGCGCGGCGGCGGCGGAACACATCACGCTCGTCATCGACTCAGACATCGCCGTCGAGTCGGCGATCGTCGACGGAGTGCTCACCGCCGTCAACCGTGGGGACGAAGTCACCAGTATCGCTCTCGGCGACCTCGCCCCCGAAGAGCAACGCACCCTCAACGTGACATTCGACGCGCCACCTCTCGGCGAGATGCCAACCTATGCCACATTCGAGTGGACGCCCTGCGAAGGCGAGCGCTTCGCCGGAGAGCTGACCAACACCCTAACTCTTGGGCCCGCCCCGCTCGGCGCCGACCCCGACGCGGGCACGCCGAGCGACGGCGACGCCGGCTCTGATCCCGATAGCCATTCAGACTCCGACGACGGCAGCGACGTTTCCATCTCCGGCGCTGACGAGTCGGAGGTCGATGACGATGCTCTGACCGGCAGCGATGGCAGCAGCGATGAGTTGGACACCGACAGCACCGACAATGCGGGCGACCTGAGCACCGATCCGACCGCCGTGGATGCCGACGTTCTGGAGTTGGAGGCGTCGGACGCGTTCGCCACCCCGCCAGACCGGCGAACGGCGCAGGAACCTGAGCAGAAAGAGAGCGGCTGCACGACGGCGGCTCCGAGGGCCATTAGCCTCCACGTGCCCCTGGTCGTGCTCTCGCTCCTGCTTCTTGTGGCGTCGAGCCGACACCGGCAGAAGAAGCGCGAACGGACCACTCACTAACAACGAGCAGACGACTCGCTAACGGCGGACTACGTCAGCCCACTATCCGTCGGTGTGTTCACCTGGCGAGCGACTTCGGCGAGCTTAGCCGGGTCGAGCTGAACGGGCGGAACATCGCTACCAAGGACCGCGCGTTGCGCGAGGTACACGACGTCCGCGTCGGGAGCGATCATCACGGCGTCCCCCGGGTTCAATGTGATCTCTCCGGTCGCTTGCTCACGATAACCGAACATCACGATGCCATACTGTTCGCGCAGCTTATGGCTTAGATCGCCCCAAGTCTTGGCGTCATCGTAGGGATTGCGCTCGATGTAAAGGCTATGGGCGCCCGCGCTGGCGACTCGCGTCATAATGGTGCCAGAACCGTGAACCATCGCGGCATGTGCGAGCAGTGAAGCGCCCAGTCGGGTGGTCTCAACGACCTCATCCACGCCTGCTGTCTTCGCGTGTTCACGGTTCTCCGGGTCGAGAATCTCGGCGACGATGTAGACCGGTTCGAGGCGCGGCGCGCGCGCGGCCGCGTTCCGAAGGTACGAGCGCATTGTGAAGACGATGAGCAGGGTCATAGCGTCGGCCGACTGCAGCGGCGCGTTACGTGATCCAACGATGATGACGCCTCGGCAGTACTCCAAGCGTACCTTGACGAGCTCGCTCTCGCGCGATGCGTCGCCGGACACCCACTTGAACTCAGGAGGCAGCTCAACGGGCCGATCGCCAGGCGCGAACACCAGCAACTCGGTCTGGTCGGTGTCGACCTCCTGAAGCAGCTCGCTGAGTAGAAGCCGCGCCCCGGAATCGTAGCCGACGACGACGATGTGGTTTGTATGAGACGACATGCGAAAGCTGTCCTCGCGAAGGCTCACGACGGAGCGCAGAAGTGTGGTGCCTACGATGCCCGCAAAGAGCGCGAGCGTAAACATGCCCATCACCATCACCGCGCCACCAATGGCGCGTCCGAGTGGGGTCAGAGGCGTGATGTCGCCAAAGCCGACGGTTGTCAGGGTGACCAATGACCACCAGATCCCGTCAGCCACGGAGTCGATTCCGGGATTTACACCGCGCTCAACCAAAAACAGGCTGATGCCACCGAGGTTCACGACGCCAATGACGAACGAGAAGGTGAGCAAGTAGAGCAGCGAATTCTCTTGGAACCCCCGAAGCACTCCACGAAAAGGGCTGGAGTACTTGAAGAAGCTAACGCCGCGAAGCAGTCGCAGTACTCGAAGCGCGCGGAGGCCTCGTAGCGCAGGGACGAAGGCCAAGATCGCTAGGAGGTCGACCATGGGCATGGGCGACAGCATGTAGCGCAGCCGCGCGATGATGTGCGTACGCAGCCGCCAGGCGGCGCCCCCGCGAAGCACGGCGAACTCGCCCGGCTTCACTGTCGCGACCTTCAACACGTACTCCGCGACGAAGGCGGCGAGCAGCACGTG
>JBLFZA010000118.1:0-12687 GCA_047610025.1 Bradymonadia bacterium | reverse complement strand
AGTGGCGTGGCAGAGGGCACCTTTGTTGACCCCGACGCTGAGTCCGTGCTCGAGGCTGGCGGCACCGCTACAGGCGAGGCTGCCCCAGAAGCAGCCCCAGCCACCGAAGCCACTTCACCCGAAGCGGTTCCGACTGAAGCGGCTCCGACTGAAGCGGCTCCGACTGAAGCAGTTCCGACTGAAGCAGTTCCCGTGGCGGAAGACCCGGCAGAAGGCGGTTCAGAGGCAAGCGGAGGAGAAGAGTAGCCGAGGCGCATTTTCGCTTGACCTCAGTAATTCTGAGGCTAGCATCCGCGTCCCGCACACTTGCGAAAGTGGTGGAATTGGCAGACACGCCAGACTAAGGATCTGGTGCCTTAACCGGCGTGGGGGTTCGACTCCCCCCTTTCGCACTCAGGCCCCGCCCTCCATTTGAGGCCGGGGCCTTTGTCGTTTCATGGCCCGTAGAAAATAGCCCTAGGACTCCGACATGCTCGATCAACGCTACGTGCTCGCCAACCTCGACGAAGTTCGACGCAAGACGCTGCGACGGGGCGAGTCGAGTTTCGACTTCGACGGCTACGCGCAACTCGCTGAGACGCGAAAGACTGCGCTGAGCGAGTTCGAGACCACGCGAGCCGAACAGAAGTCCTCCAGCGGTGCCATGCGAGGGCTGACGCCTGGAAGCGATGAGTTCAACGAGACTCGTGCCGCGCTCAAGACGCTGTCCGACCGCGCAAAGGCGCATGACGAGCAGGCAAAGCAGCACGAAGTATCGCTGCAAAACGCGCTCCTTGAGCTGCCCAACCTGCTCGACGACGAGACGCCTGATGGCACCAGCGAAGACGACAACGTAGAGGTCCGCGTTAGCGGTCCAACCCCGACCTTCACGTTCGACGCGCAGGACCACGTCACTTTAGGTGAAGGGCTCGGGTTAATGGACAACGAGGCAGCCGGGCGTGTGACCGGCGCCCGCTTCGTCTTCCTCAAGGGCGCGCTGGCGAAGCTTGAGCGGGCACTCTCCAACTTCATGTTGGACCTTCACACGACGGAACACGGCTACGAAGAGATGTTGCCGCCGTTCCTTGTCAACGCAGCTTCGCTGACGGGCACGGGGCAATTGCCGAAGTTCGAGGCTGATGTCTTTAAGACCCATCGTCCCGGCGCTTCGGAAGACCCCTTTTACCTAATCCCCACGGCCGAAGTTCCCGTCACGAACTACCTCCGCGAGACGCTTTCGCCCAGCTACCCGGGCGTCATCAAGTACGTGGCAAGTACGCCCTGCTTCCGCTCGGAGGCGGGCAGTCACGGTCGCGACACCCGCGGGCTGATTCGCCAGCATCAATTCAACAAGGTCGAGCTCGTGAAGTTCGCCGCAGCCGAAGAGAGCCATGCGGAGCATCTGCTGCTGCTCGACAACGCCACGACCGTGCTCGATCGCTTGGGGCTGGCGTACCGCGTTGTCGAGCTGTGCGCGGCAGACGTCGGGTTCTCCGCAAAGCGCTGCTTCGACGTCGAGGTGTGGCTTCCTAGCCAGAACAAGTATCGAGAGATCAGCTCGTGTTCCAACTTTGGTGACTACCAGGCGCGTCGCGCAGGCATTCGTTACCGGGGGGATGATGGAAAGCCGCGCTTCTTCCACACGATCAACGGCAGCGGCTTGGCTGTCGGCCGCACCTTGGTTGCGATCCTCGAGAACTACCAACGCGCGGATGGCTCGATCAAGATTCCAGAAGCGCTGCGCGGATTCATGGGCTGCGACGAGCTTCTCATGCCAGGGTAGGCCTGCGGGTAGTGCGCACGTGGTCTTGGCAGAAATTTTGGCGTGTGCTTACTGAACTGGTTGCCATGGGAGAGCAGCTTGTGATATCCCGCACGCCCCTCGCAATAGAGGCGTGGCCGAGTGGTTTAAGGCGGCGGTCTTGAAAACCGTTGTGCGAAAGCACCGGGGGTTCGAATCCCTCCGCCTCTGCTCATATCTTTGACAACCTGGAAGTCCGACGATTTAGGAGTGGTGGCCGAGAGGCTGAAGGCGCCCGATTGCTAATCTGGTGTACGGGTAATTCTGTACCGAGGGTTCGAATCCCTCCCACTCCGCTTTTGTGTCATTTGGTGAGCACGTTCCGCTTGACGCGTCTGAGAAGGCGCGACTATGAACGCCGCCCGCTACGCACCCGTAGCTCAACTGGATAGAGCATCGGTCTACGGAACCGAAGGTTTCAGGTTCGAATCCTGACGGGTGTACTGCACGAACGACGGAACGCATGACGAGTGACGAGCGGTTCATGAGAGCGGCGCTAGAAGAAGCGCAGCTTGCCATGGATGGCGGTGATGTCCCTGTCGGTGCTGTTCTTGTGATGGACGGGGAGATTGTAGGCCGAGGCCGCAATCGCCGCGTCGCTGAGAACGACCCTCTTGCCCACGCAGAGGTGGACGCCCTCAGGCGCGCCGCTGCCTCACTGGGCGCGTGGCGCTTCGACGGCGCCTCACTCTACGTAACGCTTGAACCCTGCCCGATGTGTGCAGGATCTCTCATTCAAGCGCGCGTCAGTCGCGTCGTCTTCGGCGCGTATGATATACGCGGTGGAGGCGTGCGTTCCCTCTTTCAAATTTGCGAAGACAAGAGACTCGCGCACCGACTGCAGGTGCAACCTGCGGTTCTCGAGCAAGAATGCGCAGACTTGCTCCAGTCGTTTTTTCGACGAACACGTCAGCGCAAGACCAGATAAGGAGAGGTGTCCGAGTGGTTTAAGGTGCCTGATTCGAAATCAGGTGTACGAAAGTACCGGGGGTTCGAATCCCCCCCTCTCCGTTGATCAATATCCTGCCCTGAGCAGGATGGTGCCAAGAGCACCGCACAATCCAGGGGAGGTGGCCGAGTGGTTTAAGGCGCACGCTTGGAAAGCGTGTTTTGGTAAAACAAACGAGGGTTCGAATCCCTCCCTCTCCGCTCCAGGTGCCCCAAGGGCACCCAACCGGTTATGCCGGTCTTTGCGACGTACGACCTTGAATTCCGCCAGGCCCGGAAGGGAGCAACGGTAGAGGTACGACGTGTGTGAAGGCCGGCACCTCGACATCTTTCGGACCTCCAGGTATCTCGGCGAGACGGAGCACCATGTCGTACGTCGTACTCGCCCTCAAGTGGCGGCCACAAAACTTTGAGGACCTCACTGGCCAAGAACATGTGGCCCGTACCCTCACGAACGCGATCCAACAAGACCGCGTCCCGCACGCGATCCTCTTCACGGGAGCGCGCGGTGTCGGGAAGACTTCCAGTGCGCGCATCCTCGCGATGGCGCTCAACTGCAAGAAGGGCCCTACCCCCACACCGTGTGGCGAGTGCGAAGCGTGTCTGGAGATCCCCAAAGGCCAGTCTGTCGACGTTTTGGAGATCGATGGAGCGTCGAACCGCGGCATCAACGAGATCCGTGAGCTGCGAGACGGTGTGCGCTACGCGCCCAATCGCGATCGGCACAAAATCTACATCATCGACGAGGTGCACATGCTCACCACGGAGGCCTTCAACGCACTGTTGAAGACTCTGGAAGAGCCACCAAAGCACGTCGTGTTCATCTTTGCGACCACCGAGGCGCACAAGATCCCTGTCACGATCTTGAGCCGCTGCCAGCGCTTCGACTTCCGACGAATCCCGCACGCGGCCATCGTGGGAAGGCTCGCGCACATCGCCGCGGCCGAGGGTCTTGAGATCCCCGCCGACGTACTCGGTATCATCGCTCGGCAGGCAGCCGGAGGAATGAGGGACGCGCTCAGTCTGCTCGATCAAGTGATCTCGTTCACCGGAACGAACGTCTCGCTCGACCAGGCCTCTGAGATCCTCGGCGCCGCTGAGCGACGTAGTCTCTTCGCGCTCAGCGACGCACTCATTGGTCGAAACCCAGGTCGCGCGCTCGAAGTACTCGAGGAAGTGCTGCAGTTCGGAGTGGACGTCTCTTACTTTGCCGGCGAATTCGTCGGACACCTTCGAGACCTGACTGTACTCTCGGTGTCACCCGGAGCGACCAACCTCACGGCGCTGACCGATAGCGAGGCTGAGCTCGCGCGCCAGCAGATTGCGAGCACCGATCCGCACCTGCTGCACCGCATGTTCGAGACGATGGTCGAGGCGGCAGAGCAGATTTCGCGCTCGGCTCACGCGCAGCTTCGTTTTGAGATGACACTCGTACGACTGACCGCACTGGAACCGGTCTACCCTCTCAGCCGTCTCATCGAGCAGCTGGAGCGATTTAGCCAAGGCGAGACGCTCGGCGCCCCCCGCGTTGGAGGCGCCGGCCCCGGCAGTGCCGCGGCTCCATTGCTCAGCGGCCCCGCATCCTCCCTTGCCCCACCCGTTGCACATGCTCCGGCGCCGGCTTCCGTTAAGCTAGCGGAGCCTGAGCCTCCGATGGCGGACAACCGAGGCCATGATTCCGAGTTGGTCGCGCTCGAAGCCAGCGCGCCATCGGGCGATATCGCACGCACTACGCCTGCGTCAGACAGCGAGATTGCAGACCCAATTCCTGTGTCAGCGCCGGCCTTGACCGAAGCGCTTTCCCCGTCAACTGACGCGCCGCTTGTTGGCCAGGAAGCGGTCTCGAACGAGCCCGTGACCCTGGAGACTGCGGCGACCGCGGCCACGGGCACCTCGGTGCAAGAACTGCAGCCTGATGCGAGTCCGGAGGCCAGCTCTGGAGCACCGGAGGTTCTTCGCGCGCTCGCATCATCCGAAGAACCTGGCCCCGCTCTCGCGGTCGACATGCCGGACTCCGTGGAGGCGCCAGACCCGATGGCGTCGAGTCTCACTGCCTCTGGCAATGATGACACCCACGGCGGTGGGCCCGGACAGACCCCAAGCGCGCCGGAACAAACGCCGAGTACGTCCGCAAAAGTAACGCGTGACGCCGGCAAGTTGGATGTCAGCGCAACCGATTGGCGACAGCTCGTTGACTCGGCGAAGGACGAGAGTCGCCAGCTCGGAGGGCTCCTCGCGGTCGCGCACGCTCGCCCCGTTGAAGATGGAGGGGTCGAGCTCGCCCTACCTGGGGTGCACTTGCACCGTGTGTCCGAGCAACTGCTCGAACGGTTGAACGGTATGGCGCGCGAGTTGCTCGACGCGGACGTGCACTTCTCCGTTGTCGATGCCGACCAGTTGCCTGAGGACGAGTTGGCTGAACGCTACCACGTCGCGACAGATGAAGAGCGCGAGCGACAAATCCGTCAGCAACAACTAGAGTTGTGGGTGTCGGAACACGACGTCACACAAAGAATCATGACCCAATGGCCTGGGAGCGCGATCCTCGCGGTTCGCCCGACAGGCATAAGCACAGAGAGAACGAGATGAGCACGCAAAAGGGTGGTTTCCAAGGCATCGTCAAGCAAGCGCAGCGCATGCAGCAGAAGATCGGCCGTGTGCAGGATCAGTTCGCCGACCGCGAGGTCGAGGCTTCGGTCGGCGGCGGTGTGGTTGTGGCTGTGGTCAACGGCCGTCAAGAGATCGTGAGCCTGAAAATCCAACCCGAGCTGGTTGATCCGTCGGATGTGGAAATGCTCGAGGAGATGGTCACAACTGCGGTGAACCTCGCGATGAAGAACGCCGTTGAGATGCTTCAGACCGAAGTGAACAAGATCACCGGCGGCATGAACATCCCCGGCCTCTTCTAAGAAGGACGACGTGAGTCAGGATCCGATCGTCGAACTCGTGAACCAGCTCACACGTCTCCCCGGAATCGGCGAGAAGACTGCTGCGCGGCTCGCTTACCACATTGTCGAGGCGCCTGAGGCGTTCGCTAGTGAGCTGTCGGCTGCTCTCTTAGAAGCCCGCGCCAAAATCCAACGCTGCGACGCGTGCGGTGTGCTGACGGGGACGAACCCTTGTCGCTGGTGCGCGATGACGAGCCGCACGGATGCGATCGTTTGCGTGGTGGAGACGACACAGGATGTGTTCGCCATTGAACGCACTGGCGAGTTCGATGGCCGTTTTCACGTGCTTCACGGTCTCATTCGACCGCTGGATGGTATCGGCCCTGATCAATTGAATCTCGATACGCTTATAAAGCGAGTAGGAGCGGGGGTCGTAAGCGAAGTGATCGTTGCGACCAATCCGAGCGTCGAAGGCGAAGCGACCGCGATGTATCTTCGGAACCTCTTGGTACCGCTCGGCATGCGGGTCACTCGCATCGCTAGCGGCCTGCCGCTCGGTGGAGAGCTTGAGTATGCCGACCGTGCGACGCTCGGCCGGGCGTTGAATGCGCGTGTTGCGCTTGGTTGACGTCGACTGTGGGGTGGGGTGGGACACGAGCGGTGCCCGTGCGATAGCGCGCACACCGTCGTTTGCGAAATGCCTCGTTTCCTTGCTCGGCGCATTTTCGTCGGCTACTTTCGTCCCGTGTCGCAACACCTACGCTGCGACCGATACGAAGCGTCCGGTGTCTGGATGAATCCGCGCGTCATCATTTATGAAGAAGAGCAACGACGTCTCGAAGAGGCGTGCCAGAAACTGGCGCGTGAGTCGTTGTCCAAAGCGATCTTCTTGCTCGACACCAACGGGCAGGTCGTCGTGGCTATTGGCGAAATCGCCGAGATCGACGTAACGAGCCTTGCGAGTCTCGCCGCGGGGACCGCAGCGGCTACCAGCAGCCTTGCGAAATTGCTCGGTGAAGAAGAGTTCCCGGTGCACTTCCACGAGGGGAAGCAGAATAACCTGCACATCTCCCTCGTCGGCCCCGACTACATTTTGACGGTGATTTTTGACCACCGCTCTAGTTTGGGGTTGGTGCGCTTACGGGTGAAGCGGGCATCGTCGGAACTCGTGACAATTTTTGCGGACCTCGCGACCCGCCAAGTGCAAGACGCTGGCTCGAACGTGTTCAGCGAGATCACGGACGAAGACATCGACAACTTGTTTAGCGACAGCTTCTAAGGCCACCCGGTCCCAGGTTCGGAGACACTAGCGACATGTCCTTCATCAATTATTCATCGCGCGAGATCATCCTCAAGATCGTTTACTACGGTCCCGGATTGAGCGGCAAGACGACGAACATTAAGTTCATCTTCGCGGCGACGAATCCAGAGGCACGTGGCAAGCTGATTAGCCTTGAGACGAAGGCGGAGCGCACGCTCTTCTTCGATTTCCTGCCGCTTAGTCTTCCCGCGATTCGAGGGTTCAAGACCCGTCTGCACCTTTACACAGTTCCCGGTCAGCTGTTCTACAGCGCGTCACGGAAGCTGATCATGAAGGGCGCTGACGGCGTCATCTTCGTCGCGGACAGCCAAGCGCCCCGCTTCGAAGCCAACCAGATCTCTATGGAAGACCTCCAAGAGAACCTCGATGCGTACGGATTCGACATCGAGAAGATTCCCTTTGTCATCCAGTACAACAAACGCGACCTGCCGAATGTGAGCCCTGTCGAAGAGCTACGTGCTGCGCTGAACCCCTGGGGCGTGCCAGAGTTTGAGGCGGCGGCGGCGGGGCCAGACGGCCCGGGCGTGTTCGACACGCTAAAGGCCGTCGTGAAGATGATCCTGCAAGATCTGCGAAACGCTCAATAGTCGAGCGATTCGGAGAGAGAGCAGAACCCGAGGAAGAGAGCGTGCCGAACCGGGCTGCAAAGCAGCTCGGGTTCGACGCGCACTTCTCTGCGCGTCGAACCGGCGCGAACGATTCGGCCACTCCCCCATAAGACTTCGTGGGCGCCACGTTCCGCCTAGCCATTTAGGGAAAAACGAAGAACGGGAGCTGTAACAGCTCCCGTTTTAATCGTGGCTCTCAGAGAGAGCAACAAGGTGTCTCCCGGCGGAGCAGCTGGTAATAGCACATACACTTTACCAACGGCCTGGGGGGATGCATATGGACCGTCCGCCAGAAGACTCCGAGAACCTAGATGCAGCAGGATAGGTTGGCAAGTCGCAAATGCGCTTTCACGATCAGGACACGCGGCCTAGAGTTGAGCTCTTGATGCACCCGCTCGCCCCATCAGGCCTCCTGACGACGCTGCGATCCGTAACGCGCGACGACGGGATCTTGCCCCTGTGCGCGGCACTGCTCCTAGCCTTGTGCGGCGTCGAACTCGTCGCGGGCTGCGCGCATCAACGAGTCACGCCAAAGGCCTGGGAGTCAACAGCGGGGGACGCAAGGGTACTCGACGCCGCGCTACTGGACCGGCATGTCCTTGTCTCTCAGAGCGGCACCAGTGACGAAGTCGGGGCGTCGATCCGGCTCTTTGATCGAGCGTCCGGTCGCGAGCTCTGGGAGTGCGCAATCCCCACTACCCTCATGGAAGCCAAGTTCATCGGGAACGAAAACTCCCTGTTTGTGGGGACGAATAGCTACGTGTTCTCGCTCGACTTGGCGACTGGCAACCCGCGCTGGGTCCGCGGCCCGTTCGAAGGCCCGCTCGCCGACCTCTCTCTCACCGCTGACGGAGTCGCCGCTGCCTTCCAGCGCGACGGAGCCGTTCTGTTAAGTCGAGTCAGTGGCACGGTGCTCTGGGCTTACAACTCCGACGACGCTGAGCCGCTGCACGTGGTCGACACCGCCGACGGCGCGTTTCTGATACTTCGACGCGTCGCACCTGATTCCAACGCCATCCGCATGGATGTTCTACCACTGCAGCAGGCCGAACAAGTCTGGAGCGAGGTCCTCCAACCCGACGATCGTATCGTTCGCTCCGGAGAGTGGGTCGTCATTGAACGCGGCGCCGCCAACAATATGCTGCCCAGTCGAGCCGTGCGAATCCAACACGAGGAGCCGGAAGAGACGAAGCCGCTGACCGAGGCGGGGACCGTCGCCAACGGACAGTCTCTCGTCGTGCGAGGGGGATCCGGTCGACTGCTACGTCTGCGGCGATTGTTCGCCTACGACTTCGGCATGAGCGATGTCGCGTGGCAACGGGCGTGGCCGCAGACCGAAGCACGCCTCCGCGTGTTGCCGCAACGAGAGGGCGTATTGATCTGGCCAGAAGGAGGACGCCGCGCAGAGCTGCTCGACGCTCACGGAGAACCTTTGGCGGAGTGGGTGCTCGGCGACGAAGACCGCGAATGCACCGCTATCGAGGCAGATGTCGACTCGTTGCTCCTTCGTTGCTCCTCAGGCCGCACGGTCCGCCTTCTCTTGGCCAACCGCCGTTAGTTCGTCGCTGGTGAGACGCACTTGCTTCGCGCTCGATCAAAGACCCTGCCCGAATTGGTGACCTTGCTGCTGACCACGTACTGTTGACCATGTACAACGGTGCTGTTCGCCCGTGGCAACTCTACACAAGAAGGTCCTGATGAAAGTCGAAGCGCTCGGTCAAACGGACGTCGGGCTAAAGCGCGGTCACAACGAGGACACGTTCTTGCTCGCGCCGCACCACAACTTGTTCATGGTTGCCGACGGTATGGGCGGCCACCAAGCAGGTGAAGTAGCGTCCAAAATGGCGGTCGAGACGGTCTCGTCGTTCTTCGAGGACACCGCTGGCGACCAGGAGCTCACCTGGCCCTTCAAGATGCAGCGCAGCATTAGTTACGAGGCGAACCGGCTATCCGTGGGCGTGAAGCTCGCGAACCTCCGCATTCATCAGAACGCCCAACGCAACTCGCAACAGCGCGGCATGGGCACCACCCTGGTCAGTTCACACTTCTCGCCAGACGGGCTAGTCATCGCCCACGTCGGTGACTCACGTGCGTATCGCTTCCGCGACGGCATCCTGACACAACTCACTGAGGACCACTCGCTCCTCAATGACTACATCAAGATGAAGGACCTCACGCCTGAGCAGATTGAGAACTTCCCGCACAAGAACGTCATCGTTCGCGCGCTCGGCATGAAGGAGACTGTGCAAGTTGATGTCGTGACGGACATTCCGCAGCCCAACGATCTGTATCTGCTCTGCAGCGACGGACTTTCCGGGATGATCGATGATCCCGGCTTGGCGCGAATTCTTGAACGCGAGGGTACACTTGAGGGCGCCTGCGCGAGCCTCATCACCACCGCCAACGAAAACGGTGGCACCGACAACATCACTGTCGTTTTAGTAAAAATCATTGAGTAGCCCTGCGCGTCTGCAGCAACAGCGCACATCACAAACCCGCGACGACGGGTGCGTGTTGGCGCTACCCTTGGCCTGCCGCCACGCGCAATTCAGCGCTCGCTGACACGATGCGCTGCACGCACTCGCCGTTCGCAACTGCGCCATGCATCAACACGGCGTTTTGGAGCCTTGCGCCGCGACCCACGCGACACCCGGCTCCGATGACGACGTTGGGACCCACCACGGCGTTGGCTTCGACGATGGCGCCTTCTGCGATGAGAAGTGGACCGATCAGCTGCGCGTTCGGATGAACCGCCTTCAGTTCATGAACCACGCGCCCATCGGCGCGAGCTGGGAGCCCTGCAAATGCGAAGCAAGACGGGTCCTGCAAGACGCGGCGTGTCGCATCGAGGAACCGTGCGGGGGTTCCAAGATCAGCCCAGAAGCCTGGATGGTGCATGCAGGCGACCTTGCTCCCTGCGGCGAGGAGCGGGCCAATGCCCTGGCGAATCAGGCACGCGACGCCGTCGGGCATGTCGCGAAGCACAGACGCCTCGAGCAGGTAGACCCCGCCAAAAGACACCGGATTCACAGGCGCGTAGTCGGGGGACTGCCAGACATCAACCGGCCCTGGCGTTTGAGCGATGAAGTGACCCGAGGCGTCCGTCATGAGGGCGCTCTCCCCGCTGACGAGCGGGATGGTCATCAGAGTCGCGACAGCGCCTGTCCGACGATGCGCTTTGGCCATCGCGCCTAGATCGACGTCGCTGACCACGTCTCCGTTGATCACGGCGATGGTGCCCTCCGGCGACCCCATCGCGCGCCAAACGCCAGCGGCTCCGCCTCCGGTGCCGAGCAGGGTGTCTTCATCGGCAACACTGCCCATGCGAAGGCCCGCACGGGCGGAGGCCTCTTCAGCCAACCACGTGCGAATCTGACCACGACAGTGGTGTGCGTTGGCACCAACATTTGTCACCCCGACCGCGCTCAACGTATCCAGAGCGTACGACGCGATCGGGCGATCGATGAATCGAAGCAACGGCTTGGGCTGATTGGTCGTCAGCGGTCGCAATCGTACGCCAACGCCAGCGCAGAGCACGATGCCGAATTCCAGTCGGAGGCTCATTCGACCACCCACGGGTCTAGCGCTCTAAGCAGGCGCGCGAGCGGTTGTAGCTGCGGCAATTGCTTCAACGCCTCCGCGACATAGCGCAGGCTTGTCTCGCGATACTGCAGAAAGTCAGGGTTGCCTTTGACGCGATCGATAAAGACAAAACGCCCTGCGTCTTTGAGTTTTCGTTGCACGGTTTGCAGATGCACGTCCTCGATAACGCCCGCCACATCACCGTCACGATGTGTGTCCGCCGCGAAGCGTGCAAACCGCTCGATCAACTCCCCAAGCAGTGGCGTGGGTAGTGAGACATAGCTGTCTCGCAGCAGCGCGACCGCATCGTAGACGTAGGGCCCGATCATCGCGTCTTGGAAATCGAGCAGCACCAAGCGCTCGGGCTGCACCATGATGTTGTGACTCTGCAGGTCGCGATGAATCACGCACGCTGGCATTGCTGCGATTTTCGCCGCGAGCGCGTCGAAGTGCCCATCGAGTTCTGCGCGCTGATCAGCACTCAGCGAGAGACCCAAGTCGGCCTCCAGCCTCCACTCGACGTAGTGGGCGAGCTCCCAGCGCAGCAACGCCTCATCAAAAGCGCGGCCTGCGACCTCATCGGGCACGTCCTCCTCCGTCGCGGCCTGAAACTGCTGCAGGACGTCCAGAGCGCGATGATAGGCCGGAGCGAGCAGCGCCTTCTCCGCGACGTGAGCGTCTAAGTCGGTGTGGCCGACGTCCTCCAGCCACAGCACGCGTTGCGCTTCGTCGAAGGCGTAGAGCTCAGGCACCGGCACGCCCCCTGCACTCAGCCAGCGCTGCGCTCGGACAAACGCGGAATCCTCGACGCCCTCACCCACTGGGCCGCCCGCTTCCTCAGGCCCTGAGTCTTCGGGAAAGAGCATTCCGATCTCGGTCGACCCGTCCGCCTTCATCACGCGCGCATACCGGCGAGAGGATGCATGCGGCGGCAATAGCTCAAGGCTCCTTGGCTCGCTCTCTCCCCGATCGAGATAGCTCTCGCGTGCGCGCCGCAACCAAGTCTCGTCGCTCACGAAGCCCCGTAGATGAAATAGAACATTGACCCTGCCCATCCAGCCAACACGCACAATAAGAACGGGTCACGCACCATTCGGTCGGTCGGGCTTGCCGCGCTACTCGTCGCGCTGGACAGCAGGAAAAATCTCGTCAACCCGAGGATGATGAACGGGATGGTATAGGGCAGCATCGGAGAGTGAAACGAGCCCACGCGCGCGTCGAGCGTGTACGCCGTATAGGCCGCCACAGTAAGCAGCGCCGTCCCGAACATCGCGCCGTTTAGATGCTGCAGCTGGTACTTCTCCAACACGCGGCGGCGGCGGCACTCTTGCCCTTCGGACTCGATGAGTTCGTGGCGACGCTTCCCCATGCCGAGATACAGCGCGAGCAGGAACGTGCACATCACCAACCAGACGCTGACCGGCACGGCAATGGCCGCTGCACCCGCGAGAATGCGAAGCACAAAACCAACGGCGATCGTCAGCACATCGAGCCAAACCATGTGCTTGAGCTGGCGTGAGTACGCCAAGTTGAGCACAAGATAGCTGCCCGCCGCCAGCG
>JBLFZA010000117.1:0-12725 GCA_047610025.1 Bradymonadia bacterium | reverse complement strand
CGAAGTACGCCCCTGTCCCCACGACGCCTAAGAAGGCGAGCACCCCGAGCACGGCAGGCAGCCTGGATCGCGGCGGTGGCGGCCGAAAAGAGTCGGTGTTCCGGTACGAGCGAAGCGACGAGGTCGTAGGCCCGACGCCTGGGTTGCGGGTCGTTTTAGGCAACGCGGACTCGTCGAGGCTGAGCGTCGACTCCATGCGCTCTGAGACCTCGTCGAACTCCGTCGTTGTTGGGGCGACAACAGCGTCCTGTTCCCCAGTGAGTTGCGCCAACGTCTCTTCAAGCGTGGCCTCGTGATCGGCGCTAACGAAGGCATCGATAGGCGTCGACATCGCCTCAACTCCGAAGCTATGATCACGCTCGATCCAGTCACTGGGCGGCGCTTCCACCGCCGTTTTTCTCGGCTGAGCCACGCCTGGCCCGGCGCTTCGTCCTACTGGGCGATGCTCGAAGCCGTCGACAGGAGACATCGCCCGAGTTCCTTGCACTCCCAGCGGTTCGTCGGCGTCAGCCGCGAGCGCCAACTCATTTAGCGACGAGCCCCGAACCCCGAACAGGTCGTCGACGGCGACGTTCTCGTCGTGCTCAGCTTCTGCCCCCGTAGCGTCCGCGTGCAACGTCGGGTCGAGCGCTCCCGAAAACTGGTCGGCAAAGCGATCGCCGCCGCCGTCGAGAGGGTCTTCCAGCGACGGATCTTCGACCATCGGCATTGTCGCCTCAATCACCTTTGCAGGGCGATGGGCCTCGTTATCGCCGATCTGCTCGGGCAGCGAGAACAAAGGGCCTCCACCAGCTTCTGGTCCGGAGTTGCCGCGCAAGAACGCCTCAATCTCTGAACTGAATTCCGCGTCGGGAGACACTCCGGGCGACGAAGTGATATCGTTCAACACGTCTTGCATTAGAGGCTGCGAGTCCTCGTCATCGCTTTCCGCGGCGCCTGCTTCAGTCACTATAGCGTACTCAGATGTCGTGCCGACCTCGGCCACTGCGACGGTCATACCGAGCCCGCGCAGCGCCTTCGCGTACTTCTCAGCCTGAAGCAGGTCGACCGACTTTTTCACCTTCGCAGGCAGCCGACGGACGAGCTTGGCGGCGACGCGCTCCGAAAGGCGAAACCGCTCCACTAACTTGGCCGATGCCTCGTCGGGGCCTCCCGCGTCGTCGGTGCCCACGAGCAAAACGTTGTAGCGTTGGTTTTCGGTCATTCTGGAGCCGGAGCTGGTCCTGCGGGGATTATGCGCCACTGCGTAGAGAGGGGGCAAGGATAACGCGGTCTTAGGAGGCGACAGCGGGATCGCTGAGACCGAAACGCCTCAAAACCTACGGTACGAGGCTCAGAGTGCAGCCGCCAGTCAGCGCAGGTAGAGGATCAACTGCACAAAACCGAGCCCGACAGCCAAAAGAACGCTCATTCCGAGTCCGATGACGACGTAGGGACGGTCGACCGGGGCCGGAAGCTCATCGAACGCCCCGCTCATCGCAAGATTCATCTCTAAACGCTGACGGCGCGCCGCAGGAATGAGAATCCCAAGCACCGCGAGCAGAACCAGCATCCCATCTACGCCAAGCGCGACCAGCAGCCAGCGGCGCAGCGAAGAGCGGGCAAGACTCCACTCCGCCACCGCATCGGTTTCATCGTCGAGCAGCAACGGCGGCTGTTGGTACACGTGAGGCAAGCGATTCACGAACCACTGCGCAAAGCGCGCGACAGTGTCATCATCGGCCCGAGCGAGGGGAGCGAGCGAGAGTGGCGCGAGTTGCAAGGCTAACGCATCACCCGTCCGCGCGACGGATTGTGCCGCATCCAACAGGGCAGAGCGCTCGTCCTGCCCAGGGCCCAGCAACAGCACATTCTGGAGGCTGCGCGGCGGATCGTTCGCGTAGCGAATCGTGCTGCCCTGAAGCGTGCACCACCGACTCCGATCCGCGGGAAGCGCAACCGGCAAGTCGACAACCCCCTCTCCGCCGCGGACATCAACAGCGACTCCACGGAGCCAAACCCCATCACACCAGGCGTCGAGATACCATGAGCCCCACTCCCGTTGATGCGTAACACCGACGCGGACTGTCGCGCTGGGTCGCAAGAAGGGGGGCGTCACACGAACGAGCACCCCATCCCAAGACGGGGTTCCGGAGATACGGCGTTCCAATCCGCGGTCGCCGCACGCACCGGTCATCGTCCACGACTCGCCGGTCATAGGACGCCAACGAAACTCTGCCACGCCCAGCAAATCGGTTGTGAGGTCTAGCGGGACTCGCACTTCTTCGGCGTCTCGCGGCGTGAGCCGATAGCGTTGCCCAACGACCGGACGCCCCGCTTCATCCGTCACGCGGATCCAGACACGATTGTCGAGACCGCGCGCAACCACGCCTCCATTTGCTGAGATCGTGACGACATGTGAGCAGCCGTCATCAGGCGTTCGTATCCAGACGCGGGGGCCATCGCTGGGCCCCCCAAGTTCAGGCCGGCGTGGAGTTGACCCCGCAGTCAGGCGTGACGCGTCGTCCAGCCAGCCCCCCTCACCCGCACGCTGCGTGTGGCGGAGGGTTCGCGGGAGCATTCCGGCGGCCGTCACCGAGACCTCCATCACGTTCGCGTCGGACGGCCGCAGCAGCTCGAAGCCGACACCCGTCCACTCCGCCTCCATCTCGGCGCCCGCGCTCCCTGTCGATACGCGGACGTGCGCATCGGCCCGGGCGCGTCCGGTGTCTCGGTCCACCACGATAACCTGCTGCTGTGTGGGCACACCGGGCAGCGAAGTCTCACTGCCGTACCAACGCACCTTCCCTGTCAGCGTGTCCCGGCTCTGGTGATAGAGCGCGACAAAGGTCACCATCGCCTGCGCGACGAAGAGAAAGACAACCGCCTGTGCCAGCAACATAGCGAGCCGACGCCCTCTCGAAGGCGCGGTCATCGCAGTCCGCGTACGCTAGAGATCATCATCATACCCGCCTTCGTCGAGCACCATATGCATGTGATCGACCTCGAGCGGCGTGGGAACTTCTGCGCTGCCTTCTGCGACCACATCAGCGAGCAAAACTTGGTCGAGCATCGCGGCCAGCTGGCTCTGATGACGCTGGTAGTCGCGCAGGGCCCGACCGCTCAGCGCGGCGCCTCGCGCGCCCTGATGCTCGAGTGGGTCCACCCAGCGACTGCGAAGCTTCATTCCAAAATGCAGATGAGGTCCGGTCGACATGCCGGTGGTACCGACGTAGCCGATAAGTTGTCCCTGCTCGACGTTGTCGTTGCGACGCAGGCCACGAGCGAAGCGGCTGAGGTGCGCGTAGACGGTCTCATAGCCATGCGCGTGCCGCAGTCTAACGAGGTTTCCCGCTCTCCCTCGAAACCCGACGTACGTCACCTCGGCAGCAGCAGCCGCGTAGACCGGGGTCCCCGTGTTCGCGGCGAAGTCTACGCCGTTGTGAGGCACGACACGCTGCATTACCGGGTGGAAACGGTTCGGGTCGAAGCCCGAGCTGATTCGGCGATACTGGCACGGGGCGGCTAGGAACATCCGTTCCAGAGGCTCGCCTTCCGCTGTGTAGTATCCGGAGTGCTCCGGGTCATCGAAATAGTAGGCCTCTTGGGACGCTCTCGCCCCGCTGTACTCGGCCGCGAGGACGTTCCCGTAACGGAGGAACTCATCTTCGAGGTACACCTTTTCAAAAACGAGACGGAAGGCGTCGCCGTGACGCACGTCTCGCGAGAAATCGATGTCCCACTGAAAGAGTCGCACCAACTGCACCGCGAGGCCCTCGCCCTCCCCCGCGCTCACCAGCGAACCGATCAACGATCCATCGATGGTTCCCGTGAGAGTCTCCACACGAGTGTCTAGCGTGACCTCTGCTTGCCTACCGTCGTAGACGCCATCCTCGATCCGACGCGACTCGAAAACCACTTCTGGCGATACCCGATATCGAAGCAGCGTCACAATCCCGTCACTGGTCAACTCCGCCTCGTACTCGTGTCCGACCTGCGAGCGCCGGAAGTCGAACACTTGGCTGAGGGCGTGTACTGGCCGGTTGAGCGACTCTGCGGGGACACCGCGAGAGACCAGGGCGCCGGTCAGTGTCTCGCCAGACTGGATCGCACCGTTGACGTAGCCCGGCACGCTTGGGCGCGCCGGTTCGAACGAGATGGGATCATAGCCTGAACCCTCGTCTTCCAGCGCAACCCTCCCTCGTATTTCGGGCGCCACCAAGGGCAGAAGCCGATCGGTCGGAACGGCCTGCACCACGGTCTGTGCGGTGCCATCCGGTGAATCACCCGCACCTACGGTCGCGCGACCGCTGCGGATGAGCACCCAAGAGACAACCGCGACCACGAGCAACGACAAAATGACGGCGCGCCGCCGCTCCTTTTTCCTTCGCCACCAAGGCGTGTGAAGAAGCCCTCGCATTGCGTAGGGTGCTGTCATCGCACTCGGAGGAGCTCAGACGCATGGGCGCGTGTTGTCTCCGTGAGCTCCGCGCCACCGATCATGCGCGCCAATTCTTCGACACGCGCCGCGTCGTCGAGGCACGCCACGTCGGAGAGCGTCCGACCGCCGGTCACGCGCTTTGATACGTGCAGGTGGGTATCGGCGCGCCCAGCGAGTTGCGCGAGGTGCGTGACGCAGAGCACTTGTCGACCCCCGCCGAGGGCCTGGAGCATTTCAGCGACCACGTCCGCGGTCGCCCCGCCGATGCCAGCATCCACTTCATCAAACACGTAGGTGCCGATCGGATCTCCGTCCGCCGCGACCGTCTTCATGGACAGCAGAATCCGCGACAACTCACCGCCGCTCGCCACCTTTCCAATCGGGGCAGGCGCCTCGCCCACGTTCGCGCTGAAGAGCACCTCGAGAGGCTCCCAACCCTCTCCGGTTAGCGTGCGGTCATCGCGCGCCGGTGCGAGCGCCATTCGTGCGTCCTTCATCCCGAGCAGCGCCAACGACTTCAGCACACGCTTGAAGAACTTCGCAGCCGCCTTTCGGCGCGACGTATCGAGCGCGTCAGCCGCGATCGAAGCGCTCGCGCGGCGCTCTTCACAAACGGCGTGACCGGCGGCGAGCGCTTCCTCGACGTGCTCCAACTCATGCAGCTCTCGCTTCACATCTGCGAGGCGCTCGACGATGCCAGCGGCGTCTACACCGAAGCGACGCATCGCGGCCTTCACTTCCTGATGACGCGTCTCCAGCGAGTCGACATCAACGTCTTCCTCAAGCTCGGCACCAAAGCCCCGAAGCATTTGAGCCGCATCATCCACGGAGGCGAGCGCCTCTCGGGCCCGCTCGGCCACGAGGCTCAACTCCGCATCGGCCACACGCGAGAGCGCTGAGTCCGCCTCAGCGAGTCGATCGCTCGCGCAGTTCTCGCCGTCATAGAGCGCCGCGAGTGCGACCTCAACGGCGGTGCGCAGCTTATCTTGGTTCCGCGCGCGACCCAGCGCGCGCTCCATCTCTTCGAATTCCGACGCGGCGGGCGCGACAGCCTCTAACTCGCTCCGCTGGAAGCGTAGGAGGTCCATTCGGTCATGTCGCGCCGCCTGTGCGGCCTGCAGACGTGCCAGCTCTTTGAGGGACTCTCTCCAGGTCGCGAACGCAGCCGCCATCTTTCGAAGCAACACGGCGTGCCCTGCAAACCTGTCGACAAGACGGCGATGCGTTTCCGGTCGCGTCAGCGCCAGCTGCTCGTGCTGGCCGACGATCTCCACCAAAGGCCCGACGACACGTTGCAGCAGACCAACGGTTGCCAATGTGTCGTTCACGAATACGCGATTACCACCGCTTCTGCTGATAACGCGCCGCACGACGACAGTGTCCTCCGACGGGATTCCCGCCTCTTCGAGCGCAGCGGCGACGCGTGATTGATGGGCCGTACCGGGGTCGATCACGCCCTGCACAACGGCCTCGTCCGCGCCGGTGCGGATCAGCTCTTGATGCGCTCGTCCGCCGGCGAGAAGCGCGACGGCGTCGAGCAATATCGACTTGCCTGCGCCGGTCTCGCCAGTCAGCGCGCAGAAGCCCTGCTCCATCGTCAGATCGAGCCGGTCGATCAGGGCGAAGTCTCTAACTGAGAGGTGACGAAGCATCCATCGGGGGACAGGGGGAGGCGCGTGCCGCAAGTAGCGCTCTTTCCATACCAGAGCGCCGAATCCTCGGGCAAGCCGAGAAGCGCCACGATTCCCTCTCGTTGACACCTCTTTAAACGGCTAAGTAAGGCGAGAGAGAGAATTTCCCGCCCAACGATGACGTTACTTTATGCTGCCTTTGCGTTGCGCGCGCTTGTTACCTCTGATGTGCCTGATGCTCACCGCGTGCGGACGCTGTGGCGGAGACACAGCGAGCGTCGATGATCCCGACTCCCCTCGACTCGCGCTCGTGCTGCATTTGCCCGGCGATACGCTCGCGCTCGGGCACAGCGGTGATCTCAACGAAGCGCTCGCGGGCTACCTAGGCGCCAGGGAGCAACTTGAACTGATCACCAGTGACCTGGGATTGCTCGAGACCGACCTGACGAACACTCTGGGTCTCGATCTTCGCCGACCCGAAACGCTGCGCGATGCCGGCATTGATCTCGAACGAGGGGCGCTCGCTTTCGCGCTTAATGGCGAGCCGGTCGTGATGGTCGCAACCGGCAACAGTGAGCGCTTCGAGGAGCGCCTAACCGCCGTCCTCACATCACAACCCGTGGCGCTGGACGCGACGCCCGAGCGTATTCCGCTCGATGTCGGCGAGCTGATTCTCTATCGCAGGCAAGGTGAGCAGACCGTGATCGCGGCGGCCCTTGTGCGCAGCGACCACGTCGTGATCTGGCCCAACGAACCCAGCGACGCCGCCGCTTCCGCGAGCGCGCTCTTGGCGGTGACTCCCGACACATCGCTCGCCACGTCCGAGTCGTTCCACGCGCTCTGGGGAGAACGACAAGCGGACACCCCGATGTGCGCATGGGTCTCCGAGTTGGCAGGGGAAGAAGCGGAGGGGCCAGGATCAGCGCTCCGCGACGCACTGGGCGAAGCCGCGACCGGATTCGCGGAACTTCTCGGCGTCGAAGCGCAAGGCATCCTCGCATGTGCTCGGCTCGACGAGAGCGGAGTCGGTGCAGCACTCACCCTTGAAACGAGCGGCAACGTGATCGGGGAATTCTCCCCCCCGACCGCTGATCCCGCGTTCGCGTCCCTCATCGATGAGAATACACAGGCCGTCCTTCGATGGACAATCCCGTCGTCGCTGCTCTTTGACGTAGCGACTCGTTTGAGTGGCGACGATCTGACAGCCATCGCGGCCCCGTACGAACAGGACCTCGGGATCTCCTTTGAGACCGTTGTCGAAGAAGCCTTTGGCTCTCGCGGCGCGCTTCTCATCACGCGAACGCGAGCGCTAACCCTGCGTCGGGCCACCATGCAGAACGCCCCCGGGGACTGGGCAAGCGGCCTCGGACTCGTCGCCGTCGTCGAACTCAAGCAGCGCGATCTGACCGAGCGCCTACTCCGTTCTATCGCTGCAAACATGGGAGACGGA
This sequence comes from Bradymonadia bacterium, assembly GCA_047610025.1. Taxonomy (GTDB): domain Bacteria; phylum Myxococcota_A; class Bradymonadia; order REDH01; family REDH01; genus JBLFZA01. The sequence continues at coordinate 5,224 of JBLFZA010000117.1, read as the reverse complement.
GCCTCCGTCTTTGAGGAGGACGGCAGAGTGATCGTGGGATTCAACAACTCGGAGTCCGACATCGGCAACCTCGTGCTCGACAGTGACAGGCTGTTCATCATCCCCAGTCGGCAGCGCGCGGACTTGCTGACGCAGATCGCGGCCGGCGACGGCGCCTCGATCGGAGTGCTCCGCGGCGAAGGTTCACAGGCGTTGATGACAGGGCGCAGTGTGAATGGGCTCTACCTCGATCTGGCGAGGATTGTTGACGGACCAATCGGTCAACTCGGAACGGCTCGTCTGCCTGACGAAGCCAAGCGCGCGATCGCCCTGTTCGACCATGCGCTGGTTGACGTAGCGTTCAACGACGCGCGCGTGAACGCTTCGCTCAACTTCCGATTCTCGCCTCCCGAGACCCCATGACCGAACCCGTCACGACCCAACGCTTGCTTCTGTCCAGCGCAGACGCTCGCGTTTTCGAGGGCAAGCGCGGGGATGACAGCGTTTTCATCACGCAGATTGAGAGCGAATCGGCGCGAGCTCGTGTGCGGAAGTGGTTACAGGGGTCGCAGCGGGCGGAGGTCAGCGTCGCGGAGACCGACCAAGGCCTCACGTTGTTCACTCCAGCAGACAAAGGCGTTCGCTTCGACGCACTTGCGAGCACCGACGAGTTGCCCGTGCGCGACGCCGTCGCCCTCATCGTGCAAGCGACTGAAGTCGTGCAGGAGCTTCTAGACGACGCCGGCGAACCCTCGCTGCGCGTTCGCCCGTGGCATCTTTGGCTCAACGCAAATGGCCGGGTCAGCTACGAAACCTACGGACTGCCTCCGGCGCTAGCCGCGGAACTGGAGCCAGGCCGCGCGACATGGTCGGACGCCTATCGAACGCCCGCCTTTCTGCGGGGAGGCGCACCCAACGCGACGAGCGACGTTTTTTCGCTCGGCGCGACACTCGCGCACCTGCTGACAGGGCTTCCTGCGTTCGACGCGGGTGAACAAGGCGCAACCTATGATGCGATCCGTCGCGGTGAAGTTACGCCGCCCTCGCTTCAGCGTGCCGAGATCACCGTCGAGTTGGAGGAGGTCATTCTCAGGACCATCCGCGCTGAACAAACCGGCAGATTCGACTCACCGGAGTCCTTCGGCAAGGCGCTACTCGAAGCCAGCGTGGGCTCCATTGGCGTCGCAAGCCGAAGAGACTTGCGTATGCTGTGTGCCGCTCGATCGACCGCTGCCTCGAGCTGGCTGGACGAGCATCCCGCGCCGCTAGGCGAAGATGACCCGACCCTTATCGTCACCCGCGACGAGGGCACCGCGCTGGAATGGGGCGACGATGAAGAGACGCATGTCTGGGGCGAAGAGTCTGAGCAGCAGGCCACGGAAGAAGACGTGTTCGACCCAGACGCGCCCGCGACGGTCGTCATCGCCAGGGATGAGTTCCGCACGACGGCGCCCCCTATCCCCGCCACCGGCCCAACAGATGCCCTGGCCTCCGCGGACGAAATCACCGCGCCAACTCAGGTGGCGGCGACCCAAGCCGCCAAGCCCCCAGCGCAATCACCCGGAGACGAGAAAGATCCGGTCGGCTCCGCGCAAGTCGTCTCGCTCACGGCAGCGCGAGTATCTCAACACCCCATCGCAACAGAAGATCACAAGACGACACAGACGCGGCGTCCCGAGCCGCAGACACGCGCAGCGGGCGGAGAGAAGTCGTACAAGTGGCTGGCGATGCTGGGCGTCGTGCTCTTCGCTATTGCGTTCGTCGTCTGGCCAACGAGCTGCGGGGCCCCAGACGAATTCAACGTGCAACTAGCGCTGTCTCCGACGGACATTGAGTATCGGGCATTCGTCGACGGTACCGAAGTCACCTCGGGGCGCCCTCCGCTGACGCTCCCGGACTTAGCCGCTGGGGACCACGCACTCCGTGTGGAGACAGACGGGTATGAGCCTCATGAGCAGTTGATTCGCGTTGGCCCTGAAGATGACTCCGTAGTGCAAGCACAGCTCCGCCCGCTGCTTGGCGAAGCGGACAGCACGGCCGACCTCGCGGAGGCGGCGGCCGCCGCCGACCGTGAAGGGCAAGCCCACGAATCGCCGGCTGTCGCAGCCGGTTCGGGAGATGGTTCGGGGCAAGACGCCTCGGTCGACTTGGATGTTAGTGCCGCCGCGCCGGCAAACCCAAACGAGCTTGTCGAGACGGAACGCGAGGTCGCGGTCGTCCCCCCAACACCGCGGGCCGCCGCTCAGGCAGAAGCACGGACCCGACGAGCCGAAGCGAGGCGCCAAGAGGAAGCCGCGGCGACGGCTGCTCGTTTGCGCCAACAAGAAGCCGAGCGCGCGACGCGCCTAGAGCGGGAAGCGGCTGAGAGATCGGCCAGCGCCGGTTCGTCGGCAAACCCCGAACAGGAGCGCACGGCGGCGGCCGAAGCCTCTGCACGAGAAGAGCGACGTCTTACAGAGGCGGCAGACAGCGCAACATCAGAACGGCGAGCTGCCTCGGAGCGGGAAGCGGCAAACCAACAAAGCGCCGAGAGAGCAGCTGCCGAGAGCGCCGCAGCAGAGGCCTCAGCGACATCCGGGACAGCAACAGAACCCGGGTTCCTCAACATCCAGAGCGTCCCGGCCGCGCAGGTCTTCATCGACGGAGAAGATACGGGGCGATTCACGCCGCTTCTGAACGTGCCGCTCTCTCCGGGTCGTCACACGGTGCGGCTTGTGAACGCGGGCTTTGATCTCGATCGCTCCTACACGATCAACATCGAGTCTGGCCGGCCGAGAACTGTGCTGAACCGTCAAGCGCCTTAGCGGCCGCTTCCGGTCAACGGTGCTGCTCTAGACGTTGTCGATGAGTGTGCTGAGGGCGCGAACGAAGTGAGGGTCATCGCCGAGCATCAGCTGAGCGGCCTCGATCTTCGCTCGCAGAGCGCGCTCTGGTCCGCCGGCTGACTGCGCTCTCACGATGTGTTCAATCGCGGCATCCGGGGCGTCTACGCGGTCCAGGCGACCTGCATTCAGTTCGCCAGCGACATGCTTTGCCGCCGCGACGACCTCCGGCGCTTGGGCGGTATCGCCCCGCCCGACGCCGGTAGGTGCGGAAGTGGTAAACTCCGCACCGACTTTCGGCTTCGTATCGATCGACTCCGAGACACGATCGACACCGGTCGTCGGCAGCTTGGGGCCAGTAGGTTTGATAGCCATAGGGAGACACTCACCTTGCAGGAGAACGAGCGACGTTCGCTTGCGTACTGTACATCGGGTAGCCGAAGCTCGGCCAGCGCGTCGCGCGCACGCGTCGGACTTAGACGCGGATGTTGCTGATCGCAGACTTCGCGGTGTCGTGCTGTGCCTTCATCAAGTTCGACATCGTCGAGAAGTGTCGGTTGTCGTTCTGCATCGCAGTCTGCAGTTGGAGATACTCCATGTTGAAGAGCTGCTGTTCGCGCTGCATCTCCCACATGGCATCGACCGAGCCTGCTTGGGGATCAGCCGAACTTGTGGCGGCCTGCAGAAGCTCACCGATCGGACCAGGCACCGCGGCGACCACGGTGCCAACGAGCGAGGGCACGCGAGGTTCGGAGAGGCGCTCGCTGAAGCCTGCACCTGTTGTGGCGCGTTGGCGCTGCGTGGGCGGGAGAAGAAGCGCGTTCGGGCGACTTGTGACAGTGTTCGGCGTGCTCATCAGTTGTCCTTGTGCGATAAGTGCGTTTGGGTAGCCTCACTAGAGGTTGTCGACATCGGGACCACGATGTTGCGTAATCCCCCACTTTTTCTTCAGGACTTGATGCTCGCTCGCGAATTCCCAGCCCTGCGCGATGCTCTTCGCGCGGTACCCAAGGCAGAGATCCATCTGCATCTCGACGGTTCGATCCGGACGCAGACCATCATCGAACTCGCTGCTGAGCAAAGCGTCTCGCTGCCAACGGACGACCCGGCAGAGCTAGACCGCATTCTGCAGCCGGGCCCTGATTGCCAGAGCCTCGAAGAGTATCTGGCGGCGTTCGGCATCACCACGTCGGTGCTCGGAACGGCCTCGGCGCTTGAGCGCATCTCCTACGAGCTCTGCCTTGACCTGCACGATGACAACATCTCGTACGCAGAGATCCGCTACTCGCCATTGTTCATGACCTCTCGTGGCTTGACGCTCGACGAGGCTGTACTGGCGGTCGAACGGGGGCTCGAGCGCGGCGAGAAGGAGACGGGAATTGTCACCAGGCAACTCATCTGCGCGATGCGGAACGAAGCTGGAGATGTCTCACGAGACGTCGCCGCCTGCGCCGCGCGGCTTGTTGGCACGACGCGCGTAGTGGGCTTCGACTTAGCCGGACCGGAAGCAGGTTACCCCCCGTCGGACCACCAAGAGGCCTACACCGACGCGCGACTCGGGCTGTTGCGCTCCACCGTTCACGCGGGCGAAGCCGCAGGGCCAGCGTCCGTGCTCAGCGCGCTCGTTCACTGCGGCGCCGAGCGACTCGGACACGGAGTCGCGCTCCGAGAAGACGACGCGTTGCGCGCCTACGTGCGAGACCGCGGCATCACGGTCGAAGTGTGCGTTACGAGTAACCTGCAGACGAAGGCCGTCAAAGACGTGCCGGACCACCCTGTCGTCGACTTTCTCCGAGAGGGGCTCTCGGTCGCCGTCTGCGTGGACAACCTCGCGGTATCAGCGACCACGGTGACCGAAGAACTCGCGCTCATTGCAGAGCACCATGACATCACGATCGCCGAGCTTCGAGCGTTGGTAGCCGGGGGGTTCGACGCCGCGTTCCTGCCCCCCGCTGAGAAGTCCGCCCTGCGCGACCGCGCGCTGGCAGTCTTCGACGCGACGTTTACCGCGTGAACGAGCGGCGCGGCGTCCTCGCAGGTGCGGCAGCGGCCTGCGTGGTCGCCGTCGCGTACGCGTTGGGGGCTGCTCCTACGGCCTATCTACTCGATAGCAGCGAGTTGGTTGCGTCCACCGTGGCGCTGTCGATCAGCCACCCTCCCGGGCACCCGACCTACCACGTGCTTGGGTTCGCGCCCGCCCAGCTGCCCTTCGGCACCGCGGCGCTTCGCGTTCACTTGCAGGCCGGGTGGGCGGTTGCCCTAGCTGTCGGATTGTTACCCATCGCAGCGGCCCGCTTCGGCTGGGTTCGTGACGCAGCCAGCGCCGTGGCCGCGGCGCTCCTCGCCGTCGGCATCGGGTTCACGCAAGCCCTGCTCTTTCAGGCTATCCGTGGCGAAGTCTATGCGCTGAACCTGCTCTTCGT
>JBLFZA010000116.1:0-12907 GCA_047610025.1 Bradymonadia bacterium | reverse complement strand
TGTGCCAAGCGATGTGCGCCGGCGCAACGCGCGGCAAGCCCGCCTGCGGCTCGCGCAAACGCTTGCCGTGGTAGTCGATCAACCAAGTGTTGGCCGATGGAGACGACGACACTTTGCGTGACACGACAATGTGCCGCTCATCGTCGAGACCGATCGCGCCGCGATCCAGCGCCTTGTGATGGAGCACGCACAACGCCAGCCCGTTCTCGAAGCTATCCGGACCGTGAGCTGCGTGCCAGCGAACGTGAGCGGCCTCGACGCCCCACACCTTACCGCCGAGCTGAAGGGACAAGTCACACACCGCGCAGCGGTAGTCGTACCCCTGCAGGACCTCATCCCGGAACCCCGCGTATCGCTTAGGGCGAAAACGAATCTCCGGCACAAAGGGAAAGCACACAGCGTCCAGCAGCTCCTCGTGCAGACTCGACGGGAAGTGGCTCGCCAACAACACCGCTGCCAGCCGATTCACCAGACAAGGAGCAGCCGCGAGCGCTAGATAGTCGGCATCCGGCAATCCGCCCATCGCATGCGCATCGCGAAGCGCGACCTTTCCCACGTCACCTGAGGGGTTCTCTCGAACTCCCTTTAGCGGCTCCCCACTTGGGCCCGTCACCTCCCAAACACGATCACGTTGCAGTCGCCAGAACGGATGCTCCGGGTGATAGGTCTGCCGTGGCGGGCCAAAGTCCTCCAGCAAGCGTGTGAGCGCCGGTTCCACTTCTAGCCACGGTGACAGACGAGGTTCCGCGCGCTGCACCCGTGCGAGCGCCCATAGCATGAGCAGCGGCTTGTGAGGTGCACGCTGCTCACTGCGTGACCAGGTGCGGAGCGTCGAGATACGTTCTTCGAGGTCAGTCATATCGGCAGCCTAGGGGAGTGCGGTGCGCGAGGCTACGCGGTTGATCGCGCAACGAACCTCGAAAGGTCCGGCTCCGCCGACATCTCCGGCGTGCGGCGACACCACGGCTTGGGCCTCGACCATTAACTCTATCCGCATTCCTCTAAACAAATTGACGAGCGCATGAACATCGATGTGATGTCTGCCGGCAACAGCACGGCGCAAAAGCCCGCGCGCGGCATCGGACAAGGACAACGATCGCCAGCTTTGCTAACACCTCGGCTCGCTTGCCGAGGCCCGAGACTTCGTCCTCCATGACCTAAGGCGACTCGTCCAGCCGCTCCTCGCTACTTTGAAAACCGCATTTTCTGGCAGCGGGAGGTGCTTCTGCTGGGTGCTCTCACTTCCACCGCTCCGTTGAGCAACAAGGTGCACGCATTAAAATCCTAGCATTCGCCGCCACGGCCTCGATCAACTCGATCAATCGCCTGCTTGTTCAGCATGCCGTGGAGAGGCTGGGCACCGAGCGCATCCCCGGCATTGAGGTCGAGCTGCCTGACCTCAATGACTTCGAGATGCCGATTTACACGACTGACCGGGAGAGAGCGTCCGGGATTCCCGACGACGCTCAGCGCTTCTTCAAACACATTGGGGACGCCGACGCCTTGTTGATCTCGTACGCGGAGCACAACGGCTTCTACACGGCCGCATTCAAGAACATCTTTGATTGGGCCAGCCGCATCGACGCGAAGGTGTTCCAGGGCAAGCCACAGCTTGTCCTGTCAACATCGCCAGGCGGCGGTGGCGGCGCGAGCGTGCTCAAGACTGCGCTCGACTCTGCCCAATGGTACGGCGCGGACGTGGTCAGCAGTTTGGCCGTGCCGCGCTTCGGAGACAACTTCGACACCGAGAGCGGGGCGTTGACCGACCCTGACCTCGGCGAGCAGCTCGGCCGTGCGCTTCAGCGGCTCTCGGATCGCCTAGCCACGTGACGCTGGCGCAGTGCGACACGATATCGACTTCGACGTTTTCGACCTCGCCGAACCACGTGTTCTGGGCGGGTCTGCGCAGCCCGGTTTGTACGTGAGCCGTCGATTCGAAAGAACACGCGCACCGTCGCGAACGGAGACGGCGAGGTTCGCGGAAGCCCGACTCGCCCCCACCCCGACAGCAGAGCCGATCATGACCGAATGGACCGACCAAACCGCTGAGTGGTACGCGGCGAAGTATGGCGAATACCCCACGAATCAACTGGCGCTCGACGCGTTGGAGATTGCCCCAAACGCGAGCGTGCTCGACATCGGCTGCGGCACTGCGTCGGCGCTTCGGCACGCCTCCCAAACCGTCACCTCCGGGAGGCTGATCGGCGTCGACCCCGTGCCTCGGATGATTGAGATCGCCAGCGAACGCCTTGCAGGCCACCCGGCCGCGAAGGTGCCCGGCGAAGCAGACGTCAACGTCTACTTCTACTTCTACTTCTAAGAGCTTCTCGTCTAGAAGCGACGCTCCCTGAGCATCATTCGTTCGGGCGGCGCTGCACACGCGGTGCGCTTGTTCTCGTTTTGCGTGAGACGTGACTGAGCGTCGTTCGGCGTGCTGCTCCCGCAGAGCCGCCAAGCCCTTGCAACGCGGGCGCGCGGCCCTATCAGAATCGTTCCGCAAGCCCACTTCAAGCAGGCACAGATGATCCACGCGTACGCCGCTACCGAGCCCGCAGGCTCTCTTTCTTCTTTCGAGTTCGACCCAGGCCCGTTGGGAGCGCACGACGTTGAAATCGACGTCACTCACTGTGGCCTGTGTCACAGCGACTTGTCGATGTTGGACAACGAGTGGGGCATGACTCAGTTCCCCTTTGTGCCAGGTCACGAGGTTGCCGGGACCGTAGCCGCCGTTGGGGCGCATGTCGTCAACGTTGCGGTGGGGGACCGGGTAGGCCTTGGCTGGCACTCCGGTTACTGCATGACCTGCCGGGTCTGCATGGATGGCGACCACAACCTCTGTGGTGGCCAAGAGGGCACAATCATCGGGCGACACGGCGGCTTCGCAGACAAGGTGCGCGCTCAGTCCGCAGCGGTGGTGAAGTTACCGGACGGGATCTCGCTCGAAGAAGCCGGACCGCTCTTCTGCGGCGGCATCACGGTGTTCAACCCGCTCGTGCAGTTTGACATCAAGCCGACCGACGAGGTCGGCGTGATCGGAATCGGCGGGCTCGGCCATATGGCTCTGCGATTCTTGAACGCATGGGGCTGCAAAGTGACCGCGTTCACGTCGACACAGGCGAAGATGATGGAGGCGCTAAGCTTGGGCGCCCATCGCACGGTCAACTCGCGCGATGGGGAGGCGATCGCAGCAGAGGCTGGCCGCTTCGACTTGCTCATCTCGACGGTCAACGTGAAGCTCGACTGGAACGCGTACATGGGTGCCCTCGCCCCGCGAGGTCGCTTGCACATGGTGGGGGCCACGTTAGAGCCTATCGACATTGGCGCCTTCTCGCTGATCGCCGGTCAGAAGTCGCTCTCGGGCTCTCCCGTGGGGAGCCCCGCAACCATCGCGACGATGCTCGACTTCGCGGCCAGGCACAGTATCACCCCACAGGTTGAGGTGTTCCCGATGTCGAACGTGAACGAAGCGATTCAGCACCTGCGTGACGGGAAAGCTCGCTACCGAGTGGTTCTCGCCCGCTAACCTCGCCGCAGTTTAGGCGCCCACATCAGCGCACAATGTACGTTCCAAAACTCCTACAACGAATTGTTGCAGAGTCCGAGAGCAGCCTGTAGCAGCGCGCCCCCAACGAGTCCGGCGGGTTGCCGCTTCCTCGATGGGCTTTGATTTTCCGGTTAGGAGTCCAGTCGTTTGCGCACCGCTTTCTCGTCCTTTGTTCGCCCTGTTCTGTCCAACCTCGAGCCAGCGCGGCTCAAGCAGGAGTGGCTCTCCAACACTCGTGGAGACCTGATCGCCGCCATGGCTGTTGCCTTGGCGCTGATCCCAGAGGCCATCGCGTTCTCGATTATCGCTGGCGTTGACCCCACAGTCGGGCTCTACGCAGCGTTCTCGATCTCCGTGATGGCTGCCATCTTCGGTGGTCGACCGGGGATGATCTCGGGCGCAACAGGAGCCATGGCGCTCCTCATGGTGCCGCTCGTGAGCGCGCACGGCATCGAGTATCTGTTCGCTGCTACGGTGCTAACCGGCGTCATTCAGGTGGTGTTCCGGATTCTGCGCCTGAGCCGATACATGAAGTTTGTGCCGCGCTCGGTCATGACCGGGTTCGTCAATGCGCTCGCGATCCTGATCTTCATGGCGCAGGTGCCACAGGTGCTCGGCCACGGCTGGGCGATGTACGCACTCGTCATCGCTGGACTCGCGATCATCTACGGGCTGCCCCGCATCACCAAGGCCATCCCGTCTCCCCTCGTAGCCATCGTGCTGCTGACGGGCGTCACCCTGGCGTTCGGCGTCGAGACGCACACGGTTGGGGACATGGGTGCGCTGCCGACGACGCTGCCGTTCCTGCACATTCCGATGGTGCCGTGGACCCTTGAGACGCTGCAGATCATCGCACCCTTCGCGTTCGCGATGGCGATGGTCGGGCTCATCGAGTCATTGCTCACGGCCGCGGTTGTGGACGAGATGACCGATACGCCTAGCTGCAAGCACAGCGAAGCCTGGGGTCAAGGCCTCGCCAACATCGTCACCGGCTTCCTCGGCGGCATGGCCGGTTGCGCCATGATTGGGCAGTCAGTCATCAACGTCCGTTCGGGCGGACGCACGCGCCTGTCGACGCTCTTTGCAGGCATCTTCTTGATGGTGCTCGTCGTCGGGCTTGGTAACTGGGTCGCCCTTATCCCGACGGGCGCGCTCGTCGCGGTCATGGTGACGGTCGCTGTTGGTACCTTCGACTGGAAGTCCATTTCTTCGCTGCGCGTGATGCCCATCTCCGAGAGCATCGTGATGATCGCGACGGTTACGACCGTCGTCTTCACCCACGACTTGTCGCTCGGTGTTCTTGTCGGCGTGCTTCTCAGCGCGGTGTTCTTCGCTCGAAGCGTCGGCAAGCTCCTGTTTATCGACAAGAGCTTCTCGCTCGACGGTCGACGGGTCTACGTCGTGCGCGGCGAGCTTTTCTTCGTCTCGGTCGAGCAGTTCATCGAGGCCTTCGATATGCAAGAGTCCGTCGAGCACATCGAAATCGACCTGACGGGCGCGCATGTCTGGGACGCTTCAGCGGTGGCGGCCATCGACCGCGTCGTGCTGAAGCTTCGGGCCACCGGGGCTGACGTGCACCTCACCGGTGCAAACGAGGCCAGCAGCGCGATGCTGCAGCGCTTGGCAACGCACGACGAGCCCGGCGCGTCGGTGTCGTCAGGCCACTAGAGCCCTCACCGGCAAATCCGGCCGGGTCGCGCGCTACCGAAGCTCGATGTGCCACTGAGGCGCACTCCGAGCGGCAAACGCGAGCACGCCAGCTATCCGTCCTCCGAGCACAAGCTCGTCGGACGGCAGCGACATCATGCCTGCATTGTGGTGGCAGCCCGCGCAAGGCAAGTCGGACACCGGCTGAGGCGGCCACACGATCGCGACCGTGGTGTTGCGGCCGAGTCCTGGTACGCCTTCAACGACGAACAATTCCTGCATCGAGACCGCCGGCTGCCTGACGTCGAGCCACTCGCGCCGCAGCTCGAAGACCCGTGCGTCGAGGAGAGTGTCGCCATCAAACTCGAGCATCTCGAGGTCCCCGACGATCTCCGTTGGGTACAAGGAGCCGTCCGAGTCGATGCCGACGATGGTCGAGTAGAGCGCGCGAGTGGCGCCGCTAGCGGCGACGTGAAACACACGACGACCGCCGAACGCGAGCTCATGTTGCAGCACGACCATCTCGCTCTCGAGCGGCGTAAAATCGGCGAGCACGCTGCTCAGGGCCGGCGGAACCCCCGCGGCTTGGCGCGCTACGATGGGCCGTGGGGAAGCCAAGCGGCGGACAAGCGAGGCACACCCGTCGCGGACGCGGGCCGCGTTCACAGAGCCGTCGACTCCGTCGGCGCGTTGCCAGAGTCCCCATAGGTCATTCTGTAGAACTAGCGCCGCGGCTCCCTGCGGTGTGCGCGCGGCGAACGCTGGAGTGTCCCACTCGGCTGCAGACTCCAAGTGGGCGGCCAGTGCCTCCCCTACGGGGCCATCCACCCACTCCGATAGCTCACCCGCGTGCAGAGCCTCCACGTCGCCAACTCGTAGTCTGCCCAACGACGCAAGCAGAGAAGCAGGCTGCGCCAGGGGCACCATGACCGGTAGGGAAGCCGTCTCGACGACGTTGAGCCCCGCGGGTTCCGGTTGAGCTTTCCCGGGCGACGACGCTTGCTCAGGCCCGCCCACCGACTCGCTTCCTCGCTCGATTGGTCGGTCGCAGGCACATGCCACCACCAGACAGAGGCCAGCCATCCGACGCATGAGCCGGTGGCCAATGAATCCGCGCGCTACTCGCGTGCAGGCAGCTTCCCCAGCGCCGTCAACGCGCCAGCGGTAGAGCGGAGCGGCTGCCCTCACTCCCGTTCTCCGACTCGTTGCCGTCGCCGTCGTCACCGTAGAATCCAGGCCCTGAACAACCCGCCCGCCGCAATCATGCTTAGCCCGGCGACCCAAATCGGCCACTCGACGAAGAACGCGAGTCCGAGGCAGCTGCACAACCCAGCCCAAGACACCCAGCGCGGAAAACGCCGAGCTTCTGGTGGCAGGCGCAGCGCGGCGAGATTGGTTATCCCGTAGTACACCAACACGTTGAACGCGCTGAACGACCACGTCGTCTTCAAGTCGCCGAGCGCCGTCAGCCCGGCGATCAAGCCCCCGATAGCCCATACCGCTCGAGCGGGGCTGCCAGCCTCCGTTACCCGATCCAGCCAGACCGGCATTTCACGTCGTCGAGCCATCGCCAGCAACACCCGACTGAGCCCGAGCAGCAGGTTTAGCAACACGCCCGCCATCGCCGTAACGGCGCTCGCCGCGACAATTGCTGCGACGTGTGGGTGGCGAAACGCACGCGCGACCTCCTCAAGCGTGGCGCCTGTTCCGTGCGTCGATGCGCCAAAAACGCCGACGCCAACAACCGCGACAGCCGTTGCAGAAACCGCGAGGTACACAAGCATCGTCAGCACCAACGTCGCCATAATGGCGCGGGGGATCGTACGCGCCGGGTCCCGGACCTCTTCGCCGAGCGTCGCTATTCGGCCAAAGCCTGCGTAGGCGACAAAGAGCAACGCGGTGGCATGAAGCAACGCCCTCGGAGACTGCACCGCCGTTAGCCACGTCATTGGCCCGATGCGCTGCGTGAGAAGCGATCTATCGACACTCAACCACCCAAAGACAACAAACGCCAACAAGCCGAACAAGGTGAATGAGACGACGGCGATGTTGACCCGATTGGAACGGCTCAGGCCGCTCGCCACCAGCGTGGTCACCGCGGCCACAAGCGCGAGCGCGACCCCCACCCGAGTGGCAAAACCGGTTGGGAGTCCCAGCGAATGCAGCAGGTACCCCGAGCACCCGAGTGCTGCAGTGGCGGCGGATGCGCCCTTCGCCGCCAGAAACACCCACCCGGCGGCAAAGCCAGCGGCGGGGCCGACGAATCGATGGCCGTATTCATACGTGCCCCCGCTCACCGGGTGCGCCGCGGCAAGCTGTGCGCTGGACAAGCCGGTCGCAGTCGCGACCAGCGCAGCGAGAGCGACCGCGGGGACAACCCCGTTGCCGATTACGCCGGTTGCGAGGCCGAGGCTTACGAAAACACCGGTTCCCAGAATAGAGCCAAGCCCCAACCAAACTGCGCCGGGTAGGCCAATCACGCGGGCGAGCTCGGGAGAGGGTGCTGCGCCTCGCGCTCGTGGGTTCGCTTCGCTCATTTCTACGCTGAGTCTCCTGCTAGTGCTTGCCGCGGTCGGGCACTTGCATTGCTCGCAGCCGCGCCTCACACTAGCACCACACTCCTCTACGCCTACGCAATGAGCAACACCCCCCTCTGGTCTTCTCCGCAGCCGGCCCGTCGTTCCCTGCGCGGAACAGCGCAGGCCGACCTCTGCGTGGTCGGTCTAGGGGGCAGCGGACTCGCCGCAGTTCGCGCCGGTCTCGAAGCCGGGATGCGGGTCATCGGGCTCGATGCGAGCCAGGTCGCCGCCGGCGCAGCAGGCCGAAACGGTGGGTTCCTACTCGCCGGCCCCGCCTGGTTTCACCACGACGCTCGCGAACGGGTTGGGCGCGACCTCGCAGCGCGCATGTACGCCGAAACGCTCAACGAGCTCGCGCGCATGGAGCATCAGCCGAGCGTTCGTCGCGTGGGTAGCCTGCGCATCAGCGGAGAGGAGAACGAGGCAGACGATGTCGAGAGGCACTTCGCAGCGCTACGAGAAGACGAGATCGAGGCAGAGCGCTACAAGGGCCCAGAGGGACGAGGGATCCTCGTGCCAAGCGACGCGGTGTTCGACCCATTCGCCCACTGCGTGTGGCAAGCCTCCGACGTGGTGCGAGGCGGAGCTCAGCTCTTCGAGCGCTCGCCAGTGACTCGCGTGGAGGCAGGGGTGGTGACGACGCGTGACGGCGCGGTGCACGCGCCTCGAATCGTCGTCGCGGTTGACGGTGGCCTCGCCGCACTTGTTCCCTCACTCGCCAACGCGGTGTCCACTTGGCGTTTGCAGATGCTCGGCACCGCGCCAGTGGGCCGCCCCCTCAGTCGCCACGCGGTCTATTCACGCTTCGGCTACGACTACTGGCAACAGCTGCCCGACGGCCGGGTCACGCTCGGTGGTGGACGCGACGTAGGCGGCGAAGCCGAGCGCGACGCGGCGCTTTGCACGACGATAGAGGTTCAATCCCACCTCGACCGTGTCTTGCGCGAGCAGATTGGCACCGAGGCGGAGGTCACGCATCGGTGGGCGGGCCGCGTCTGCTACACCCCGGATGGGATGCCGGTTTGCCACGAATTCGCAGTCGGCGCGATCGCGATAGGTGCCTATTGCGGCACCGGCAATATCATCGGTCGGATTCTCGGTAGAGAGGTCATACAGCGCTGGCACGGCGGCCCGTCTCCCTTTCTCGAAGCGCTGAGCCTAGCGCGTAGCGACCAGACCCCCACCAACTAACCAAACAACACGTTAAACGCCGCGACCTTTTCGGCTTCCTAGAAATCTCAGAGGTGCGTCGTGATGACCCACTGCTGTCTGAAGTTCATGAGCCGCGTGCCCTCGAACTCAATATCTTCATTCATACACCTCCCGTATGACAAGCCTCGCCGCGCCTCGTTGTGGTCGAGATGGGGAAGCGCAGCAGTCGGTCTGGGTCGAACAGACACGCGTGACAGTGCAGGTTCAGCGACACTCCGCTGCTTGACGTATCGCACCCACTCGCGTGATGTGCAGCCGTCCCTCGCTAGGCTTCCTCGGACGCGCTCTCGCTTTCCCGCTCATGCCCAACCTCAGCTTCGACAAGAAGTTCGGTGCCGACTTCCTCGGTTCGGTTCCCAGAGAACCCGGGGTGTATCGGTACTTCGATGCCGCCGATAGGCTCGTGTACGTCGGCAAGGCGAAAAACCTGCGGGCGCGCTTGGGCCAGTACCGGAACGCGAGCCGCAAGAAAGTACATCGCAAGCTTCGACGCATCGTTCGCGAGAGCGGATCTCTCGAGTTTGAAGTCACCGCGACGGAAGAAGACGCACTGCTTCTCGAAAACGCGCTCATCCAAACACATACGCCTCCGCTGAACGTAGAAGGCGCGTTCAGCTTCCTCTACCCCGTGATTGGCGTCATGCGGGACGAGCGCCATCTCCACGTCGCTCGGAGCACGCACCCCGAGTTGTTGGTGGAGCACGGGTTCGCTCTGCACGGCTGCTATCGCAACCGCATCACGACGAAGCTCGGCTTCGAGGCCATCGTGACCTTGCTTGAGTGGGTTGGCCATGCCGAGAGCGCGCCGGAGCGTCTCCCGTACACCGCGTGGAGGCGCTTTCGCCGCATACCTTCCGAGCTGGACGCATCGCTCGCCGCGCTACTGCGAGGTGAGTCACACGAGTTTCTCGCGGCGGTCATTGTTGCGCTACTCGACAAGCCGGTGGCACGGCGTAACACCAAGTTGGTGCAGGACTGTGTCGAGTCGGCGAAGTGGTTCTTCGACACAGAAGCCACGCGCTTGAAGGGCCTCACCGACTCTGCTGGCCTCCCATACATTGCGCAGGAAGACCGGGACAGCGCGGACATTCGCGCGGGGTTTGTGGATGAGTAGCTGACCTACAGGTCGCGTCCGCCATCTTCCGGGCGCACGAAGCCTGGCCATCGCTTCATGTACTCCACGAAGCGCGGTCCGAGAGCAGAGTCCTCTAAGTGTTTGGCCGTGACCGGCGGTTGGAAGGGCTCGCCGCCGTCGCGAACGACGCGCATCGGCCAGTCCGCGGTGGTAATCGCGGCACGTCCCAGAGCGACAGCGCTCGCGCCAAGCGCGATCTGCTTCTCCGCGTCGTCACGGCTCCAGAGCTTGCCCGCCGTGATGATGGGTACGTCCAAGGGCAGCGCTTCGCGAAAGACAGAGACGGGGTGTTCATCGGAGCGTTTGCTGGTGTTCTTATGCGCGTCCCAGAGCGATATGTGCACGAAGTCCGCGCCATCCTCGCAGAGCCACTGGGCGGTCTGTACGCTCTCATCGAGGTCGAGCCCCTTCAAGAAGCCACCGTTCTCTGGCGACAAGCGAACGCCGACGATGAACTCGGCGGGCACGCGCTCGCGGCACTGCTGCATGACGGTGCGAATGAGGCGAGCGCGTCCTTCGAGCGTATCGCCCCACCCGTCGGTTCGGGTGTTGTCGGAGCGAAGGAATTGGCAGAGCAGGTAGGCATGCGCGCCGTGAAGCTCCACCCCATCGACGCCCGCCCGCGCCGCTCGCTCAGCGGCAGCGGCAAAGGCTTCGATGAAGCGCTCGATGTCGTCTCCAGATGCCGCGCGGACCTCCTCCTCGGACCCGACATCACCGGAGGCGATCGCGCTTACGGGGACGTTGCCGTCAAGACGCACCGCTCGGTCGCCTCCATGGAAAATCTGAGCAAACAAAAGCGCGTTGTGCGCCTGGATGGCAGAAGCCGCGCGAGCCCAGTCCGGCTCGTGACGGTCATCGAAGATTCCCCACTCCCCTTCCCATCCTTGACCGTCGACGGTGACATGCGTGGCGCACGACTCGACAACGCCGAACCCGCCTTCGGCCCGCGCCTGCAGAAAGCCGAGTTCGTGGTCAGACAGCGCGCCGTCCGGGTGACTCTGCGTGTTCGTCATCGGCGCGACCCAGAGCCGGTTCGGCGAGACACGGCCGTTTGCGAAACGGAAGGGTTCGAGAAGGGAGTCAGTCATCGAGAACGGGGGCTAGTCGGAGTCAACAGAGGGGCACGTTGGCAGCTTGTGTAGTCGCGGCGACCGCCTGTTGTACACGTCTGCCAGCAGCCGGTCACACAGCACCGCACGCCGCTGGCAGACTCTTGCGTGAGCGAACGTGCGTGCGTGAGCAGCTGCCTGGGCAACTGAGACTCGCTGCGTGAGCGAACGCCGACCGGCTCACCACTCTTCCTCGCCGCTGTCCGTGGGCATCTCACCGAGCGTCCAAATCTGGCGACCGGATTTGAGCTGCTTTTTGTGAATCTTAAGGTCCTCAACGCCCTCGCCCTCCGCCTGCGTACGAATCTCGGCCTCGTCCTCTGAGGTGCCGTCGCACCAGCCCATCGGCTTCGTATTCCCAGGCAGCTCGAGCTGCACTTGAAACTTGCCGTGACCCCAGAGCGTCACATTCTCGTTCGTGTATGGATGTATCATGCAGTTTCCGAAGGTGCGGGAACGGCGACGTGCAGCTCCACGACATAACCCTGCTCATTTGTACAGCGCGGGCAAGTAGAATCTTGGGGAGACCGGGTGGGGATCAGTGATCCTGCCCTGTGCCCGCACACCTGCTTCGCTACCGTATCGCCACTACACCCTCCGAATTCGCGGGCGAGGACCTGCCACCCGTGGACAGGTCGCGTTGAGCCCAAGATAGTGCTCCCGCAGGACATCGCCGAGCTCGCCAAACCACTCCGAGCTCGGAGACGTCGATCGCCACTGCAGCGTGAGGGTTCGCCCCGGCTGGGCGCCCGCAAAGCTGCGCGCCACAAGACCGTGGCCCTCGCGCACCTCCGCGAGCAACGCGCTCGCAGGGAGAAGCGTCGCGCCAATTCCGCTCTCGACCATGCGCACGAGCGTCGACACGCTCGCAGCCGTGATCGACGTCGATGGCGGCCGTCTACCCGCAGCGCACACCTCGATCGCTTGGTCACGCAGACAGTGTCCGCTCTCCATGAGGATCAAGCTCGCACCGTCGATCTCGTTCGGTCGAACCGCTCCGTTCACAGAGAGAGGGTGCCCTTCGGGCGCGACCAGCACGAAGGGCTCGACCACTAAGTCGGGCCCGGTCAGACCGTCCGCAGCGAAAGGGCGAGCGAGCAACCCCACATCGAGCGCGCCGATGCGCAGCTGCTCGACGAGCACGTCCGTCTGAAGCTCCCTGATAACGAACGACACGTCGGGGTAGTGACGGCGCAGCTTCACCAAAAGACCGGGCAGGCCATAAGGGGCGACAGTCGGAATGACGCCAAGGCGAATCGT
The DNA here is from genome assembly GCA_047610025.1 of Bradymonadia bacterium. Lineage (GTDB taxonomy): Bacteria > Myxococcota_A > Bradymonadia > REDH01 > REDH01 > JBLFZA01. The sequence continues at coordinate 418 of JBLFZA010000116.1, read as the reverse complement.
GCCCTGACGTACACCCGCAAACGTACCCGCCGCCTCCACGAGGTCCCGAGACTGCGCGAGAATTTCGCGCGCACGTCTCACCACCTCTCGCCCCGCAGGAGTGACGATCACTCGCGGGCGGGCTCGCTCAAAAAGAACCAGGCCGAGTAGATCTTCCACCTCGCGGATCTGCTTACTAAGCGCCGGCTGACTCACAGCGCATTGCCGTGCGGCCTCGACGAACTGTCCAGTTTCCGCGAGCGAAACGATGTACTCAAGCTGTCGTAAGGTTGGCGCCATGCCACATAACCTTAGGTTATCGACAGCATGCCTACAATGTCTTTGAATTCATGCGCGTGTGGATGCACATTGGTGACACTGAACAGGAATCCAAACTCCGCGAACACACCCGTGTTCGGTCAGGAGCGATAGAAACTCC
>JBLFZA010000115.1:0-12920 GCA_047610025.1 Bradymonadia bacterium | reverse complement strand
ATCGGCGAGCCCAAACGTGGCCGCCACGAGCTTCTCGGCGATCTCGCGCTGCCACACGAAGAGCGCGAGGCCAATGCTCGCACCACCGAACACCATCAGACTGATGAAGCCCGCGCTTCGAATCCACTCGGACGCGACCTGCGGAGCCGTCGCCAGCGCGATGAAGAGCAGCAGCGAGATGAACAGCCCATCGAAGATTCGCTCCACTACGGCGGTGCCCATTGCCTGCGAGAAGCTAACCTTGTTGCTCTCTCGGGCCAGCAAGAAGGGTCGCACGAGCTCGCCTATGCGGAACGGCAGAATCACAATCGCCGCGTAGCCGATGGCGCAGACACGAGTCACAAGGCGCGAATCCCGCTCGCCGAGAGGACGTACTTGCATCACCCAACGCACAACCCGCGCGACGTGAACGCCAATAAAGCTCGCGGTGTAGCCAACCACAGCCCATGCGGGCAAATCCAGAACGGCCTGCCAGAGTGCCCGCCAGCCCCCTTCGAGGTCAGAAATCAGCTGATCCTGCACAACCCAAAGCAGCCCCGCTGCGAGCGCAACGCCGACGACAAATTGCAGCGCTAGCTTCTTCACGCGCCCCTACTCCGAGTCATCCGCGCGCTTTCGCAGTCGGTCGAGGTCTCGTTTTCGTTCCAGCGCGCGAAATCGTGCTTCGGCGTCAGGAGCGGCAGCCGTCTGTGAATTCTGAGGCGGGGTCGTGGGTGCTGACCCGTCCGCACCCAGAGCCGCGCGACGACGCACGATATCCTTCTGCGCGCGCACATCGTCGAGCTTAGTTCCAATCTCAGAGAGCTGCGCCGCGACGCGGTCGAGCGTTTCACCTGAGATCTTCGCGAGTTCGGGGTCCGACTCCTCTCCTGCGAGCGCATGCCTTCCCATCCACTTATCGCGCTCACGCGCCGAGGTGGACATCGCTTGCTCCAACTTCCGTTCGTCGAGGATCAAGGTCGCGAGTTGCTCCTTTGCCGACGCCTTCGTCAGAGGAGAGAGCGGCGCTCCCGCCCCACCGGAACCTCCGATCGTCTCGAACCGTGCGCCCGCATCACCCGTATTCGTCGCTCCCGGTGGCGGTGGCGTTAAGGCCACGGGGGTCTTCAGCTGAACGCGTCGACCATAGAGCGCGACCATTGCCGCAGCGACCCCCTGAGCGGTGCTTGGCTTTTGTTCCACGCTGAAAGACACGCCGTCGACGCGCCCCGCCTCGACGACATCCGTCATCGCTGCCGACAGTCGACTGACATCAGGAACAGGCCGCAAGCAAAGTGTCTCCTCTCTGGGGAGCGCGACCGCGGCCGGGTCAAGCGATAGCGTAGGCACTCCGAGGGCGACATAGTTCGCGACGGCGCTACTTCCGATACCCGTCACCGCTGCCGCGCAACACGCCGCGACCTCTTCCAGTGCGCTGGTGTGCCCCAGCATCAACGCCTGCACGCCGTGCACGATAGTCATTCGGCGCAGTGCTTCCGCCGCCTCATGCGCTCGACCGTAGTAGAAGATTGGCGTGACCCCAGCGGTCAGACTCAGCTGAAAAACCACTGCATCCAAGCTGGCGATCTCCATATCCGCTGTGTCGACCAAGACCAACGTCCCTTCTGATGGCAACCCAAGAGACTCTCGCAGCAGCTGCGGTTTGAGCGCGCGTTCGAACCCTGGAGGTACCGGAGCGGCGGTCACCTCAAAGGCTAAATCTGACTGAGCGGGCTTACGCAATCGCAACATATGTGTGGACGTTGGTACGACCCAACCATCTGCGCGTGCTCCGTGCCAGGCGTCGTTGGGCACCAGTTCGTGAACGAGCGCGACGTGAAAGGACTGGAGACGAACGGTGTCGCGGATGACTTCCAGCGTTCGCAGCACGTCCGGATGGTCCGTAATGACCAAATCGGGCCGAGCGCCGGCGAGCGCATCGAAAGCGGTCGCGTCGGGCTCTCCGCGGCGAGAGAGTCGGAGGGTTCTCGCGATCTTCTCGGCGCCGGTCTCCAAGAGGCCGCGCGCTGTGATGCCCAACATACCCGAGACACCGAAGACATCGACGGACGAGGCTCCAGCCGCGCGGAGCGCGTCGGTCAGCGATTCTAGCCAGCCACCCGCTTCGGCGGAGCCATCCGTGACAATCCACAAACGTGCGTTCTCAAGAGATGACGGCGTGCTCGATTCGGTCATGGTTCTGGGTTCATCGAGGGGAAACGCGCAAGGATGCGGAGAATCAGCTAACGCTGTTCGACGGTCGCGTCCACGACCGAGGACCACGCAGCGACGAAACGGAAGCCTTGGCTCCGCTTATTCGCGCTCCCCACGCCGCGCTTTCCGCGACCTAGATGGGTTAGAGAGGGTAGGATCGGAGTCGAACCGACGATACATGGATTTGCAATCCATTGCCTTACCACTTGGCTACCTACCCGAAGTGGACGCGGAGCATACGCGTGCTTGGCTCACCGAGTCAAGGACCGAGGAGTCCAGCGCGCCAGAGCGACGCCAAGTCCATTGAAACCGCCACGCTGACGTGGATCGCCACGCCCAACCAGATGGATCGGGTCTTCAGGCTGAGAGCGCCGAGCACGACGCCAGCGATGATCGCCCCCAGCGTCTCCGGCAACGGTTTGCCAAAGTGGATCATGCAGTACGGCACCATCATCACGAACACGGACAGCGAGCCGAGGCGGTGCTTCGTGCCGTGCACCATAAACCCGCGAAAGAAAAACTCGAGCGTCAGAAACTGCAGCCAGTAGAGAAGTTGCCAACGCATCATGTTGGGCCACCACGACTCACCTGGAGACATGCGATAGAACGGGTAGGTGTCCTGGAAGTGCGCGTCCCCCGAAACGATCAGGACTGTCGGTAGCATCACCGCGAGGAAGATGGCGTAGATCCACCAATCATCGAGGGCGCCGCGTATGCGGAACCCATAATCACGCAGCGACTCCTTCAAGACGAAGACCACCACGAAGGCGGGGATCACAAAGTAGGTGATTACGCAGCCTAGCGCCCACCACGTCAGCCGCGAGATCTGATCTCGCATCGCCTCATCCAGCGCGACCGCCGCTGAATCGAAGCCCATAAACTGTAGCGCTGACACGACGTGCACATGCCGATTCGACATGCCAAAGTACTCGAGACCTGTGATGCACAGCGCCGATGTAACAAGCACAATCACGACCTTGCGATCAATTCCAGCTGGCAATGTCAACGCGCTGTCGGCCGCGCGAAAAGGCGCAGCAAGAACGGGCTCCCAAAGCCACGTAGCGAGATGAGCAAGACACATCGCGGCGACGAACGCGCCCACCGCGATCGGCCAGCTAAGAAAGGCGCCGACGGCGAGACCGATCACGCCCGCGACGGGGACGCTCCAACGGACAAAGTGAGGTTGAAGGCTCATCGACGTTTGCAGCTGTGGCTGTGCGCGGGGGGCTGGATTCGCTTGCGGCTGTCGTGCATACCCGTGGCTTGAATCCGACACAACGTGCCATGCTCGCAATTCTCATTCGTTCATTCGTCGCCTTCGCCGCGCTCTGCGTCGCCGATGTCGCCGGCGCTCAGCATCCCCCGTCGAGTTCCCCGGGGCCGCTGCCGATCGCGCAGTTGGAGCTGCGATGTGGCGACGCACGCACGTCGATTCCTGCGCCCCCTCACGCGAGAGAGGCGACCGCGCACGCTGAGCCACTAGGCGCCACATCTACAGGCGAATGGTGCGTCGCGACAGTCGCGCTCGAGGGCGACTTCGAGTGGCGCGCGCTCCTGCACGAAGGCCACGACGATCTTGTCGTGGAGGCACGAACGCTGGGGCGATCGGACGTTGTGCCCACCTATGCGCTGACAGACCTGGACCAGGACGGCGCGCCCGAGCTGCTCGCAGTCGCCGGAGTCGACAACTGCGGCTTGCCGAGCGCATTTCTAGAGCCGCGGGTCTACAGCGCCAGCGACGGCCGGTTGCGGCCCGTCACGTTGCGCCCCTCCATCGACCACATCGCGCAAGCGGCGACTGAGCCTGCGCGTGCGCTACCGGCGCCGCAGTGGATGCTGCCCTTCACCTTCGCCTCCCACACGAGCAGCGGTCTGCCCGGCGGCGGCGCAGACGACGCGCTGGGAACAGCCGAGGCCGATGACCAAGCTTGGCGACCGCTGAGCGATCTCGACGGTGTGGGCGCCTGGACCAGCATGCGAGTTCCCGCCGTGCACACGGCGAGCGCAGTCGACCTACGAGTCGCGACCGGAACCGCGCCGCAGACCCTGCTCATCTCAACGCACGGGTGGCTGAGGCAGCTGCAGGTGGCTGACGAGTTGGTGCGCGTTACGCTGCCTCCAGGCGCCAACTGCGTCACGATCCAGATCGCCGAGGGGCACGCATTCGGGAACGCCGCAGTTGATGTCGCGCGCGTTATCACGACGGCCAGCCAACAGACGGATTGGATTCGGGATTGGGCGCTCCCTGCGTTAAGAGATGCCTGCCAAAACTCGCCAATTCATGTCTCGCGTGTCACTCGAGGACTCTTCAATCAAACATCCGACTTTACAGGCATCTTCAACGCATCAACAACAAGCTCCGATTGCGTAAAAGATGCGGTCGTGGACCTACTCGTGAGCGCCCCTGCGAATGACGCGCGACGCCTTGAGTGGCTACTCTCGACACATACACCGCGCCATCGACAGACTCTTCTGCAGAGCACGGAGATGGACTCGGCAGACTGGCTCCAGGCCCTGCTGACTGCCAATGAGACTGACCGAGCGTTCATCGCGCAGATCGCCCACGACGACGCGCTAGCCTCTGAAGCTGCTCACACGATCTGGCCACCAACGGCCGGCATCCCGGCAGAGGCGGACCGTCTCTTGGACGGCATCATCCTCGACGCCCTGCTCGAGATTACATTGCCGGCTGACACAACAGACGCGCGAAGAATCCTCTCCATCGTGGCGCGCGCCTCGCCAGCAGCCCCTTCCCCCGACTGGCTTGCCCCCCTGCTGCGCGACGCAATCGCCCACAGCGATGGGACCGTGGCCCGCCTTGCGCTCGTCGCAACGGAGCGACACGCCGTCGCCGCGTTGGAAGATGATGTTCGCGCGGTCTTGCGCGACGACCCATTGCCCTTGCTGCGAGTCGCCGCCTTGTCCGCGTGGCTCTCCCTGACGACCGAGAACCCGCAGCCACTCATCGCTGAACTGGCGACCTCAGACCCTAGCCCCAGCGTGCGCCTTGCCGCAGCGGCACGCTGGGAGGCGCCTGCCTCCACTCTGGTAGACGCCGGGCTCGCCGAGACTTGGCCCGAGGTGCAGCTCGTGTTCGCGGAGCGCACGGTAGATGAGGCCGACGCTCAAGCGGTCCCTCTACTTTTGGCTCTACTCGCTCAGGGCACGAGACTGCCGCTTCCGGCTACCTGTCCATCGACCGCCTGGGCTCCCCTGCTCGACGAGGTTCAACCGAGTGCACGTGGCTTTCGGCAGCTCGTGCATTACCTCGCCGAGTGCCCAGACGATGGGTGGCCTGAGAGGTTGGTAGAGGCGGCAGAGCTGGCGCCGGAGCAGTCGCGCGCGTTCTGGTTGATGGCAGTTACCGGCACTCCGCTCGCCCTCCCCCTCGCGCGCCTCTGGCTGGGCAGCCGAGAGCTAGAGCCGGCACTCCTGAGCGCCGATGTGCTTTGGGTTGAGGGGACGGACTCCGACCGCGCGCGCGTGCTTGTGCGGGCAGCTGACTCCGACGAACCCGGCGTTCGCGCGGCGTGGGAGCTTCTGCTCGGAGGCGGGTGAGCGTGAGGGCCGACCTTCCCGCGCGGCCCAGCACCAGATGCCGTAGACGCCTTCGTCGTCGCTAGCGCAGCTCGGCGACGACTCGTTCTGCCAAGACGCGGCCGTGCGCGACACAGTCGTTCACCGAGATACCCCGGAACGCATTGCCGCTGACGTACAGTCCGCGGTGTTGGCCTAGCGCGGAGTCAATGCGAGCGACGCGAGCCGCGTGCCCAACCTCGGGCTGCGGAATAGCGTGCAACCACCGCACGTGCCGCACGAAGATCGGCTCACCGCGCAGGCCAAGGGGCTCCGTGATGTCCTCAAGTGCCGCCGAGAGTGCTTCCGCATCGCCTAGGTCGGTGAATGCAGGGTCGAGCGTCCCGCCCGCGATAACGCGAATCAGCACTCGCCCCGCGGCTGCGCGCCCGGGGAAAACAGTCGACGTCCAGACACAGCCGAGGATGCGTGCGCGACCGCCTCGCGGAACCAAGAAGCCGAAGCCATCGAGCTCACGTGTGACGTCGGCCGCGTTGAAGCCCAGCGAGATGACGCGAACTCCAGCGTAGCGGATGCCTCTCACCTCTTCGGCGGCATCGGCAGAGATGAGCTGGAGCAGCTCAGCGGTGGGTAACGCGGGAATGGTGGTGACTACGGCGTCGGCCGTCCAACGACGCGATCCTGCGCTCACGCACCAGCGGTCGCCGTCACGGCGCAAGCCGTCAGCCGCCGTCTCGTAGTGCACTCGTTCACCGAGTTGCTCGGCGAGCGTGCGCGTCAACTGTCCCATGCCGTGGCGCAGTGAGCAGAGCCGGCCAGAAGGAGCACCTTCCTGCTTGTTCTTTCGCCTCGCCATCATGCCGCGCAAGACGCTGCCGGATTCTGCCTCGGCCTCGACGAGCCTTGGGAAGAGACTGCCGATAGAGACCTCGCGGGCATCGCCACTCGTAATGCCCATGACCATGGGGACCGCGAAGACATTGGCGACCTCCGCCCCGAAGCGTCGCTCAAAGAACGCGTGCACCGACTCGTCGTCTGGCGCGGGGGTTCTAACAAACGGTTCGCGGGCGGCTCGTATCTTGCCCTTCGCTGTGAGCAGGGGCGTTGACATCAGCGCGACGGGACTTGAAGGAAGCGGCACCAAACCACTGTCTTTCAAGAGGTATCTCCTCTTTGCTCCGGGGGACGCCTCGACCAAATCCTCTGCAATCCCCAGGTCGTGAGCGAGCTGCCACGTCGCGGGGTTTGAGGTGAGGAACCCGTTCGGACCTCGGTCGAAGATGAACCCGGATTCGGCTCCACTGGTTGCCGTACCGCCCGGCTCCGCGCCCGCTTCAAGCACGGTCACCTCAACCCCAGCGTTATGAAGCGCCCAGGCGGTCGTAAGACCGCTAACGCCTCCCCCCACAACGATCACACTACCCACGGGCGTGCCGGTCGACGCTGCGCGAAATGTCGAGCGCATGCTGCACATGGTCCGGCGAGATTATGGGCATCATGCCGTGGCCTAAGTTGAACACGTGCGCGCCTCCGAGCCCAGAAGCCATCACTCGCCGCACGCTGGCTTCAACGTGGGCCTTCGGACCGAGCAGGTCTGCGGGGTCCAGGTTGCCTTGAATGCACCGTGCACCCAGCTCTTCTCGCGCTTCATTGAGCGGGCGTCGCCAATCCACGGAGAACGCCTCGCACTCGAGCGTGCGAATGACGGGATACAGGTGCCCTGCGCCAACGGCGAGGAAGATGCGCGGGACGCCCAGATCGCCGAGCGCACGCATGACCCGCTGGTTGTAGGGCAGCGAGAACTCCTCGTAGGTTTTGGGGTCGTGCAGCCCCGCCCAGGAGTCGAAGAGTTGAATCGCCTGCGCGCCCGCCTCGACCTGGTCGCGCAGGTAGCGAATCGTCACTTCGGTCAGCTTTTCAAGGAGCGCGTGCGCAGCCTCAGGTTCCTGTCGAAGAAAACCCCGGAAGTTCCCGTACTCTTTCGAACCTTTCCCTTCGATCAGATATGTCGCCAAGGTCAACGGGGCGCCACCGAAACCAATCAATGGCACGGGAGATGCGTCGCGAATCTGCTGTACCGCTTGGCGAACGAAGGGGGCTATCTCGTCTTGCTCCGGCACACGAAGCGCATCCACCTGCGCTCGCGTGCGGATCGGTTCCGAGATCACGGGACCCGGCGCGAACGCGATATCCACGCCCATCGGCGGGAGCGGCGTCATGATGTCCTGGAACAGAATCGCGGCATCGACGCCGAAGCGCTTCACGGGCTGCAATGTCACCTCGGTCGCGAGGTCCGGCGTCCGCGCGAGCTGCCAGAAGGAGTACTTCTCTTTCAGAGCGCGGTACTCCGGGAGAATGCGGCCCGCCTGGCGCATGAACCATACCGGCGCGGTCGGTGTATCTTCGCCGGCGAGTGCGCGGAGCAGGAGTGGGGTCTCGTTCATGAACAGTCGATTCGAAAGTGGGTCGTGGGAGGCGTGTGTCGTTCACGCCACGCGGCGATTGCAGTGCTTGACCAGCATTAAGTCGTTAGGTCGTCTCGCGGTCTCGTCGAAAGTGAACGAAGGCCATTTGCGGGCGCCGGATACCGGTCTCTTTGATGTAATCAGCCCGCTCGAACTGCCAACCGGAGTCGTGCTGCTCGTTGATCAGCGCCGTTAGATCTTCTTCGGTCACCGACGTGAGCTCGACGACCTGCCATTCAGGGAGCGCCCTCACGCCTCGCTCAACCAGCGCGCGGCATCGCGCGCGAAGTACGTGAGGATTCCGTCTGCACCAGCGCGCTTAAACGAAAGCAGCGCTTCGAGCACACACTTCTTCTCGTCGAGGGCGCCGTGCTGCGCAGCAAGCTTCAGCATCGTGTACTCTCCGCTGACTTGGTAGGCGTAGGTTGGGAACCCGAGCTCGTTCTTCACGCGCCACACGATGTCGAGGTAAGGCATACCCGGTTTGATCATGACCATATCAGCGCCCTCTGCGATGTCGTCTTGCACCTCCCAAAGCGCCTCGTTGCCGTTTGCGGGGTCCATCTGATAGGTGCTTTTGTCGGCGTTTCCGAGCGAACCTGCGGAACCTACGGCGTCGCGGAACGGACCATAGAAGCTCGACGCGTACTTTGCAGAGTAGGCCAGAATGCGGGTGTGAACGAATCCAGAGTCCTCCAACGCGTCACGGATCTCTCCAACGCGGCCGTCCATCATGTCGGACGGCGCGACAATGTCAGCGCCGGCTTCAGCGTGGCTGAGCGCCTGCTTCACGAGCGCGACGATCGTCTCCTCGTTCAGCACATACCCGTCTTTGTCGATGATACCGTCCTGCCCGTGCGCGGTGTAGGGGTCGAGGGCGACATCGGTGATCACTCCCAACCCAGGGTGCGCAGCTTTCAGCGCGCGCACGGCGCGCTGAACCAGGCCGTCTGGCTGCCAAGCCAGCGTGCCGACGTTGTCCTTCGCGCCGCCTTCGACCACCGGGAACAACGCCACCGCGGGGATGCCCAACGCTAGGCAGTCGGCGGCCGCCTCGAGAAGTCGGTCGATAGACAGGCGATCGACACCCGGCATCGTCGCTATTGGCTCGGTCCGCCCATCCCCATCGAGCACGAAGACCGGCCAGATTAAGTCGGCTGGCGTCAGCACGTTTTCCGCCATCAGTCGACGAGAGAAGTCATCGCGCCTCATTCGGCGCGGGCGGCGGGGACGGGGGTGGATGGGCTGCGTCATAGCGCTACTTTGATGGCGTGTGGGAGCGGCGCCACCACGTCATAACGGTGCGCGCCAGGGACTCCGCTGTCGCCTCGGGAGCCTCTGCGACGACAGTATACCCCAGCTGTCGCGCATCGTTCGAGGTGATCGGGCCAATTGTGATCGTCGGCGTCTGACGGAATTCTTCCCGCCCCGTTGCCTCGAGCAGCCCATCGAAGAGTCGCACGGTGAGCGAAGACGCGAACGTCAGCACGTCCAGCTCCAGCACGCGCTCGAGCGCCACGGCAGCATCGGCCGCTAGAAGGGTGCGATAAACGGGGACGATGTCGACCCCGATGCCCGCCGCCAGCAAGGCCTTCGGTAGCGCGTCGCGAGCCCGTTCAGCCCGCGGGAGCAAGACCCGCCCGCCTGCCCGCACGACGCGCTGGAGCTCGGCGGCGAACTCTTCCGCGATGAATCGCGCAGGCACACACTCTGGCTCACGCTCAAGCCACCGGACGCACGCTTCGGCCGTGCGACTTCCTGTTGCGGCGATAATCACGCCGGCAGGAAGTGAACCTCGGATTCCCTCTTGCGAAAAGCGCACGCCGTTGGCGCTGGTAAAGGCCACTGCGTCGCCAGGCAGCAGGCTGGCGCCAATTCTGCTCAACTCGCTCACTGCTGGCAGCTTCTCGAACGCTACGATCGGAACGTGCAGGACGTCTACCCCGGCCGCCTTGAGCTGCTCCGCCAACACCGCGGCCTGCGACGCCGCGCGCGTGACGAGAACGCGCGGCATGGTGTCGCGCGGGCACGTTGTCACGCGGGCCCGAGCCCCCCTAAGAGGCTCGCTGCGAGGGTCTGACCGAGCTCCGTGACGACGTCCAATGTCGCCTCCGCCTGTGGCACGCCGACGACGTCTTCCGTCGCGTTTCCCGCGTCGTCGAAGAGACGGCCGTGAAGCACGTACTCCCCCCCTACGGTATGGGCGAAGACAGCGAAGGGGGTGTGGCAATTGCCTTCGATTCCTGCGAGGCACGAGCGCTCGGCGGTGACGCGCAGGCGAGCGCCGACGTCATCGAGCCGATCCACAAGAGCGCGGGTCGTTGCGTCGCTCTCGCGCACTTCAATCGCGAGCACTCCTTGAGCCGGCGCCGGCAGCATGTCCGGTGGACACAGAGCGAAGAAGCCCGGCTCCCAGAGGCCGAGACGGCGAAGGCCTGCCTCGGCCAATACCACGGCGTCGAGCCCTGGCTCAGGGGAGAACCTGCGAGACAGCCGGGTCTCAACGTTTCCGCGAATCCCCACGATCTCCAGATCTGGACGTAGCGCCTTCAACTGCGCTCCACGCCTGAGACTCCCCGTTCCGATTCGCGCGCCCTCACGCAGTTCAGCGAGGGAGTTCATCGGCTCGCGGCCGCACATTGCATCAAACGGCGAGGCGCTGACAGGAAAGGCGCTCAGCATCAACCCTGGAGGCTGGTCAACCGGCATGTCCTTCAAACTGTGCACCGCGAGGTCAACGTCACCTTCGTGCAGTGCGTGTTCAATCTCCTTCACAAAGAGGCCCTTGCCACCGATCAATGCCAGAGGGCGGTCGAGAATGCGGTCCCCTTTCGTGCTGATGACCACGACCTCTACTTGGGCACCGAGCTCCTGGAGCCGGCCTTGAACGTAGTGGGCCTGCCAGAGGGCAAGCTGGCTGCCTCGGGTACCGAGGCGCAGGGTCGTCATGTCTCCTCCGATGGCGAGAGCGCGTCTTCGCTTAGCGCAAACAGGTTCCGAACCGCCGCAACGAGGGGTGCGCCACTGCCTGCGCCGCTCGCCTGTCGCAGTGAGATCGTCGGCTCATGCAACACTTTGTTGATGAGACTGCGGGCCATGCGCTCCGCCGCCTCTATGGCCTCCGGGCTGAGCTCCGGGTTCTGCCGCTTCATGCGTTCGACCTCAGCATCCCGCAGCGCCTGCAGCTTTTCTCGCAACCCGCGAATCGTCGGGACGACCTCCGCTTCCGCCGCCCATGCGTTAAAGACGGTGACTTCGTCGCGGATGATCGACTCCGCGCGCTGCGCTTCGAAGCGCCTCGAGGCAAGATTCGATTCGACGACGCGCTCCAAATCGTCCACGTCGAAGACGTACACGTTGCTCAATCTCTCGCAGCGCGGATCAATGTCTCGCGGCACGGCGATATCGATCAAGAAGAGCGGCCGATACTTTCTCACCGCGAGTGCCGCCTGCACCGCGTCGTGCTTCACGATGTAATCCTGAGAGCCTGTCGACGAGATCACGATGTCGACGCGTCCGAGCAGGTCTTGCAGCTCATCGAGTGCGTGAGCTGTCGCGCCGATTCTCTCTGCCGTCTCAGTTGCCCTCGCAAAGGTGCGGTTGGCGAGATGCACTTGCTCCACACCCGCCTGCCGCAGGTGCTTGATCGTCAAGCCACCCATCTTGCCCGCGCCGATGACGAGCACGCTCTTGCCGTTGAGCCTGCCGAAGACCTTCTTCGCGAGCTCGACGGCCGCGTAGCTGACGGACACTGCGTTCTCCGCAACCCCTGTCTCCGTGCGTACTCGTTTCGCCGCCTTGAAGGCGTGCGGGAAGAGGCGATTCAACCACTGGCCGGTCGCGCCACCGCTGCGGCAGTGTTCGTACGCCTGTTTCACTTGCCCCAAAATCTGGGGCTCGCCGATGATGAGGGAATCGAGTGAGCTCGTCACGCGCATGAGGTGAGCCACAGCGTCGGAGCCCGCGTGTCGGTAGCCGAATCTGTTCCACCACCCGTCCTCGAGGCTATGCGCCTGAATCAGGGCGGTTTCTACGCGTTGATGAGCGCTCTCATCGGATGTCGCCCAGTAGACCTCAACCCGATTGCAGGTGGACAGAACGACGCACTCGTCCACCCCCCCGTCCTGCAGAACCGTGTGAGCGAAGCTTGCCACGGAGTCGCCCTCGATCGCGAGTCGTTCCCGCTCCTCGATGGAAGCAGTGCGGTGACTCAGACCGAGCATGCCAACGTGCCTTCGCTCACTCATCGGGCGTACACCGCGAGCACGAGCAGCGCACTGACCGCTCCGCCGATGGTCATCCAAGCCGACTGTTTTCCACGCCAGCCTCTGGTGATCCGCGTGTGAATCACGCTCGCGAACATCACCCACGCGAGCAGCGACAGTCCGATGCGAGCGATCGACCCGGTTCCAGCCGTCTGGAAGAGCCATAGAAACCCAACGATCAGGGCGACCGTGTAGATCACGAAGCCCAGCACCACCAAACGGAAACTCGCTGCGTCGAGTTCTTCCAAGCTGGGCAACCGGTGGAACAGTGCCCCGAACTGGCGCTTCTTCAGCTGTCGTTCCTGAAGCAGGTAGAGCCCCGCAAGCACTGCCGACAGCGCGAAGGTGCCGAGCCCGATCAGGACGAGCCCCACGTGGATAAATACCAACGCCATCTGCGCCTCTTCAGGCGTGGACGGGCGTAGGGGCTGCAATAGTGAGCCGACGAGCAGCAGCGCGC